>JAABTM010000499.1 GCA_011389855.1 Desulfobacteraceae bacterium
CCCCAGGTTGTGGGAGATAAAGAGGATGCCGGTCCGGAATTCGTCCTTGAGTTCCTCCACCAAGTCGAGGACGGTGGCTTCGACGGTCACATCCAGGGCGGTGGTGGGTTCGTCCATGATCAGCAGGGCCGGCTCGTTGAGCATGGCCATGGCGATGACCACCCGCTGCTGCTGGCCGCCGGAAAGCTGATGGGCGTAGCGGTCCATCACCCGCCCGGCGTCGGGCATGTGGACCCGGTTGAGCATGTCGACGCACCGCTTCCGGGCCGCGTCCCAGGTGATGTCGCGATGGGCCGTCAACACCTCGGCGAGCTGCTCGCCGATGCGGACCGTGGGATTGAGGGCGGCCATGGGATCCTGGTAGACCATGGCGATCCGGTCGCCCCGGAGACGGTTGAGGTCCTTTTCGGACCGGCCGACGAGTTCCGATCCTTCAAATTTTACGGAACCGCCGGTGATCCGGCCGTTTTGCCCCAGAAAATTGACGATGCCGAAGGCCACGGTGCTCTTGCCGCAGCCGGATTCCCCCACGATGCCGATGGTCTCGCCCCGTCTGATGGAAAACGAGACCTGCCGGACCGCGGGCAGCAGGTGTTTCCGCGTCTTATAGGAAATATTGAGATTGTCGACTTCCAGCACTTTCTCGGCCGCGTCGTTGGTCGTCATGTCTGTTATCCTCTATGGAAACCACAATGGAAACCACGAAATACACGAATGACACGAAAAAAAACTCAAAAAATGATTTTGGAATTCGCGAATTATTCCGCATTTTTTCGTGTGTTTCGTGTATTTCGTGGTTTACTGTTTTGGATTCATTCGTTCCATTCGTGTGATTCGTGGTTTACTGTTTTGGATTCATTCGTTCCATTCGCGTGATTCGTGGTTTGTTCAGTTTCCGGATTCCGGTTCTTCCAGGACGAAGAAATTGTTGACGATCCCCAGGCATTTGAGTTCACCCGTCCCCAGATCGGTTTCATAGACGCTCAGGAACAGGTAATCCGTCCGGGTCGTGGCGGTGGTCAGCACCCCGCCGGCCAATCCGCCGATGAGCCGTCCCAGGGTCTTTTCCACGGTCCCGCCCTGCCCCACTTCGTCGCTGATCTCGTCCTTGAGGAAATCCCCGTACTGGTCCATGGAAGGGTTGGTGTAGGCCAGGAAGCCCAGCAGTCCCAGAAGAATGATGATGATGGCTGTCGATTTCATTGTATCTCCAGATGGTTATTGATATCGCATGGTCTCCTCCCGGAGGCCGTCCGCCAGGAGGTTGAGGCCCACCACGAGGGTGGCGATGGCCAGTGAAGGCCAGAGCGCGGCCCAGGGGCTGCCGATCATGATGAACTCCCGCCCCTTGGCCACCATGCTGCCCCAGTCCGGCGACGGCGGCGGCAGGCCCAGGCCGAGAAATCCGAGGGTGCCCATGGCGAAGATGGCGTATCCCACCCGGAGCATGGCGTCGATG
The DNA here is from genome assembly GCA_011389855.1 of Desulfobacteraceae bacterium. Classification (GTDB taxonomy): domain Bacteria; phylum Desulfobacterota; class Desulfobacteria; order Desulfobacterales; family JAABSP01; genus JAABTD01. The sequence goes on from JAABTM010000499.1 coordinate 1,460, forward strand.
ATGATGGGGCCTTTGGCGTTGGGAAGGATCTCCACGAACATGATGTATAAGGCGCCTTCTCCCCGGGTCTCGGCGGCGCGGATGTAGTCCCGGGTCCGGATATCCAGGGTGAGCCCCCGGACCAGCCGGGCGATGCCGGGGGTTCCCACGATGGCCATGGCGATGACCACGTTGAGGGCCGAGGCCCCGATGGCCGCCACGATGATGAGGTAGAGCAGGATGATGGGGACGGACATCATGGCGTCCAGCAGCCGCATGATGATCTCGTCGAGCCACCCGCCCCGGTACCCCGAAAGCAGCCCCAGGGCCGCCCCGATCACCAGGGCCGCGATGACCCCCCAGATGGCCGTTCCGCCGGGGATCCAGTACTCCTGGGAAACCGGCAGGATCACCAGCACCACCCGGGCCCCGTAGATAAGGCGGGACCAGAGGTCGCGACCCAGTTCATCGGTGCCCAGCGGATGCTCCCAGGACGGCCCCTGGTTGGGCGCGCGCCAGTCCTGTTCTGTGGGGGTGTAAGGGGTCAAAAACGGCGCGAACAGCGCCACCAGCACCCAGAACATCACCAGCACCATCCCCACCGTGGCCGTCCTGGAGGCAAACAGGATGGAGAGCCCGGTCCGAAACCGCTCAAAACGGATCTTTTCCGGTTCCGGCTCTTCCGCCACAAATTCAGAAGTGGTTTCATCGACTGTCATGGTGTTTTTCCGGTTCAGGTCGTGGAAAGATCTTCGTCAGCTTAAACGATCAAGTTTATCAAGGAGTGCTATCCCTTTTTCTCGGGAGCCGCCTGCCGCCAGGTTCCGAAATCGCTTTTCAGATTCGAAATCCACCAGAGCGATGGTCGAGAGGTCTTCCATTAATTTATCAAGGCTTACATTTCGGTCTTTTGCAAGATTTACAAGTCTTGCGTGTTTATCGTCGGGCAAGTTCATGGGACTACGAATACCGAATCCTCGGATTCAAAAATGTATAAATAATGTCCGCGATCAACTGGGTTCCCACGGCCACAAGCACCATGATCATGGTCCCCGCTTCCAGGGCGTTGATGTCTTTATACAAGGCCGATTCCAGCAGATATTTCCCCAGTCCCGGATACCCGAAAACCACCTCCACGATGACGATGCCGCCCATGAGCCAGTTGACATGGAGCATGATGACGGTGATGGGGGCGATGAGGGCGTTTCGGACGGCGTGTTTGAAGACCACCCGCCAGTAGGGAAGGCCCTTTAAAAATGCGGTTCGGATGTAGCTGGACCGCATCACCTCGGCCATGCTGGCCCGGGTGATCCGGAGGACGTATCCCAGTTCGATGAGCGTCAGG
>JAABTM010000203.1 GCA_011389855.1 Desulfobacteraceae bacterium
GCCGGGGCACGAATTTCATGTCGCCGTAATCCTTGGGCCGTTGATCCTTGTTGTGGACCATCATGGCCACGGGCGTCCCCAGGGTCAGGCCGTTTTCCACGCCCGACAGGATGATGACCCGGTCCGCCTCATCCCGGTCCGTGGTCAGCTTGCTCTGGCCCGGCCGCCGCCGGTCCAGCTGAACCTGAACATCCGCTTCGGACAACGCCATCCGCGGCGGACATCCGTCCACCACCACCCCCACCGCCTTGCAGTGGGATTCCCCGAACGTCGTCACTCTAAAAACCCGGCCAAACGTGCTCGACATGTATTGTTTCCTTTAAGATTGTCTTTTTGATGGACGCAGGCGTGGACTGAGTGGACTCAGTGGACGGGGTGGACGAAGTAAGTGGACAAAAGCCCGACCCGCCGCTTTGTGCCTTTGTGCCTTCTTTTAAATCACCGCCTTCAATTCATTCAGACCCACCTTCTCCACCACCGCCTCGCCGATCCCCTTGAGCAGTACGAAATGGATGGCGTC
>JAABTM010000204.1 GCA_011389855.1 Desulfobacteraceae bacterium
CAGGTGGGTGGGCAGGCCGAGCCGCTGGAGGAGGGTTTTCAATCGGGCCGCGTCGGCTTCGGCCAGATATCCTTTTCGGACCGACAGGGCCGCGGCCACCATCATCCCCATGCTCACGGCCTCGCCGTGGGGGACTTTGCGGATCTTTTCCACGGCGTGGCCGAAGGTGTGGCCGAAATTGAGCTTCCGGCGCTCGCCGGTCTCCTTTTCGTCCCGGTTGACGATGGTCGATTTGATGACCACCGAATCGTAGACCATCCGGTGGACGGCCGCCGGTTCCAGGGCGAGAACGGCATCGATGTTCGATTCGAGAAACGAGAACAGACCGGCGTCGGCGATGGCCCCGTGTTTGACGATCTCGGCCAGGCCGCAGCCCCGGTCGCCGTTCGACAGGGTGGTCAGCACGCCGGGGTCGCAGAGGACGAACTCGGGCTGGTTGAAGACGCCCACCATGTTCTTGTACCCGGAGAAATTGACCCCGTTCTTGCCCCCCACGCCGGCGTCCACCTGGGCCAGCAGGGTGGTGGGGACGAACCCGAACCGGATGCCCCGGAGGTAGGTGGAGGCCACGAACCCGGCGACATCGCAGACAATGCCGCCGCCGATGCCCAGAAGGAAAGCCGACCGGTCGGCTTCTCGGCCGATGAGGGCGCTGTAGATGTCCGCCACGGTGTCGAGGGTCTTGGCCGATTCCCCCACGCCCATTTCGATGACCGGGCCGACGGGAAACCGCTTCCCGTAGAGGCGGCGGACGATGGGGTCGGTTACGACGAAGACGGGCGCCGCCGGCAGATGGTCGGAGATTCGCTCCAGCGGCTCCCCCACCAGCAGGGTGGATCGGCCGGCGGCGCCGTCGATGGTCAGGGTCTCCATGGCGTCAGGCCACCGAGGCCACTTTGTAGCGGCCGTTCCGCGCCTGGAGCAGCCCCTCGTGGGCGGACCGCACCAGGCTTTCCGTGGTCTCCCAGGAGATGCAGGCGTCGGTGATGGAGACGCCGTATTCCATGGTGGACAGGTCGCCGGTGTTCTTCTGGGCGCCCTCCTTCAGGTTGCTCTCCAGCATCAGCCCCACCACCGCGTCGTTGCCGTCCATTTTCTGGTTGATGACGTCCTGCCAGACGATGGACTGGTTCCGGTACTGCTTCCAGGAGTTGGCGTGGGAGCAGTCCACCACCACGCCCTCGGACAGGCTTTTCTTCCGAAGCTGTTCCACGGCCTGGCGGATGCTCACCGAATCGTAATTGGGACGGTTCCCGCCCCGGAGGACGATGTGGGCGTAAGGGTTGCCCTTGGTTTTGACGATGCTGGCCCGGCCGTTGGGATCGATGCCGAGGAAACTCTGGGGAGAGCCGGCGGCGATCATGGCGTTGACGGCGGTGTCCAGCTCGCCGTCGGTGCAGTTCTTGAAGCCCACGGGCATGGAGAGCCCCGAGGCCATTTCCCGGTGGGTCTGGGATTCGGTGGTTCGGGCGCCGATGGCCCCCCAGGAGACGAGACCGGCCATGTACTGGGGCGTGATGGGATCGAGCATTTCCGTTCCCGCCGGCAGTCCCATCTCGGTGATGTCGATGAGCAACTTTCGGGCCTTCCGGATGCCGGTCATGATGTCCCGGCTGCCGTTGAGATGGGGGTCGTTGATCAGTCCCTTCCATCCCACGGTGGTCCGCGGCTTTTCGAAATAGACCCGCATCACCACCAGCAGGGTCTCTTTCACCTCGTCCCGCAGCCGGTTCAGCCGTTTTGCGTATTCCAGGGCCGCCTTTTCGTCGTGGATGGAACAGGGGCCGGCGACCACCAGCAGCCGTTTGTCCTCGCCCTTCAGGATGTTCTGGATCTCCTCCCGGCCTTTGAGCACGGTGTCGCTCGCTTTCGGGCTGATGGGGAGTTCCTCCTTCAGGACATCCGGGGCTTCCAGCGGGATAAAGGACTCGACATGGACATCATAGGTCTTTTTCATGGGGCTCTCCTTTTTGGGGAGCAAAATGGCCGGGGCGGATGGGTTCCGCGGCTCGAAGAAAAGAGAAAGCCGCGGGCTTTGTCTGCCCGCGGCTTTTTGCTCGGTTGGGTGGAATCCCTCAGAGGACCACGGGCAGACAGGGGGCGTAAAAATAGTAAAACCAAAAATAAAAAAGCCTGTCCGCGAAAATGGGCGTCATGGGGGTCTTCCTGTTTCCGTTTTTGTATGCGACCGTCAAAAACACATGCGACATAATCTGTCTATAGGGTCGAAAGGAGGCTGTCAACTCCTTTTTTCGGGCACTCCCGGCGAAAACGGCGCCGGCCGCCCGGCCGTCCTGTTATTTTTAAGCCGCGACGCCGCCCCCCCAACACCGCAACTTCAACTTTACAAAATCATTTGATCCCGTTCGACTTTTGCGGTATGAAAAGGGAGTCTGCATCTTGACGCGTCGTTAAACGAGGGGGATGCCACCTATGAAGATGCGCACCTGCGTTGCGCCATCCGGTCGATTTATCTACGGAATCCACACGCCCGCCTTCCGTTCCGAGAACCTGCGCGAAAAGGACACCATCTTATCCCTGGGCGTTTTCGAAGACGGATCCCCCTGTTTCAACCACGCCAATTTCCCCGACGGCGCCGTCCAGGAACCCGGCGCCGACCCGGTCTATGAAGTCCCCAACCCATTCCCGTTTCGGGGGTCGACCTATATCATCAAACGGTCGGCGGACCGGACAGCCCAGGATCCGGACCGCATCCGCCTGGACCCGCACCCGGAGCCCTCCAACCGGCTCTCCCTGACCGACAGCCTCCGGGAGTTGCTGAACGGGGCGTCGCCGGCGGCGGACAAAACCCGGGTCGTAGCCGCCCTGCCCCGGACGATCCGGCTGGCCCTGGCGGTGGACGGTACCGACCCGGAAGAACTCGTCGCCATCGCCGAAGGGGCCTGCGAATTCGTCCATGATCCCGATACCGGACGGCCCACGGGACTGACTTACCGGAAAACCCCCTCCGGCCGGACCCGGCCCGTGGTCCACGACCATGAAATCTTCGAGGCTGCGGCCAACAACCCCCGCCTGCCGGACGACTACAAGCGGACCATGCTGCTGATGCCCGGCGCCCAGGGGGACAGCGAGATCGTGGGGGAATGGGTCGGAGACGGCGGCCGGAGCCACGTCTTCGAGTACCTGCGGCGCAACTCCTACATCCCCTGGGGCCATTACGCCGCCAATATGGCCCACGACGCGATCCGCTACCGGGCCCGGGATCTGACCCTGGCGGACATGACGGGCATGCGCCACCTCTATTACCAACGGACCTTCGTCCGCCTGGCGTCCGGGCTGGGGATCCCCATCCCCGCCTTCCGGCGGCAGCTCTCCGTGGATGAACTGGAGCGGCTGCGCGGCGGGATCATGGCCACGCTGACGGCCGGGGAACGGCCGCCCATCCCCTTCACCCGCACGCTGTGGGGGTGGAATTTCGGATTCGGCTACGCCGCCAGCGGGTATCGGCTCCACGGATCCCATCAGCAGGTCCACCAGCAGTACGCGCTCATTCCGGAAGCCGTCCGGGCGCCCGACCCCGCCGCCATGGGGGAGGACTACATCCCCGGCTTCGCCTGCGGGGATCCCGTGGACGGCTTTATCCGGAGCTACAAGTGGCAGACCGGCCGCGACTTTTTCGACCGCTACGTCTCCGCCATCCGGAACAACCGCCGCATGGACGGCGACGACGGCAAACCGTCGGATCTGGTGGTCTGGGAGGACGACCGCGTCATCCTCTTCGTTCCCAAGGCCCAGACCTCCCAGTGGGAACTTCAGCTCATGCCCCTGGCGCCGGTGGGCAACATCCTGGAAGCGGATGCCGAAATTCGGGCCTCCATCGACAAAGCCCTGCTGGCGGGCGTCCGGATCCTGGAGGCCCTGGGCGCCCGGATGATCACCCACATCGAGTTTTCCAAGCGGATCGACGCCGAGGATGCGGCCGGCCGCCTGCTCTACAGCCTGCTGCCCAAGCTGCCCTTTTCGCCGGGCGCGTTCACCGAGGCCCAGTTGAGATGGATCAACGGCCATTATCCGGAGGATTTCGCCGTCGCCTGCCGGAACCGAATGCCGGAGGCCGGGGCGGATCTGGAAGTCCGATAGGCTCTAAACCCAATGGAGTGAAGGGAGGAACACGATGGATCTTTACCGGCAACCCCAGCAACGAGGAGAAACATGACAAGCTGCATCCTGTTGAATCAAGATTATTCATTTCTGAACGTGCTCAACTGGAAGCGGGCCATGTGCCTCATGGCCAAACAGAAGGTCCAGGTGCTGGCCTATTCCGACCACATTATCCGGACCGCGGAAGGGCTCTGTTTCCGTATCCCCGCCGTCCTGAAGCTCATCAAACTGATCCGGACCCTCTACCGGTCGAAGGTCCCCTTCAGCAAACGCAACGTGCTGATCCGGGACGGCTTCCGGTGCGCCTACTGCGGCCAGCACCAGGGAAAACTGACCATCGACCATGTCATCCCCAAGTCCCGGGGCGGCAAGGACGATTTCGACAACTGCGTGGCCAGTTGCCGCGACTGCAACAACAAAAAAGGAAGCAAGACCCCCCGGGAAGCGAAGATGACCCTCCGCCGCCGGCCCTACGAACCCACCATCTCGGAATTTTTCATGATGCGGGCGAAAAAGATGGGCATCAACGATATCTTAAGGGATTTCGGGGTCTATTGATTCGCCCCGCATCGCCCGTTCCGCCTTCCATCCCGCGCCGTTAATTGCCGGTGACCCAATTGTCGAGACATCCATGATACTGTTGGTAAATACGGCTCGGTCCGCCATTGCCGCGCGGGAGTGAACTCCCACGCTTGAATTCGCCAGGGCACATTGCGGACAAGGCATCAATAGAGTTCGTACTTCACCACCCGGCCATCCAGCCCGGCGTTTCGCATGGGTTTTTTCCAGGCGGGTTTCAGGCCGATGCGTTTGATCATGTCGCGGTTGCCGAAGTAGAGGTAGGCGTCCGAGCCTTTGCATTTTTGTTTCAAAAAATCGCCGAAATCCTTGTAAAAGGCGGCCAGATCCGTCTCCTTCTCCAGGCGAATGCCGTAAGGGGGGTTGCAAAGGATCGTCCGGTTTTCCAGGGAGTCGATGTCCCGGAAATCCTTGCGGCTGATGCGGATGGCGTCGCCGTTGGGCAACAGGGGGGCGTTGGCCCGGGTGGCGGCAACGGCGGCGGGATCCACGTCGCTTCCGGAGATGAGGCCGGGCGGGAGGTCGCGGATGGCGGCGTCCTCGAAGGTTTTCATCCGGTTCCAGGTGTTTTCGTCGAAATCGGGGAGAGACCGGAGGCCGAAGCGCTCTCGAAGGAATCCGGCCGGAATCCGGCAGTAGGTTATGAGGGCTTCGCACAGAAGGGTCCCGGCGCCGCACATGGGGTCGTAAAGGGGACGTTGGCCGTCCCAGCCGGACAGGGCGACCATGGCGGCGGCCAGGGTTTCCTGCATGGGGGCCTCCACGGTTTCGCGCCGGTAGCCGCGTCGGTGGAGGGGACCGCCCGAGGCGTCGAGGCTGACAGTGGCTTGTTGCCTGTCGATGAAGAGGTTGAGGACGAGGTCCGGGTTGAACCGGTCCACGCTGGGCCGTTTGCCGGTCTTGGACCGGAACCGGTCGGCCACGGCGTCCTTCAGGCAGAGGGCGGCGAACTGGGAATGGTTGATGTTGGGATTGTTGGCGACGTTGGCGAAAACGGCGAAGGTCTGGGCCGGGGAGAAGATGGCCGACCAGTCGACGGCCTTGCCGGCCCGGTAGAGGTCGTCCCGGTCCCGACACCGGAAGGACGCCAGAGGGGCCAGTACCCGGGCCAAAAGGCGGGACCGGTAGTTGACGCGGCAAAAGGTCTCCCGGTCGGCTTTGAAATGGCAGCCCCGGAAGGCGGGCTGGATGTCGCTTGCGCCCAGGGCGGTCAGTTCGGCCGCCGCGAGATCCTCGACGCCTTCGGCGTATTGGGCGAAATAGCGGTGGGTTTTGGTGTATAGGAAGGGGGATTTCACGTTGTTTCCCAGAAATCGTAGTGAGAGATGCCGCCTTCTTGCCGTATCTGGCGTTTCGCTTCCGCTAGAATGGCCAGGAGTTTTGGCGAATAGCCCATCATAATCCGCTCCAGCTCTTCATCGTCGGCGATGGGAAGCAGCATCATTTTTTCAGCTCCTTTTCCACCGAAGCGACGAGCTTGTCGGCGATGAAGACCTCGAAATTATTGCCTTCCAGGATTTCTTTAAGCGTTTCGAGTCGCAGTTTCCAGTAGTTCTGAATGGGGTTGTCCATGGGGTTTTGCTCCTTTCTTAACTGATTTGATTGTATTTTTTACCTGAATGATCAACAAACCGGCCTTTCTCGGCGTGACGAATACCATATCGAACCATTTCAATCAGCTTGGATTCATTTTCCTGCATCCATCATTCCCGCGCTTGCCCTATCCTGGATATTCCGATTCGAATCGACGCCCAACTTTGCCATAATCCTACTCTAATCCGTCCGGGCTGTAAAGGATTGGGCGTTTGCCGGAATCTCCGGGCCTTTCCGGACAAAAAACCTCTTGAAAAAACCGCATTGAAATATTAGAATCTAGCCATCACTGAAAAAGCCAAGTTTCTGACTTTAGGCGATTTTACAAGAAATAACAACAAGATAAAGTTTAAAACAACGCATGGGATGGAACGCTGGCATGGCATAGTCGTTTCAGCATTAAAATCGACAAACCGGTAAAAGGAGATGACCATGCCCACAAAAAGACGAAGCGACGCATCCAGCCCCCTGATTCCCGAGGTTTCCCCCGAATCGACCACCGGAGACAACGGGGATTTTCTGACCCGCCAGATAGGGGTTTATCTTGAACGCCTTTTCAACCGGCGCTCCCTTGTGCTGGATCGCAAAACCTTGGGGTTTGTATGCTTTGTCCTGGAATCGGAACATGCCGGGCGGTTATGTGAAATTTTGCAAGGCCAGATCTCGAACCCATTGAAAACCGGCCTGACCCATGAACTGGAAGAAGCGGACGACATGGTCGATGTCGGCGCATCCCTGGCAAAATTCCTTCAAAACTCGACAAAAAAGATCCGGCGAGAATTTGGGAAAAAGCTAAAAACAGCCCTTTCGGCCCGGATGGCGGCGCTTGAAACCAGCGACGCCTCCCAGGTGGAGGTCAATATCGACGCCGTGACCCGGATCTTCGGGCTGAACGCGGATGAACGGGAAATGATCTTGTTCCTTCTCGTCATCGTCATATTCGATGAGGCCGACCATTTTTTTCTGACGCATCTGCAATGCGACAGGCCGTTTTTCCGGCAGAACCTGGCGATCCTGCTGGGAATGACCCGTAGCCGGCTCTACGACGCGTTGTCCGGGAAGCTGAAGACGCTGGAGATCATCGAGGCCGACGCCAATTCTCTTGCCCTGAACGACGATTTCATCGACATCCTGGAAAATCCCGAAAGAGCACTGACCAGTCAGACGTCTTTTATCGAGGCGGCCGACAGCGGCCTCCCGCTGAACGCCCATTTGGTGGATGAAAGCCACACCCGGATTCTCCGCCAGCTTTTGCAAAAAAAGCCGGACAGCTCCACGCACATCCTGCTGTACGGCCCTCCGGGCACCGGCAAGAGCAGCTACGCCCGGTCTATCTTAAACGAACTGAAAACTTCGGGTTACGAAATCGTCAACAACGAACAAAACAGCAGCGCCGTGCGCCGGGGAGCGATTTTGTCCTGCGTCCATTTCACCAACGGCGGCGACGGGTCCATCATCATGGTGGATGAAGCCGACAACCTGTTGAACACCGCGTTTTCCTGGTTTGAAGCCGGCGAAACCCGGGACAAGGGATGGGTCAACCATCTCCTGGAGGAAAAAGGGATCCGGATGATCTGGATCGTCAACGAGCTGTCCATGGACGAATCCATCTACCGCCGGTTCGCCTACAGCGTCCAGTTCCACCCCTTTACCCGGCGGCAGCGGATTTCGCTGTGGCAAAACGTGCTGAAGCGCTACGGAAAGCGGCGGGTTCTGTCCGACGCGGACGTGGAAGCCCTGGCGACCCGCTACGACGCCAGCGCCGGCGGTGTGGAGCTGGCGGTTCGAAAAGCCGTCGAGGTCGGGATCAAGGGCAAGGACAATTTCAAACGGTTCCTCGACCAGGTCCTTGTCTCTCATCTGACCCTGATGAACGAGGGCGGAAAACCGGCCCGGCCCAAGGCGTCCGGGCAAAATTTCCTGGTGAAGGGGCTGAACGTCAAAACCGATTTTTCCAAACTGATCTCTGATGTCAAAGCTTACGACGCCCACTGGCGGCAACATCTCATGGCGGATCGGCCGTCTTTGAGCATGTTGTTTTACGGCCCAGCGGGCACGGGAAAAAGCGAAACCGCCAGATACCTGGCCGAAGCCGTCGACCGGGATCTGATGATTTGCAAGGCCAGCGACATCCTGGACATGTATGTCGGCGGCACGGAAAAAAACCTGGCCGGGATTTTTTCCGAAGCCGAAGACAAAGGCGCCGCCCTGTTGATCGACGAGGCGGACTCATTTCTGCTGGAGCGTGACCAGGCCCATCGATCATGGGAAATCACCCAGACCAACGAGTTTCTGACCCAGTTGGAAAATTTCTCCGGGCTGGTGATTTGCACCACGAACCGGATGCCGGGGCTGGATTCAGCCGCGCCGCGCCGCTTCAACCGAAAAATCGCCTTCGATTACCTGACCCCGGAAGGAAAACTGCTGTTTTACGAAAAAATGCTCGCCCCTTACGCCAACCGACGTCTGGGCGCCAAGGAAAAAACCCGACTGACCGCCATACCGGATTTGACCCCGGGAGATTTCAAAGTGGTCCAAAACCAGCATTTCCTGGACGCGCCCGGACGGCTCTCCCATGCCAAGCTGATCGCCGCCCTGGAAACCGAAAGCCGGGTCAAGGCCCGAAACGGGAGCCGGACCGTATCGGGGTTTACTTCGAGGCCGATTATGATCGACAGGAAAAGGTCAGCGTAACCGCCATCCGGCGAA
>JAABTM010000205.1 GCA_011389855.1 Desulfobacteraceae bacterium
TACGGGCTGGCCGGATTCATTCACAGGATCAACGGGGCGTCTTTTCCCTGGGGGACCGTAGTCGTCAACCTCACGGGATGTTTTTTAGCCGGCCTGCTCTGGTCGTTGTTTGAAAACCGATGGGCGGTCTCCGGCGAGACCCGGACCATTGTCATGGTCGGGTTCATGGGCGCCTTTACCACCTTTTCGGCGTATATTCTTGAAACGGGAGAGCTGCTGCGGTCGGCTGAATGGCTTCACGCGGCCGCGAATGTAACCATCCAGAACGGCCTCGGGTTTGTCGCCTTGTTCATCGGGGCGGCGCTCGGACGGCTGGCGTGAAGGGGGGGTGCAACGATGAGACTGCCATCCCGGCCGGGCAAGCCGCGCGGTCGGCGCCGATCTCGTCGCGCTAGGCCACCTTTCGCATGCCGTCCAGCAAGTCCGCGACGCCGACGGTGGCGATACCGGCATTGATGTCGGACATGGCGTAGGGAATGACTAATTCGTTGTTGTGAATGAGCGCCCCGCAGGAATAGACGACATTGGGAACGTAGCCTTCGCGTTCGCCGGCATGGGGCGCCAGCAGCGGCTCGTCCAGGCGGGCGATGACCCTGGCGGGGTTTTCAAGATCCAGCAGGACGGCGCCTATGCAGTACCGGCGCATCGGCCCGACGCCATGGGTGAGTACGAGCCAGCCCTGGTCCGTTTCCAGGGGAGAGCCGCAGTTGCCGATCTGGATAAACTCCCACGGCTGTTCCGGCGCCTGAATGATTTGGGAAGTTTGCCAGAAATGTATGTTGTCCGAAAACATGATCCGGTTGTTTTCGCCGTCCTGGCGGGACAGCATGACGTAGCGGCCGTCGATTTTGCGCGGAAACAGCGCCATGCCTTTGTTTTTGACGGCCTTGCCGTTGAGGGTCAGAACATTGAAGGTAATGAAATCTTTTGTTTCGATCAATTGCGGCAGGATTGTCGTGCCGTTGTAGGCGGTATAGGTGGCATAATAAGTGACTTGCAGTCGATCATCGACGAATTGAACAAACCGGGCGTCCTCGATGCCCCGGCTTTCGTTTTTCGAAACCGGGAAGATCACCCGCTCGGATATGCGGTGATCGGCGTGGAAGCTCACCTCGTAATTGGAGTCGGCCAGCCATCCCATGACTTCGAACGTCCGGTTCTGGCGCGCTTCGTCGTAGAGCGGGGCCGCGCGAAGGGCGTCCATCTGTTCCAATAATGCATTGTAGGCGAAATCTTCCGACAGACGGTCGAGGATGTAGGCGCTGATTTCATTGGCGGCGCCCATCTCGTTCAACTTGCGCCGGAACGGATTGCGTTTGTAGACCGGATCCAATCTCAGATCCGGCGTTTCCACGAATTCGCTGATCGGATCGAACAAAATGCGGTTATGCCTGTCAAGAACGCCGCTGCGAAATACGATGGACGAGATATGCCCTTCGCCGGTGGCCCGCAGGCTCATGATGAACCGCAGGCCGCCTTTTTCCAGATGCCGCTGATCCGGATGGGCGACAATGGACGGATTGAAAAGGGCGGCCGACTCGATGGCGTATTCCTTTGTGAAGTAGGCGCCGATAAGGGATTTTTGCAAATCGCCGACCGATTCTTCTTGCGGCAGATACGCCTGCACCGCTTGCAGGCGCCGTTCAAAAATGTGCCCGATGTCTTCGTGCCTTCCGGCGAAGTCGGCCATGATCCGGGCCATCAGCTTTTCGGCCTCCGCGGTGGACAAGCTCAATATGCGCTGAATGATCCTGGAAATGCGTTCTTTCTCATCGGGAAAATGGGGCCGTGTGATCACCCGTGAGGTGTCGCCCACGATCTTGATCGCTTTACGTTTAATCTTCAGTTTTCGCCGTTTTTCTGAACGCATATCCTGTTGTCCTTGATGTCGATGTCGTTTTTGCGGCGCCGGATGATAGGATCGTCTCGTAGACGTCCAGGTAGTCGTCGACCATGCGTTGGACCGTGAAACGCCGCTCGACATGGCGCCGGCAGGCGGCGCGGTCGATGGTTCCAATCCGCGCGACCGCCTCGACGGCCGCGTGAACCGTATCGACCCGGAACCCGTTTTTTCCGTGGTCGATCAGTTCGGGCATGCTGCCCCGGTCAAAGGCGATCACCGGGGCGCCGCAGGCCATGGCTTCGACCACCGACAGGCCGAAGGGCTCGTCAAAGGCGATGGGGTGCAGCAGCGCGAGGGCCTTGCCGAGCAGCCGGTTGCGCTCCTCGGGCCCGACGCTGCCGACATAGTCGATCTCGCCGGTTTTCAGGTGCGGGGCGACGAATCGGTCGAAGTAGTCCCGGTCCTGGATGATCCCCGCCATGATCAATTTCTTGCCGCAGGCCCGGGCGATCTCCACGGCCTCGCGGGCCCCCTTGTCCGGGTGCATGCGCCCGAAAAAAAGCAGGTAATCGTCCGGGTCGGGCTGAAAATCGAACCGGGAAAGATCGATGCCGTGATAGACGGTTTCGACATAGTTCAGTTCAGGGGCCCGGTCGGCGTCGCTGATAGACACATAGAAGGTTTTGCCGTTGTATTTCCGGTACACCGGCAATATGCCGGGCGACGAAAAACCGTGAATGGTGGTCACGACGGGGGTTTCCGTCAGGCCGCTGTAAGTCAGCGGCAGATAATCGAAATGGTTGTGGATGATGTCGTAGTCGTCGCCGTTTTCGAAGAGTTCCGAGATGTGCAGGCACTCCCACACCTTGGGAATGAGCGAAGGGTCTTCCTCGTACCCCCCGGGGCAAACCGCGCGCAGCGTTCCGCCGGTCAGCGAATCCGCGGTGGCGAACAAGGCGACGTCGTGACCCCGCGCCACCAACCCCTCGGTCAAAAGGGACGCAACACTTTCCCATGGGCCGTAGTGGCGCGGCGGGGTGCGCCAGGCGATGGGCGCGAGCATGGCGATGCGCATGGCGGCGCCGTTACGCAACGCTTTTCCGGTACCCGACGCTTTTCCGGGCGGCGGGCGGATTTAGAATCTCGTCGGCGTAGAGCTTTTGCAATGTCATCAGCGACAGCAGCCAGGCCAGCGAAGATTCCGCGCCCTCGTTCTGGTTGACGCCGTCGGCCATCAAGCCGTCGCGGCAGCCGCCGGTAACGGGATCGTAAAGGGGCAGGTTGAGATCGTTGTGCCCCAGAAACCAGTTGAAGCACATGACCGCATTGTCGAACCAGACATGATCCCGGGTGATATGAAACGCTTCCACACACGCCTCGACCATGGCGCTGGCCTCGATGGGCTGCTGGTCGAAACGGGCCCTGGGGCCGCCTTTGGGAGACCATCCATTGCAGCCGACGGGCGAAAAGTGCCGGTCTTCGGTCTGGATGGCCAGCAGCCATTTCAGGGAAGCCAGCCCCATATCGATCATGTCCTCGCGATGCAACCGCCGGCCGGACAACAGCAAGGCATGGGGTAGTTTGCCGTTGGCGTAGTTCAAGGCATTTTCAAGCCAGGGCCAATCGTCTTCCGCATTGGTTTGAAACTGAATGAATATCCGTTCGGCCAGGGCCTCGCAAACCCGGCGCGCGTCGCTGTCGCCGGAAAATTTTTTCAGATAGGCGTGCAGGCCCACCAGGGAAAAAGCGATGGCGCGGGGCGAATCGAAACCTTCAACGGCATGGAGCGCTTTTTTGAACAGCGTCGCGCTCATGGCCAGGTGGCCGGGATTGTCCAGCAGCGACACCGCTTTTCCGAGGCACCAAAGCGCCCTGCCGTGGGCATCCTCGGACCCGACGTCTTCCAGCCATCTCCGCGAATAGCTCATGAAGTTGCGAAACCGCCCGCTTTGCCCGTCAAAGGCATAGAGGAGGAATCCGAGGTAATGACCGCTGAGACGGTCGAGATCCCAACCGTTGGGCGCCAGGTATTTGCGCCCCATGACGGCCGCCAGCAGGGCCCGTGCGTTGTCATCGGTGCAGTAGCCGTGATCCCGGTCGGGGATGGTGTGGGTGGCGTGCTGCAAAATGCCGGTGTCGTCGGTCAGCGTTTTGAGATGATCGAGTTTGATCTCCGGAAGCTCGAAGGCCGTGATGGCCTTGATATTGGCCACATAAGCGTGCCGGGGGCGGGGGTTTGTGTCCCGGTTGCGCTGAACCTCTTTGAACAGTTGGAGGTATTGGCTTGACACTTCCTTCCAGACCGCGTCGCGGCTGAACATGTAAGCCTTTTTGCGCATGGCGTGCCGGGCGATATCGTTTTCCAGCAGATCTATAATCTGCGCGGCCATGGCGTCCGGATCATTAAAGGGAACCAGTCGGCCCCGGCCTTCGGCCAGCATCTCGGCCGCATACCAGTAAGGGGTGGAAATAATGGCTTTACCGGCGCCCATGGCGTAAGCGAGGGTTCCGGAGGTAATCTGGGCCTCGTCCAGGTAGGGGGTGACATAGATGTCGGCGATGCCCAGAAACTCCCACAGCTCGTTTTGTTCGACAAACCGGTTTTGAAAGACGACATGCGCCCCCAATTGGAGTTTGTGGGCGAGCTGCTGCAGCATGATGCGGTAAGCCTCTCCATGGGAATTTAAAATATGCGGATGGGTCGCTCCCAGGACAATGTAGACCACATCCGGGTGCTTTTCGATGACCGCCGGAAGGGCCCGCAACACGTTCTCGATGCCTTTGTTCGGGGAAAGCAGGCCGAATGTGAGCAACACCTTCCTGCCTTCCACGTCGAACTTGTCCTTGTTGAAACTGGGATCGATAAAGGGCGTATCGGCGATGCCGTGGTGGATAAACGCGATTTTATCCTCGGGTGCGGCATAGATGTCTTTGAGAAGACCGGAGGCCTCGTGGCTCATCACCACCAGCTTGTCGGACAGCTCGGACAATCTGCTCAAGACGTCGCGATAATCCGGGGCGGGCTCCTTTAAAACCGTGTGCAGGGTGGTCACCACCGGCATGTGCAAATCCCCCAGCAGCTTCAGGATGTGGCCGCCGGCCGGACCGCCGAAAAGACCGAATTCATGCTGCACGCAGACGATGTCCGTCTGGTTGATATTGAGAAATTGAGAGGCCACTCCGTAGTCGCTCAATTTGCCTTGACCGATCTCGAAGCGCACTTTGTCGGGATAAAGATACCCCTCGGGCCGGTCGTTCATGGCAGCGGCCCAGATGTCGATATCGGGCGCCTGGGCCGACAGGCCCTCGACCAAATCCGTGGTGAAGGTCGCGATGCCGCACCGGCGGGGCAGGTAGTTGCCGATGACGGCCACCGATTTGATCCCCTGGCGTTGCTTTGGCGTGAAAGCCGCAGCCCGCGCCTTTTCGGCGATATCATTGTTATTTATCATTTATCGCTTGTCCTCGGCACGGTCGCCTTATCGTTTTTTTGCTTGCGTTTTTCCTTCAAGGTCTGACTGCTCTTCTTCCGCTCTTCGCGCTTGCCTTTGTCTTTTTTTCCCTTGTCGCCCATTGCGGCTCCTTTCCGTTAAGATGTTGATGGCGTTTTGACCCTAAAATGCGTCTTCTTGAGTATTGTTCAGGCTCCAGGGGCCTCCTGGGAACGCACCGCGAAGTTCAATCGCGGGTTGTACCGTTGCAGAATGTCGCGGCCCTTGGCAAAAAAATGAAGCGGATGGCGTTCCTGGTAACGCTTGGGGTCAACCCAGAAACGCCCTTGCTCTTGCCACAACGCGTCCGGAAGAGTCATGTTTTCCGAAAGCCGTTCAAAGACGCGGTGCAACACGCCGGCCGCGTAGAAAATCGTATTGGCCGCCTTGAACCCGTCATCCCAGGGATCTTGGGTCGTCGGGGGGACGTCGTCGCCCCCATAATTGACTGCATAGGGATATGGATGACGATAGGTGGGGCAAAGCAGCATGTTTTTTTCCTGCCCCGGAAACAGATATGACGCGTCCTCCTCGACCAGTATCAGGTTGGCCAGCATGGCTTCATCTTTTTCAGGATTCGGCAGGAGCGTCGAGGCATCATCGAGTGTTTGCTGAAACATTTTATGATACGCTTCGCGGCCATGATGGATCATGCGCAAATCTTTTTTGTAATTCCCAAAATAATGCGCGGGCTGAAATCGATCACGAATCCCGGCGTCCACGCTGCGATCCATCAGTTCGGTGTCAAAGCAATCCTCACGGGAATATACGTCGTAGCGTTTTTTCCATTGGGGATCCCCGCCGGCGTCAATGGCCATTTGAACCACTTTTTCGGCGAGATCGAGGTTCCGGGAGCGAATCCCCGCGCTGAAAAAAGCCGGGTGGACGCGTTCCTGTTCGAAGAGAAAACGAAAAAACTCGATGCACCCGGGCGACAGCACGTTCTCCACTTTGTAGGGAACGCCGTTATGCTCGAATTCAACTGTAAAAAAATGGTTGTCGCCGTGATGAACAGGATCACGCCAATCTCTTTTGCGAAGTTCGTCCACCTGCATGCTGGTCAGGAAATCGTCGATATCCATTGCGATAATGATGGGAGGATGTTGCGTTTGTTTCATGTCATAGCTTTCAATTTTCAGTTTTCAACTTTCATGCCACATTTCAATGATTCGCCTTACGCTTTGTGGATATCGAGTTTGCGCATGCGGGCGCGCAGGGTAGAGCGGTCAAGACCCAAAATTTCAGCCGCGCTGTTCTGGCCGCTGACTTTCCAGTCGGTCCGTTCAAGCACCCGGAGGATATAGTCGCGTTCGACATGTTCCAGGGTTTGTTCGGGCCGGGCCGCGTCCCCGCGCGGTTTTCGCAGTTCGTCCACCAGCCGCAGCTTGGGGCCCGAGGAGTTGATCACCGCCCGTTCGAGGACATTTTCCAGCTCGCGAACATTGCCGGGCCAGTGGTATTGTCGCAGCGCGTTCATCACGCCCGCCGGAATCATTTTGACGTCTTTGCCCAGTCTTCTGGAAATCCGGTCGATATAAAAATTGACCAGCAGCGGGACGTCGTCCAGGCGGTCGCGCAGGGGCGGCATGGTAATCGGAAAAATATTCAGCCGGTACCACAGGTCCTCCCGGAAAGCGCCCTTTTGGACCTCCGCCTGCAGATCGCGATTGGTGGCGGCAATGATGCGGACATCCACTTTTCGGGTTTCCGAGCTGCCCAGACGTTCAAACTCCCCGCCTTCGAGCACCCTGAGCAGTTTGGGCTGAAGTTCCAGCGGCAACTCGCCGATCTCGTCCAGAAAAAGGGTCGCGCCGTCGGCCACTTCGAAGCGCCCCATCCGCCTGGACTGCGCGCCGGTGAAGGCGCCCTTTTCATGGCCGAAAAGTTCGCTTTCGATCAGACTCGAAGGCAGGGCGGCGCAATTCATTTTGACCAGGGCGCGGTCCTTGCGCGAGCTTGTGCCGTGAACGGCGCGGGCCGCCAATTCCTTGCCGGTGCCGGTTTCTCCGAGAATCAACACGCTGGTGTCGGTATCGGCGAGTTGTTCCACCTTGAAAAACACATAATTGATGGCGTCGCTTTTGCCGATAATGTCCTCGTGGTTGTGCACCAGTTTGATTTCTTCCTGGAGATAGGCCCGTTCGGCTTCGAGTTGATCCTTGAGTGTTCTGATTTCGGCCGTTCGTTCTTCAACCAGTTCCTCGAGATGTTTCTTGTAATATTCGCGCTCGGTCACATCCTCGATGGCTAGCATAATCATCTCGGGCCGGTCGCCATCGTCGTAAATCCGCCGGGCGTTCAGATGCATGACCTTCCGCCCGATGCTTTCAAAGTCGTGTTCCACCTCGAAATCGTGGAACGCGGTATTTTGAGGCAGGATGTCTTCCAGCAATTTTCTCAAGCCGGGAATGTCCCATTGCCGGTTGCCCAGATCGTATATCAACTCGCCCTCGGTTTCATCGGGCTTGACGTCGAACGTCCGGTAAAAGGAGAGATTGGCGGTTACGACCTTTAAATCCTGATCCAGCAGGACCAAGGGCTCGCGGATCGACCCCAGGATGTTGTTGTGAATTTCCAGAAATTTTTTTACCATCGAACGACTCCATTTTTTTTTCATCGCAAAAGAACGACTACTAGAAAAATATCAGAAAATCCGAATGGCATCAAATTTTTTTAAAGGTCGATTTTCAAGCGCGGGAGTGACGCAATACTAAATCATGCACCGATTCAAAACTTTGCGGGGCGTCTTCGGACTTTGCCGTTTCCGTCCGAATCATGGTCAAATCATTTCCGGCCCATGGGTATTTCGATTCGATGCGTCTCCGGCGTCATCTTGCCGATAACCGTAGCGTGATAGTGCTCTTCCTTCAGTCCGCGATACAAGCTGTAGCACATGATCAGCAGAACAATGGTAAACGGCAGCCCCGTGGCGATCGAAGCGCTTTGCAGGGCGACCAGGCCGCCGCCCATAAGCAGGGAGGCGGCGCAGACCCCTTCCATGACGCCCCAGAAAATCCGCTGGGGTATCGGGGAATCGAGCTTTCCCCCGGAAGTGAGATGGTCGACCACCAAAGACCCCGAATCCGATGAGGTGATAAAGAATACGGTTACCAGGATAATTCCGATAAAAGAGGTGATCTTGACCAGCGGGAAGCTCTCGAGCATCACAAAGAGCGCGGTGGAGACATCCTTGTTGACCGCGGCGGCGATATCGGCGCCCCCGGTAATCTGCAACCAGAGAGCCGATCCCCCAAATGAGGACATCCACAGAAAAGAGAACAGGGTCGGAAACAGCATGACGCCCAGAATAAATTCACGCACGGTTCGTCCCTTGGAAACACGGGCGATAAACATCCCGACAAAGGGAGACCAGGATATCCACCACCCCCAGTAAAAAATGGTCCAGGGGCTCTGCCAGGCGCTTCCTTCCGCCCCGAAATAGGCTTCCACCCAAAAACTCAATTGGGGCAGGTTCTGGAAATAAAATCCGATATTTTGAGTAAAAACTTTCAAAATGTAGACCGTCGGCCCCACAAGCAGCAAAAATACCATAAAGATTACGGCCAGCATTAAATTGGCCGCGCTCAATATTTTAACGCCTTTATCGAGTCCGGTGGCAATCGACAGGACGGCAAGAAACGTGATCGCCGCGATGAGCCCCACGACAAATCCCGTTGATGTCGGGAATCCAAACAAATAATGAAGCCCGGATGCGACCTGTTTGACGCCCAGGCCCAGTGATGTGGCCAGACCGAAGAGTGTGGCCAAAACCGACAGAATATCAATGATATTGCCCCAGATGCCGTATATTTTCTCCCCGAGAATCGGATAAAAAACCGAGCGTATAGTCAGCGGAAGGCCGCGATTGTAAGCGAAAAAAGCCAGAGAAAGGCCAACCAGGGCATAAATGCCCCAGGGATGTAACCCCCAGTGGTAATAGGTCTGCCCCAAAGCGACCTGGGCGGCCTGGGCTGTTCCCGGGAGTACATTGAACATCGGGGATGGCGTCGTATAGTGGAATATGGGTTCGGCGACACTCCAGAACATCAGGCCGATCCCCATGCCGGCGCTGATGAGCATGGCATACCAACTGAAGGTGGAAAACTCCGGAAGGGCGTCCGGCCCGCCGATCCGGATCTTGCCGAAATCGCTGGCGGCAATCAAAATCATGACGATGACAAAGAAATTG
>JAABTM010000500.1 GCA_011389855.1 Desulfobacteraceae bacterium
CCGAACCTCGGTGGGAATCTCGTAGAGGGTTTCCATCTCCGGCGTCTTCACGGCGATCTGTTCCCCCTGTCCCCGGGTGCAGAGGGCGCCGTCTTCGAGCCGGATGATCTGGAAGTCGATGACGATCTTGATGTAGGCGTCCCGGGCCGTGGCCCGGCAGAGAAACGGTTCGTTGTGCCGAAGAGAGAGGATGTGCTTGGTGGAGGTCCTGGTTACCGGAAAGATGCGGTTGTGCTCCAGGGAATAGCGGTAGAGGTCGATCCCGCCCTGGAGAAACAGGCCGAACCGGGCCCTGTCGAAATACTTGAGATAATTCCCGTGCCACACCACATGCATGGGATCCAGATCGTGGAACGGAACCGCCATCTGGAATTCGTAACTGCCGGGGCCTTTCATCGCCGGTTTTCCACTCTCCCGCCGGTTAGACAATCGATCACCATCCATAGGACAAAAAGTCTATTTGTATCCCCCATCCATTCTAAAATCAACCGAAAACGGCGGACCGTGACATTAGAGTTGACAACCGACGCCATTTTGGGGATAAAAAGGTTCTTTGTTAACAATGCCATGACCTTGCCAACCCTGTCATCGGAGACTATAGTTGTTTTCAGCGAGCCACGCCCCATGAGAAAATCGGACGTTCCCCAGGATATCGGCCCCAAAGACGTGGAAGAGATCGCCTACGCCCTCGACGAATCGGGTCGGTATGTCAAGGTGCAAAGCATCGGATGGATGCCGAAGAACGTCGCCAACGAACAGGCCTGGGAGGTCATCGAGGGGGAACTCGACGAACAGCTCCGGCTCATCCGAGCCGGCAAGCGAAGCCCCCTGGCCTACCATATGACCAAAAACCTGATGACCGTCGGACTGCTGGCCAGCTACATGAATCTGCCCCGGTGGCGGATCAAACGCCATCTCAAACCCGGCCCTTTTGGAAAATTGCCTGTGGATATACTCCAGCGGTACGCCGATCTCTTCGAGATCCCGGTATCCCGGCTCAAAGAGACGCCGCCGGCCGATTCCGGTCATTACGAGGAATAAATGAAAGTCCCTTTCAGTCACAGCCAGTCGGCCCACTGCGAAACCGGCGTGCTCTCCAATCTGCTCTCCCACCACGGCCTCGCCATCAGCGAGTCCATGGTCTTCGGCATCGGGTCGGGGCTGTTTTTCGGCTATTTTCCCTTTATCCGTCTCAACGGCCTGCCCCTGACCGCCTTCCGGTCCAGCACCGGCGGCATCATCAAGCGGGTGACCAAACGGCTCGGGGTGGAGATGGCCTGGCAGAAATTCCGCAGCCCGGACAAGGCCATGGCGGCCCTTGACGACAAGCTCGCCGAGGGAATGCCCGTGGGCTGCCGCACCGGCGCCTTCTGGCTGAGCTATTTCCCCCGGCGATACCGGTTCCATTTCAATATGCACAACCTGGTGGTCTTCGGCAAGGAGGGGGACGACTATCTGATCAGCGACCCGGTCTTTCCGGAACCGGTGGTCTGCCCCGCCGACTCCCTGAAAAAAGCCCGGTTCGCCAAAGGCCCCCTGCCCCCCAGGGGCCGGATGTACGGGGTGACCCGCGTTCCGGAAACCCCCGATTTTCCCGCGGCCATCGCCAAAGGCGTCAAAGAGGTCGGCCGGACCATGCTCAAGGCCCCCGGCCCGTTCCTGGGCGTCAAGGGCATCCGCTACCTGGCGAAAAAAGTCGAAGCTTATCCCAAAAAACTGGGGGAGAGAAAAGCGGCCCTCTACCTCGGCCAGGTGATCCGGATGCAGGAAGAGATCGGTACCGGCGGCGCCGGCTTCCGCTTCATCTACGCGGCCTTCCTCCAGGAAACGGCCGAGATGCTGGGGGACGACCGGTTCCAGGAATTGTCCCGACGAATGACCGAAGTCGGCGACCGCTGGCGCGATTTCGCCGTCATGGGCGGCCGGATCTGCAAAGGACGCGACGAAGACGGGGAGGGGTATAAGGAAATGGCCGGGATTTTGAGGGATTGCGCGGAGCGGGAAACGCAATTATTCAAGGACCTGATGGCGGTGCCTCTTGTTAAATAAGGACAGGCCCCAAAAGCGCATTTCCCTGGACATTCCAACAGATGTCCTGGAAGATCTTGAACGGGTGGCGCGGGATAAAGAGATGGCGGGGGTTCATGCGCTCATTCGCTACTACGTCGGCCAGGGGCTACGAAAAGACATCGTGGAGCTTCGGAGAAAAAACGCGTTGAATCAGGCCGAAGAAATTCTTAAAAAACATGAGATTGACCCGAAAATAATCGATGAAGTGATCGCGGCGGTCGGTTAGCTCGAAGAAAGGCGTACTGAAAAGCGTTTAAGATGTCCCTAAAGAACCAACTCAAGGAAATCATCATCCAGGAACTGGACCTCGCGGACTTTCAGCCCCATGACATCCAGGACGACGATCTGCTGTTCGGCGATAAATTCGGGCTCGATTCCATCGACGCCGTGGAGCTGGTCTTCCAGGTCAAGGCCAACTTCGGGGTCGAAATCCGAAACATGAAAGAAGGGCGGCCGGCCCTTCAGTCGGTCAACTCCCTGGCGGACTTCATCGAAAAACGTCTGGCCGCATGAGGCCCGCCGAACCCGTCTCCATCACCGGCATCGGCTGCATCTGCTCGGCCGGTCACACCCTGAACGAGGCCATGGCCTCCATGTTCAGGGGCGAGCGGCGCTTCGGCCCGCCTTCCCGATTCCGGTATCCCCTGACCACCGACTGTCCGGTTTTCGCGGTCGCGGACGGCTTCTTCGTCCCCGGAC
>JAABTM010000206.1 GCA_011389855.1 Desulfobacteraceae bacterium
GGATCTCATCGTCAACATCGTGGTGATCGGCCTGGCCGATCCCTGGGAGATCCGGTACCGGGATACGGCCCGGGCCGGGGACATCCTCTGCGTCACCGGCCCCCTGGGGGACAGCCGGGCCGGCCTCCACCTGCTCCTGGAAGACCTGCCGGCGGACACCGACGACCTCGAATCCCTGCTCGCGGCGCATAACCGGCCGGAGCCGGCCGTCGACGAGGGCCGGTTTCTGGCGGAGACCGAAGGGGTCCGCGCCCTCATCGACGTGAGCGACGGGCTCGGCAGCGACCTGGGCCACATCCTGGAGGAAAGCGGAGTGGGCGCGCGGGTCGAATCGGAAAACCTGCCCGTCTCATCGGCGCTCCAGGCGTTTTGCACCCGCTTCGACTTCGACCCCATCGACTGGGCTCTGTCCGGCGGCGAGGATTACGCGCTGCTCTGCACCCTGGCCCCGGACCGGGCCGAAGCGATCCGGACGGCGTTTTCAGAGCGCTTCGACCGGCCCCTTTACGCCATCGGCGAGATCACGGCCGAGGGGAAACCGGTGCTGGTTCGCGACGGGGTTCATGTGGAGCTGGCCCGCTCCGGTTGGGACCATTTTCCCCTGAACCCCTCTGAACGACCTTCCACCCAAAAGGAGTTCAATCCATGACCAAAACTTACCACACCGTTCTCACCATCGCCGGCTCCGACAGCGGCGGCGGCGCCGGCATCCAGGCGGACCTTAAAACATTTTCCGCCCTGGGCTGTTACGGCATGTCGGTCATCACCGCCGTGACGGCCCAGAACACCCAGGGCGTAGCGGGCATCCATCCCGTTCCCCCCGAGTTCGTGGGCAAACAGATGGACGCCATTTTCGCTGATATGGGCGCCGACGCCGTCAAGATCGGGATGCTCTTTTCCCCGGAACTGATCGGAGTGGTGGCGGATCGGCTGGAGAAATACCGGGTCGAACGGATCGTTCTCGATCCGGTGATGGTGGCCCAGAGCGGCGACCGGCTCCTCCAGGACGACGCCGTAGCGGCCATCCGGGACCGGCTGATGCCCCTGGCCGAGGTGGTCACGCCCAACCTGCCCGAGGCCTCGGTGCTGCTGGACCGGGTGATCCGCGACCGGGACGGCATGGAACGGGCCGCCGCGGACCTGGCCGGGATCGGCGGACGGCACATCCTCATCAAGGGCGGCCACCTCGCGGGGGGCGACGCCGAGGACCTGATGTATGAAGCCGGGGCCGGCCGGATCGTCCGCTTCCCCGGCGAACGGATCGACACCCGCAATACCCACGGCACCGGCTGCACCCTCTCGTCGGCCATCGCCGCCGGCCTGGCCAGGGGGGAAGATCCGGAAACCGCCGTCAAAAACGCCAAAATCTTCATCACCGGCGCCATCCGGTCCGGAGCGGACTACCGCCTGGGAAAAGGGCACGGACCGGTGCGCCATTTTTACCGGTTCTGGGGATAGGGCGCCGGATTGACCCTTGCCTTCTATCCGAATCGGCATTATGTTATTGATTTTTGAATCTATCCGGTATTGCGAGATGAACGATGATGAAACTCGAAATCGATGAGGTGGCTCTCAGTCTGGATGTGTCCAGGACCACGGTGGAACGGTGGATCCGCCAGGGCCGGATCCCCATCCGAAGAAAGGGAGAGACCTGCCGCTTCGACCAGACCGTGATGGATCGGTGGGCCCAGTCCCACAGCCTGATCTTTTCGCCGCCCGACGACCGGCGGGACGACGACGAGCGGGACGCGGACCCGGAAACCCTGACGGCGGCCATTTCGGCCGGCGGCGTTTTTTTCGACTGTGAAGGCGACGCGGCGCCGGCCGCGCTCCGGTCCGCCGTGGACCGGCTCGACTTTCTGCCGGCGCCGGACCGGGAAATCCTGTATGAAAAACTGCTGGAGCGGGAATCCCTGGCCTCCACGGGCGTGGGCCGGGGCGTGGCCATTCCCCACCCCCGGGCGCCCCTTCCCGGATTTCCGGAATCGCCGGTCATCGCCACCTGTTTTCTCAAAAAGCCCGTCCATTTCAAGGCGGTGGACGACCGGCCGGTCTTCGTCATGTTCGTCCTTCTGAGCCCGTCGGTGAAACAGCACCTCCACTTGTTGTCGCGGCTCTCTTATTGCCTTCGGGACGCCGACTTCGTCGATTTTCTGAAAACCCGGCCCGGCGCCCCGGACCTGCTGGAAAAGGTGAGCGGGTTCGAACGCCGGCTCGACGCCGCTGACGGACGCCCCCGCCCGGCATGAAATTCGCCAACCTCTGGCGGAAGCCGACCCGTTGGGCCGTGTTCCGCATCGACGACCGGCCCCTGCTCATGGGCATCGGCCTGATCGTGGGCATTTGCTCGGGGCTGGCGGCCCTGGCCCTCAACCGGTCCCTGGAGGCCATGTTCGAATGGCTCCACCACTACCGCCATTACTGGTGGGCCTTCATCCTCCCCGGCGCGGGCGCGGCCCTGTCGTCCCTGTTCCTGGACAAGGTGGCCAAGGAGGGCGCGGGCCACGGCGTGCCCGAGGTGATCTACAGCGTGTCGCGCTACGGCGGGCTGCTGCGGTTCCGGTCGGCCTGGTCCCGGCTCGTCTCCAGTTGCCTCACCATCGGTTCCGGCGGCTCGGCCGGACCCGAGGCGCCGGTGGTCATGAGCGGGGCGGCCATCGGGTCCAACATCGCCCGGTACTTTTCCCTCAACGACCGGCAGCGGGTGGTCATCGTGGGGTGCGGGGCGGCCGGCGCCATCTCGTCCATCTTCAACGCCCCCATCGCCGGGCTGGTTTTCACCGTGGAGGTGGTTCTGGGGGAGTGGACAGCCGTCAACATCGTGCCCATCGCCATCGCGGCGGTGGCCGGCACCGAGGTGAGCCGTATCCTCAACGGCAATCAGATCGCCTTTTCACACCCAGGGTTCCATATCGATCTGCCGGACATCGCGGCCTGCATCGGGCTGGCGGTGGTCACGGCGGCGGCCTCGGTGCTTCTGACCCGGGCCCTACGGTCCATGCACCACATTTCCGCCAAAGTGCCCGCCGCGCCCTGGGCCCGGGCCATGATCGGCGGGTGCGCCGTGGGCCTCATCGGATTCGCCCTGCCGGTGGTGATGGGGGAGGGTTACCATTCCATCCGCGAAATCATCACCAACTCCTTCGAGGGGGGCGTGGCCATCGTGGCGGTGGCGACCCTGGCCAAGGTGCTGGCCACGTCGCTGACCCTGGGATGGGGCGGCTCGGGGGGCATTTTCGCGCCCTGCCTGGTGGTGGGATCCCTGGCCGGGCTGGCCTACCACCGGTTCCTGGTGCTGCTGATGCCGTCGGTGGACTGGGTGGCCGAAGGGTGCTTCGCCCTGCTGGGCATGGCCGGCCTGGTGAGCGGCATCCTCCAGGCGCCCCTGACCGGCATCTTCCTGATCGTGGAGATCACCGGCGGGTACGGCGTGATCCTGCCGCTGATCCTGGTGTCGGCCATTTCCACGACCCTGTGCCATTACGTGGAACCGGCCTCGTTCTATCTGAAGGATCTGGTGGAGCGCGGACACCTGCTGCGGCCGGGCACCGACGCCCGGGTCCTGTCGGACCTGAGCGTCAACGAACTCCTCGAAACCGATTGCATCACCGTGTCGCCCAACATGAGCCTCCGGGATTTCATCGACGTCATCAAGCGGTCCCACCGCAACCATTTTCCCGTGGCTGACGAAGAGACCGGCCGGTTCCTGGGAATGATCCAGCTCCAGGACATCCGGCCCTATCTCTTCGATCCGGTCATGTACGACGCGGTGATCCTGGAACAGATCATGGACCCCCGCCCGGACGTGGTTCATCCCAACGAGGACCTGTCCGAGGTGCTGCGGCGGATGGACGCCCGGCGGCTCTTCAGCATGCCGGTGGTGGCCGACCGGAAATTTCTGGGCATGATCTCGAAGGCCACCCTCCTGGATCAGTACCGCAAGGAACTGCGGGTTCAAACTGTGGTGAGTGGGTAGTGGATAGTGGGTAGTGGATAGTGGATAGTGGCTTGTGGCTTGTGGCTTGTGAGCGAAAGCCGCTGATCACTAACCACAAGCCACTAATCACCAAACACTGCCCACTACCCACTACCCACTACCCACTACCCACTATTACCATAAGGAGTCACAATGGAGCCGAAACTCTTTCACATTTTCCGAAACACCCCACTGGGGCGGGAAACCCTGCTCCAGTCCGTCTATTTCTGCAAAACCGTCGGCGCCGACATGGAGATTTACCTTCCGGAGCACACCAAGTTTCTCATGTATTTTGAAAACGATGTGGTGCAGATCGACCTGGATCCCTCCTATCTCACCGCGCCGGAAACCGCCCGGGACCACGCCGGGGCGCTGGCGGAAGCGGGCAAGATCCGCTACGATTTCCTGGCGCCCAAGCATTTCACGGCTTCCACCCTGCCGGATATCCCCACCCATTTCGATTTCATGTGCTGCCCGCGATCCATCAGCGACCTGTCGTCCAAGATCGGCCTGGGGTACATCGGACCCCGGGTGCGCCGGATCGTCCAGTCGGCCCGGTTTCCGGTGCTGCTCACCTCTTCGGTGTTCAAGCCGTGGAAATCCATCGCCGTCTTTTTCGGCGGATCCACAAACGCGGTCAAATCCCTCAAGCTGGGTTTCCGGCTGGCGCGGATCACCGGCATGCCGCTGAAGATCTACACGCAGATGGAAAACTATTCCAGGGCGGATTATGAAAAGGTGATCGCCGATCACGGTCTGGAGAAAGCCGTGGCGGACGAGGTGGCCGAGTGGCGGTTGTTCGGGACCGGCGACCTGGAGGCCAATCTCTACGAGGTGGACCACGACGCCCTGGTGATCCTGGGGGCCTTCGGCCACGGCGTGGTCCGGGACGTGCTCTTCGGCAGCAAGATGGAAAAGATTCAGAGCGCCATGCCCAACAACCTGCTCATCGTGGGGCCGAAGTACGCGGCCATTCACTGATGGACGGGGGACGGGATGGTTGTCGGAGCCTGCTGGTCGTCCACCAGGGCGCCCTGGGCGACATCGTCCTGACCTTTCCGACCCTGACCCTGCTGCGGGAGAAATTCGGCCGCATCGATCTGATCTGCCGCGGCGAGGTGGGAAAACCGGCCGTCCATATCGGAGTGGTCGATGCAACTTCGTCCACCGAATCGGCGGCCTTCGCCAGCCTCTACGGGCGGCCGTCGGATGATATGATCCGGCGGGTGCGGGACCATGACGCGGTCCTCCTGTTTTCCTTTTCGGAAGCCCTGGAAGCGGCGGTTCAGGGAATCGGAATAGAGTGCGTCGTTCGGATTCCGCCCCGCCCCGATCCGGACGCCCCGGTCCACGTCGCGCCCTGGGTTTTGGCGGAAGTGAAAGCCGCCGGTATGTTGCCGCCCGACGCGCCGGCCGACCCGCCGTTTTTCCCAGAGCGTTCTTTTGAACCAAACTCCGCAGTCCCTATCATACTTCATCCCGGATCGGGCAGCTCCATGAAGAACTGGCCCCTGGATCGTTTCCTCACCGTCGCCGACCGCTTGTCGGACGCGGGGCGAATGATCGAATTCCTCGCCGGACCGGCGGAGGAGAATCTGGCTGAATCGCTGGGAAGATCGGGCTTCCCCGTCCGAACATTCCCGGAGCTGACCGATCTGGCGGACTGGCTGAGGGCATCCGCGGGTTTTGTCGGCAACGATTCGGGCGTTTCCCATCTGGCGGGGTACCTGGGCGCGCCGACCGCGGCGATTTTCGGCCCGTCGAATCCGCGACAGTGGCGGCCCTGGGGGCCGGCGGTATCGGTGGTCGGTCCGGCGGAGGGGTTCGAGTGCCGTCCCTGTTTTGAAAGGGGGAACCGGGATTGCGATCACCGGGGGTGTCTGGCGGGGATTTCGACGGATGTCGTGGTGGAGCGGATGATGGGGCTTTGGAACGGGTCATCTCGTTAATGGGAATGGAGTCCCCGGCCCGCCAGGGCATCCAGCGGCGGGCCGGGGAGGGATTGGGATCGGTCAGCTCTTCACGCCTTTGGCGATGCGGTCGCCGGTCTCTTTATCGATGTTGCGCCAGTATTCGAGGGCGCGTTCCAGCACCGGCTCGGTCACGCCCTTCTTGAGGTGGCCGACGACGTTGGAGACCAGCCGGTCCCGCGCCGCGTCGTCCATGACTTCGCGCACCAGAGCCCCGGGCTGCCCCCAGTCGTCGTCGTCCTTGCGCAGAGTGTAGGCGGCGCGGATGAAATCGCCGTCGGCGCTCCACGTGGCGTCCTCGGGATACCGCTCGCCATCCGCCGCCGGGCCGCCCTTTGAATTCGGCGCATAGACCGGATCGGACACATTCTTCATCCGCATCGCCCCGCCCTTGCTGTAGCTGTGAACGGGGCATTTGGGCGCGTTGACGGGGATATGCTTGTAGTTGACTCCCAGGCGGGCCCGGTGGGCGTCGGAGTAGGAAACCAGCCGGGCCAGCAGCATTTTGTCCGGGCTGGCGCCGATCCCGGGAACGAGGTTGTTCGGCTCGAAGGCCGCCTGCTCGATCTCGGCGTGAAAATCGTTCGGGTTCCGGTCCAGGGTCATCCGGCCCACCTCCTGGAGCGGGTAGTCGCCGTGGGGCCACACCTTGGTGAGGTCGAAGGGGTTGAACCGATAGGTTTTCGCATCCTCGAAAGGCATGATCTGCACCTTCAGCGTCCAGCTCGGGGGATTCCCCTCCCTGATGGCGTTGTACAGGTCGCGACGGTGGTAATCGGCGTCCTCACCGGCGATCCGGTCGGCTTCTTCGTCCGTGAGGAAGTCGATGCCCTGGTCGGTTTTGAAATGATATTTCACCCAGAACCGTTCGCCTTTGGCGTTCACCCACATGTAGGTATGGCTCGTATAGCCGTTCATGTGCCGGTAGGACTTGGGGACGCCGCGATCACTCATCAGGATGGCGACCTGGTGGGCGGACTCGGGAGACAGGGTCCAGAAGTCCCACTGCATATCATGGTCGCGCAGTCCGCTGTCGGCCCGGCGTTTCTGAGAGTGGATAAAGTGCTGGAACTTCATGGGATCGCGCACGAAGAACACCGGAGTGTTGTTCCCCACCATGTCGTAGTTGCCCTCGGTGGTGTAGAACTTCAGCGCGAAGCCGCGCACGTCGCGCCAGGTGTCGGGGCTGCCGGACTCGCCGGCCACCGTGGAGAATCGGGCCAGCATCTCCGTCTTCGCGCCCGGTTGAAAAAGGGCCGCCTTGGTGTAGGCGCTGACGTCCCGGGTTACCTCGAATCGTCCGAAGGCCCCCGAGCCCTTGGCATGGGGCTGGCGGTCCGGAATCATCTCCCGGTTGAAGCTGGCCATCTGTTCCATGAGGTAGTGGTCGTGGAGCAAAATGGGGCCGTCGGGTCCGACGGTGAGTGAGAATTCGTCGCTGGCGACGGGGATGCCGGCGTCGGTGGTCGTGGGTTTTCGGTTTTCATTTGCCATGGGAATGCCTCCTTTGCAGGGTTTGGTTGTGAAAACGGCCCCGCGGGCCGGGTGCTATCCGTCCGGGCTTCGGCAGGTATCGCAGAAGCCTTCCAAATGGACTCGTTTTTCTCTGATTACGAACTTTTTCTGTATCGCCCGCGGAATCTCCAGGGCGTCATAGGCCGCGTTTTCAAAATCGACGATCTTGCCGCACTTCACGCACCGGAAATGATGATGGAGGGCGAGGTTGGGGTCGAAACGCTTGGGGTCGCCGGAGCTTTCGACGACTTTGGCCAGCCCGATCTCATGGAAGGTCAAAAGGGTGCGATTGACGGTGTCTAATGAGATGTTGTCGTAATATTCCCTGATTTTTCTGAAAATCACGGCAGCGGACGGGTGTTCGGAAGAGGACGCCAACTCCTTGAAAATCGCGATCCGCTGGGGCGTGATGCTCAGGCCGTTCTGGCGGCAGGCGTTTTCAAAGTGGTGCAAGCCGTTTTCGTATTCATTTACCTTTGAAACCATAATAATGTCTATACGCTCCGTCCTGAGCAACGATACCGTTGCGGCGTTTTTCGCGCCCGCCAATTTGATTTGGACTATCGGTCAGCTCCGGGGACGATCCGATTCAATATTGAAAATTATATTGGACTAAATCCTATGTGTCAAATTTTTTTGGCCAGAGATCCGCCCACGGCTCGGCCCGCGACCGGCTGCTTCGGAAAGCTGAGATACGGCGTCCCCTACCCCGCCGTGAACTTCATCGAAAAGCCCTTTACCACGAGGGATTTGGCTGATAAGGTGCGGGCGGTGATGGACGCGGTGGAGCCGCCGCCTCCCTGGAAAAACCATCCGGACGTCATTAACCCCTAAATGAAAGGAAAACAGACATGAAGCGAAAAATTATGGTTTTGTTGATGTGTTTGCTCGCGGCGACGACCGCCATGGCCCAGAGCGAAGGAAAAAATGAGATCGACAAGGTCCGTTTCCTCAGTGAATCCTGGGAGGACATCACCAACACGGACGGTACCGGCTTGTGCTGGGAGTTGTTCAAAAAGGTTTATGAGCCCGTGGACATTGAGATGACCTTCGAGATCGTCCCCTACGCCCGGTCGGTGCGGATGGTCCAGGACAAGCTGGCGGACGTGGCGGTTGGCGTTTACAAGGATGAATTCGACAAGGCCCTGTTCAGCGACTGGCATTATCTCCAGGACATCGTGCTGGTGGTCTTCAAAAAGGATAAGGTCGCCGAATGGAAGGGCGAGGAAAGCCTCGCTGGACGGATAGGATGGATTCGGGGCTACGCTTTTAACGAGTATCTGGAAAAAGAGGTCAAATTCTACGAGACCGACGACCGGGAAACCGGGCTCAAAATGTTGGAACTGGACCGGCTCGATTTTTTCCTGGACACCGAGTCGGAGCTGAGGGCGGCGCTGGACGCCGGCGTCGTCGATCCCAAGGACCTTCAGGTGGAGACCCTCCTGAAACTCAATGTCTACCTGGCCTTCGCGGACAACGAGAGAGGCCGGAAGTTGCGGAAGGTCTTCGACGACCGGATGGCCGAACTGGTGAAATCCGGCGAGTTGAAGCCGTTGTACGAAAAGTGGGGGTTGAGGTATCCGTTCTGATATCCAACACCTAAGGCGAATTGCTGGAATAATTATACCAAATTTGACCCCGCCCGATCACGCGGGAATGAATTCCCACGCTATTATTCGTCGTCCCTACGGGACTGGAATTGCTTCAAAATGCCCTGTAAGAACATCATAAAATAGCGTGGGAGTTCACTCCCGCGCGGCCAGCGGTGAGCGATCCCTCGAATTGGCCTTGTTGGGATATTCTCTATCTCCCCACCGGGCAGACAAACTCGCACTTTCTGCAGTATTTGATCAGGGCCAACGCTTCGGCGGCGTCCTTCTCCATCCGGTTGTTGCAGAGGGCCCGGCTGTACGCGCCGTCCCTGGCCGGCAAATCGACGGCGTCATCGATGGACGCCACCTCCGGGGCTTTCCCGCCCATGGCGTTTTCCGGGCACACCCTTCTGCAATGCACATTGCAGTCCGCGCAGGGATCGAAGGC
>JAABTM010000501.1 GCA_011389855.1 Desulfobacteraceae bacterium
CCGCCCATCGGTTTTCAAACAACGACCAGAGCAGGCCGGCTAAAAAACATCCCGTGAGGTTGACGACTACGGTCCCCCAGGGAAAAGACGCCCCGTTGATCCTGTGAATGAATCCGGCCAGCCCGTAACGCGCCAGCGTTCCCAACGCGCCCGCCAGAACCAGCCATGCGAGTTTCTGCATAATGCCCTCCCGAACCGGTTCTTCCCGATCAGCCTTTGTCCGCCGCCCGGGCGCAGTCGATGCAGGTCATGACGCTCGGATCCACCCGCAGACGCCCTTCGGCGATATCTTCTTCGCAATTCATGCAATAGCCGTATTCGCCGGCCCCCATTCGTTTGAACGCCGTTCGGATGCGCTGTTGCTCTAACGCGGCCAGACGCCCGGCCGCCTGGGACATGGCCTGCTGCTGCATGGCGTCCATGCGGGACAGGCGCCCCACCCGCGACTGGTCCAGTTCCAGTGGGCGGTCCGTCTTTCGGCCGTCGGTGAGTTCCTTCAGACGCTGCTCAAGTCGTTTTTTGAAATACTCCAGGTCAATATCATCGCGCATAACAGGCTTCCTTTTGTATAATTATTGTATCCGATGGTTTCCGGCATCCGATGGTTTTTGCATCAACGCAACATCTTTTACCGGAATTTCGCAGCGCCACTGGAAACGGCGTGCAATATACCGCAGCGTCTCCTCGCGAAAAAACACCACATGGGTCGGATCCCGGCGGTAATGCCAGTCCGCGAAGCGGTCGTCGTCCGTCTGAAAACAGGTCATGACGCCCAACCATCCGCCGGGACGCAACATCCGGTCGAGACGAGCGAACTCCCCGGCCGGCCGATGGAAGTGTTCGGCGACCTCCGTGCAGACGATAAAATCGTAGCGCTCTTCAAGCGGTTCGAAATCGGGGTAAAACAGCGGATCGAACAACCGCATCCGATGCCCAGCCTCGCGCAACATGCAGGCAAGAGCCGGTCCGGGACCGCATCCATAGTCCAGCCCTTTTGATCGCGCCGGCAGCCGGCGCAGCAACGGATCTGCGAGCTTCGATAAAAATCCGCGATATTTTGGATCCGACGGATCATTTCGATGCAGGCGATATCGGGCGCGCTCCTCTTCGATGGGCATCCTTTGCCCCGGATCGAGAAAGGTGGCATGGCAGGTGCGGCAACGCTCGTATCGAGCGCCCTCCACCCTTACAAAAAAATAGGCTGAAAACGCGCCGCACACGATGCACTGACAACGGATGGCGCCATTGCAACGGGTCTCTGTTTCAAGCTTATGTTGTATATCGCCGGATACGATAATTGGAGACCCCCTTTTTGATGACAACGTCATGCACATGACTTTCACATTATTCAAACAGTAGGATTATAGTGACATCGGCGCTAAGCGTCAACCCAGACCTTACCTTGATCATCGTTTCAGCCAATGAATGCCGCGGAGCGGCAACGGTATAAAGCCTGGGGTTTCAACCCCAGGGGTGGGAGCGACCAACCAAATGCGCCCTGAAGTGGGAATTCATTCCCGCGCGGTCGAGCGGGATCAAATTTGGTATAATTGTTCCAGCAATTCGCCTTAGTTAACGATTGACATCAACCGTCACTAACGATACCTTGCCTGACAATTACGGCATGAACCGGCAAACCGCGTTCACGGCCATGGAAAGGGTCCCTGTCGATGGAAAAACCGAAAGAGGTTCTCAACACACCCCGAACCCAAAAAAAATCGCCGAAGGCAAGGACGTTGTTTTCTGGAAATCGCCTAAACCCAAAATCCGTTAGAACCAGTGACAACGAACAAGGAAAAAAGCAGTCTAAGCGAGGATAAAAAATATAAGAGTTTCATTTTCCACTTCCACCAAGCCTTTCAGCCGTTACCGACAAACGTCGTCTCACGATCACGCTCGCCTGGGTCACCCCGGTGAACTGTAGACGTCAAAATTACCGGATTGCCCATTTATGGTTCGATCCGAAAAACCATCTTGCAACACACCGCGTCTGTGCCGATCACCATGCGGTTCAGCGTGGAACCGTTCAGCATGAGGTGCTGGAAAGCGCAAAGGCCGTGGACTTCCAGGATGGGGAAACAATAGGGATCAAGGTAAATTGTCGGGCCGATGCCGGAGACATCCCTGAACCTATACGTTATGGCTTAGCGGTGACTTTGGAGGTTGCGGAAGGAATCGCCATTCCGATTTATCAGGAAGTGAGGAACAGGCTCCGCATTCGAGTGCCGGTTCATGGAGGGGGAACGACATAATGTGCCGGGGTTCAAGTGTTGACGAGGCTGAAGTTGCAAATGATAAAATAAAGAAAAGTCAAACGATTCGATGCCCAT
Source organism: Desulfobacteraceae bacterium (assembly GCA_011389855.1). Taxonomy (GTDB): domain Bacteria; phylum Desulfobacterota; class Desulfobacteria; order Desulfobacterales; family JAABSP01; genus JAABTD01. The sequence goes on from JAABTM010000501.1 coordinate 2,331, forward strand.
GCGCATGTCAAACATTTTAACAAAGGCAAAGGTTTCGGGGTTTCCGACCGAATCTCGTTTCACACGCATCCTTCGGCTCACGGTTGTTTTGGGGATGATCCTTATCAACGCCGGAGTCCTTTCGGCCGCCGCCGAGGATGCCGCGGACTCAAACTCGGTTATTCGATCCGCGGCCGAAATCGCCTACCCACCCTTCAGCATCGTGGACGACAGCGGAAAGGCCGATGGGTTTTCGGTGGAACTCCTGCACGCGGCTTTGGCGGCCATGGGGCGCGAGGCGACCTTCCGCACCGGGTCGTGGCCCAAGGCGCGCGGCTGGCTGGAGCGGGGCGAAATCGACGCCCTGCCCCTGGTGGGGCGGACGCCGGAGCGCGAAGCCCTGTTCGATTTCACCGTGCCCTACATGTCCCTGCACGGGGCCATAGTGGTCCGGGCG
>JAABTM010000502.1 GCA_011389855.1 Desulfobacteraceae bacterium
CGTCACCATGATGGCGATGCCCGGCAGGCAGACCAGCCACCAGGCGTCGGTGATGTAGATGCGGCCTTCGGCCAGCATCCGGCCCCAGGTGGGCATGGGGGGCGGCGTGCCCATGCCGAGAAAGGACAGGCCGCTTTCCCAGATGATGATGTTGGCGACCCGGAGGGTGGCCAGGATGAGCAGGGGCGAGATGACGTTGGGCAGGATGTGCCGGACGATGATCACGGGGTGCGACGTGCCGATGGCCCGGGACGCCTCGACGAATTCCTTTTCCTTGAGGGACAGGACGCTGCCCCGGATGGTCCGGGCGTAGGTGACCCAGTCGGAGATGCCCAGCACCAGGATCAGGTTGAGAATGGAAGAACCCAGCACGGCGATGATGGAGATGGTGAGCAGCATAAAAGGATAGGCCATGAAGATGTCGGCGATGCGCATGATGACGCTGTCGATTCGGCCGCCGTAATACCCGGAAATGAGACCCAGAACGATGCCGGCGACGGCGGCCACCAGCACCGCCGAAAACCCCACCAGCAGGGACACCCGGCTGCCCCAGAGCAGGCGGGAGAGGATGTCCCGGCCCAGGTTGTCGGTGCCCAAAGGATGGGACCAGGACCCGCCTTCCTGCCAGGCCGGCGGGCTGAACCGGGCCAGGAGGTCCATCTCCAGAGGGCCCACATCGTAGAACAGGGGAAATGTGAGGCTGGTGAGCAAAATCAAGGCCAGCATGATGCCGCCCGCCAGGGCGCTGGGCCGCCGGGCCACTTCCCGGGCCGTTTCGCCCATGAGCCGCAACCGGGGACCGAACCGTTCGGCCATGGCCTGTGGGAAACCGGCGGCCGTCATTTCTCCTCCAGGTAGCTGATTTGGGGATCGAGGTAGACATACAGCAGGTCCACCAGCAGGTTCATCCCCACGAAGATGACCGCCATGACCAGCACGATGGCCTGGACCAGGGGATAATCCCGGTTGAAGATGGCCTGGACCACCAGCCGGCCCAGCCCCGGCCAGGCGAACACCGTTTCGATGATGACCGTCCCGCCGATGAGAAATCCGAACTGCATCCCGGCTACGGTCACCAAGGGGATGAGGGCGTTTTTCAGGGCGTGCTTGCCGATGACCATCCGCTCCTTGAGTCCCTTGGCCCGGGCCGTCCGGATATAGTCGAGGCTCAGGACCTCCAGCATCACCGACCGGGTCAGCCGGGCGAACATGGCCATGAGGCTCATGCCCAGGGCCGTGGCCGGCATGATCAGGTGAAGCCATGTACCCCGCCCCGAGGTGGGCAGCCATCCCAATTGCACGGAAAACAGCAGCATGAGCATGATGCCCAGCCAGAAATGGGGCATGGAGAGGCCGAAAAGAGCCCCCAGCATGGCGCCCATGTCCAAAAGCGATCCGCGCTTGACCGCGGAAACGATGCCGATGGGAACGGCGATGACCAGGGCCAGGACCATGGCGGCCACGGCCAGTTCCAGGCTGGCGGGCAGCCGCTCCACGATGAGGTCCATCACCGGCACATGGTAGTAAAGGGATTCCCCGAAATCCCCCCGCACGGCGTTCCAGGCAAAGCGGACATACTGCACCGGGATGGGGTCGTTGAAGCCCAGCCGTTCCCGGAGGTCCTCGGTCTCCTGGTGCGAAGCGTCGCCCGGCAGCATCAGCATGACGGGGTCGCCCGACAAATGGATGAAAAAAAAGCTGATGACCGAAATGCCGATGATCACATAGACGGTGTGGAGGAGGCGTTTTAGGAGGTATGGGAGCATTTCAAACCTATGGGCGCCGATGCGTCATGCGATGGCTTCCATCCGCCGGTTGTGTTCGCCGAGGATGCACCGTTCGGCCACGCCGCTGATTTTGACGATGTAGTTCAGGCCGGTTCCGTCGCCGATGCCCAACATGCATTGGCTGTCGTTCATCCATCGGACAAGTTCGCCGGGGAGATGGTGGTGCGTTTCGTTGGGGCCGGTCAACCATGCGGAACGGGGTTTGGGAGCGAAGGCTTTGGTGTGGGAAAACCAAACCTCGTCGAAGCCATGGAATATCCGTTCCTTCTGATTTGCCTCCAACAATTGCGCGGTGGTGATTCTCAGGCTTTTATCTGCCATATCTCCAACTTCAGCTAATGATTGCAGATGGATGCTTTTATGGATGATCGCCCCGATATCCGTGTTGCTGTCCAAGCAGGTGATAAGAGCGTAGCGGAACCGCGACAAATGTTCGCTCGAATGTGAGAGGAACAGATGAACCGAGCTGTCGATCCATCCGCCGAGATAATCCGCAGTATCCACTAAAGTGATTTTCGAAAATGAAGGTCCCAATAAAAGTCCAACGCCTTGGCCGTGCCGCCTTGGGTTGAAACCCCAGGCTCAATCATCCAAAACCGGCTGAAAGCCGGTTCAAATTGTAAACCGCCATCCATCCCGCGACGGCCATAACCGGCTTCCAGCCGGTTTTATGGGTTCAGCCTGGGGTTTCAACCCAAGGCGGCGAGGACGATCAACTTGAATTAGAATTCAAAATCAAATCGATCATCCATTGGAATCAAAGGTATTTTGATTCCGGAAAATCAATTTGAATTTGTCGGCATGGGGAAGGGACTCGACCATCGGCATGATTTCATCGATTCTCATACGTCACCTCACGTTGAAATTTTGAGCCCCGCCTGAAGGCGGGACTCATCTATTCTACGCTATTTCTTCGGCTCTGCATACCGCATGTTCAAAAAGCCGTCCCTTCGTCCCTCGTAATCGACGC
>JAABTM010000207.1 GCA_011389855.1 Desulfobacteraceae bacterium
CGTGCCGGCCCTGGACCTGAGCGAATTCGACCTGTCGGGTCGGCCCTACCGTCCCCGGGAGGTCTTTCTCTACAGCCCCCGGGACCTCTACCGGCCCGGCGAAAGGGCGGTGGTGTCGGCGTTGCTCCGGGACCACGACGGCCGGATCGCCGACAGCCGTCCCCTCACCGCCAAGCTGTTCCGCCCCGACGGCCGGGAGGCGCGGTCCTTCGTCCTCCATCCGGAACCGCCCGAGGGGCTCGATTACTACGAGACGACCATCGACATCCGGGCCGACGCCCAGACCGGCCTCTGGAAGCTCCAGGTCTACGACAGTCCTTCCTCCAAAACCCCGGTGGGCGTTTTCAAATACCATGTGGAGGAGTTCCTCCCCGAACGGATGAAACTCGACCTCTCCGCCGAGCCCCGGCATCCCGGCCCCGAAGACGCCCTTGAAGTGGCGGTGACCGGCGAATACCTCTACGGCGCGCCGGCGGCCGGGAACCGGCTGGAATCCAAGGTCCTGGTCAAGGCGCGACGGGAAATCTCCGACGACCTCAAGGGGTTTCTCTTCGGCCAGGTGGGCGACAAGGACTACCAGGACTACTGGGAACGGGGCGAAACGACCCTGGACGACGCCGGCAAGACCACCCTGACGGTGGAAAGCCGGTGGGAGGAGATGAAAAGCCCGCTCTCCGTCTGGGTCATCGCCAGCCTCTACGAATCAGGCGGACGGCCGGTGACCCGCAACGTCCGGCGCACGGTGTGGCCCGCCCAAAAGCTGGTGGGGGTGCGGCCCCATTTCAACGATCTCCGGGCGGACGCGGGCCCGGTGACCTTCGACGTGGTCCGGACGAATCCGGCGGGCGACCGGCTGCCGGCGGACAATCTTCTGGTCTCCCTCGCCAAGGAGGACCGCGATTATTACTGGGAGTATTCCGACTCCACGGGCTGGCGTTACCAGTATTCCGAAAAAACCTACCGGTTTCTCACCGACGCCATGGCCCTTAAAGGCGGCAAGGCCGAACCCTACACCCTTCATCTGGAGCGGGGCCAGTACGCGCTCTCCATCGAGGACCCCGAAACGGGCCTGACCACCAGCGTCCGGTTCCGGGTGGGACGCTACTGGTGGTACGACGCCGGCGAGGGCGAGTCGGCGGCCCGGCCCGACAAGGTGGTGATGACCCTGGACCGTCCCGCCTACCGGCCCGGGGACGTGATCGGCCTGACCGTCACCCCGCCCCACGACGGCGAGGCCCTCATCATGGTGGAAGGAACCGATCCCCTCTGGGTCGGCCGCCGAAAGGTGTCGGCCGAAGGGACCATGATCCAGATTCCGGTATCGGCCAAATGGGACCGCCACGACCTCTACATCAGCGCCGTGGTCTTCCGCCCCGTGGCCGCCGAGGAGAAGATCACCCCCGCCCGGTCCATGGGCGTCATCCACCTTCCCCTGGAACGCGCGGACCGGGAGATCGCCCTGGCGGTCTCGGCGCCGGAAAAGATCGTCCCCAACGGGCCCCTAACGGTGACCATCAAACAGACGGCGGATGCCCCGGACACCGAGACCCATGTTACGGTTGCGGCGGTGGATGTGGGGATTCTCAACATCACCGACTTCGAGACCCCCGCTCCCTTTGACTGGTTTTTCGCCAAGCGGCGGTACAGCGCCGAGAGCTATGACCTCTACGCCAAGGTGATCGAAAACCTGGAGGGCCAGACGGCCCGGCTCCGGTTCGGCGGCGACGCCGATCTGGCCGGCGGAAAAAAGCCCGAGACCAAGGTGGAACTGGTCTCGCTTTTTAACGGGCCGGTGGCCTTCGACGCCGACGGCAAGGCCGAGGTCACGTTTCAAGTGCCCGACTTCAACGGCCGGCTCCGGGTCATGGCCGCGGCCTTCAGCCCCGGCCGGTTCGGCTCGGCCGAACGGGACGTGACGGTGGCGGCGCCGGTGGTGACCCAGCTCTCCATGCCCCGGTTCCTCTCCCCCGGCGACAAGACCCAGTTCACCCTGGACGTCCACAACCTCAGCGGCCAGCCCCAGGACCTGACCCTGGACATGACCGCCGAACCGCCCCTGGCGCTCGGCGATGGGGAACGGTCCCTGAGCCTGGCCGACGGCGAAAAGACCACCCTCCGGTTCCCGGTGACCGCCGGGGGCGCCTTTGGCGCCGGCGTCGTCCGGCTGCTGCTGGAAGGGGAGGGACTGACCCTCAGGCGCGACTGGCAACTGGGGGTCCGGCCCGGATACCCCGGCATCGCCCGCCAGGAACGGAAAATCCTCCGCAAGGGAGACGCCTTCATGCTCGACGACCGGATGATCGCCGACCTCATCCCTTCCACGGTGGAGGCATCCGTCAAGGTGTCGCCGGTGCTTCCCCTCAACCTCCGGGAGGTGGTCAAGGGGCTCATCCAATATCCTTACGGCTGTCTGGAACAGACCACCTCCCGGGCCTGGCCCCTTCTGTACGCCACGCCGGAGCGGATCGCCGAATTTCACCTGCCGTCCATCGAAAAGAACGAGCGGATCAAGCGGCTGACCGACGCCATCGAGCGGCTCTCCACCATGCAGCTCGCCTCGGGCGGCTTCGGCCTCTGGAACCGGTCCAGCCCCGAGACCCCCTGGGTGACGGTCTACGCGACCGATTTTCTCCTGACGGCCCGGGACATGGGCATGAACGTGCCCCCGGACCTGCTGGACAAGGCCCTGACCCGGCTGACGGAATACCTGAAAACCCAGCCGCCGGTGGAACAGTACCTCTCCAAGGATGCGGCCGAAGCCCTCGCCTTCGCGGCCCGGTCCTACGCCGGTTATGTGCTGGCCCGCCTCAACCGGGCCCCCCTGGGCGACCTCCGGACGATTTACGACGCCTTCGCCAAAGACCGCGACCGGGCGGTCTCCGGCCTTCCGCTGGCCCACCTGGGAACCGCGCTGGCCAAAATGGGCGACCGGAAGCGGAGCCTGGAAGCCCTGACCCTGGCCGCCGGCAAGCGGCGGGAGGAAAACGGGTACTGGGGCGATTACGGCAGCCGTCTTCGGGATCTGGCCCTGACCCTGCCCCTGCTCATTAACGCCGATGTGACGGTTGAGGGGCTCGACGACCTCATGCTCGACCTGGAAGACCGCCTCCGGGCCCGCCGCTGGATGAGCACCCAGGAAAAATACGCCCTGTTTCAGGCCGGCATCGCCCTGTCTTCCATGGAGAAAAAATCCTGGGACGGGGTCAGGATGATCGGCGACAGCAGCCGCGCCATCAAGGCGACCGGCGATTACCGCTTCACCCCGGATGTGTCCGATTTCGACAAGGGGATCACCATCGCCTCCGGAACCGACGGCATTCTCTACGCCTCGGCGGTGGCAAGCGGCTACACCAAAACCGCGCCCCCGGCGGAGAACGAGGCCATCGCCATCCAGCGGCAACTCTACAGCCTGGAGGGAGAGCCCCTGACGACGCGGACCTTCCATGTGGGGGATCTGCTGGTGGTCCACCTGGAAATCCGGTCCGAGGAATTCATCCCCGACGCCCTGGCGGCGGATCTGCTGCCGGCCGGGTTCGAGATCGAAAACCAGAACCTGAAGCATGCTGTCAGCCTGGAGGATTTCAAGATCGGCGATGAAGATCTGTGGCGGCTCAGGGAGAGGGTCGATCTTCTACACGAAGAATTCCGGGACGACCGGTATGCGGCGGCCCTCCGCCTCTCGGAGCATGGCGCGGCTCACCTGTTTTACCTGGTGCGGGCCGTGACGCCCGGGACGTTCTCCGTGCCGCCGCCCCTGGTGGAATCCATGTACCGGCCCGAAATCCGGGGCATCGGCGAGACGCCGGCGCCCATTGAGATCCTCAACCGTAAACGCGACAAAAACGCGGATTAACCCACGACAGAAGGACGCCCAAACGCCATGACCCTACCCAAACGATGCACGACGCCGATCCGACTAACACCACTGCTCCTGGCCCTGACCTGTATGCTCGCGCTGACCGGCTGCGGCGGCGGCAACGGTTCCGGCGGCGGCAGCGACTGCGACTGTGAAAAGGAGCCGGTGATCGAGGAAAACGGACTGGTCTTCACCTTCGAGGGCCAGCAGGTTCGGCGGCCGGCCAACGTGTCGGTCTTTTTCAAGCTGGACACGGTTGACGGCCGGCCCATTACCGGGCTCCGGACCGGGGACGTCCTGGTCTACGAGGACGGCGATCTGATTTCCCAATACGAAAGCCGGCAAACGGTGCTCCCCATGCCGGGCCAGTTCCGGTCCCACACCCTGCTGCTCCTGGACCTGAGCGGGTCCATCCTGGAGTCGAACAACCTGGGGGCCCTCAAAGGGGCCGCCCGGGAATTCGTCTTCGCGATCATGGATGGGCCCGAAGGCGCGGACGGCGGGTCCGGCATGGACATGAGCATCTGGTGGTTCGACGGGGCCCGGTCCCCCCATCCCCTGGTGGAGAATTTCATCACCGACACCAGCGTCCTGCTGGACCGGATCGACGCCATCACCCCCGAGATAAGCGAAGACGCCTCCACCAATCTTTACGGCGCCGTGGTGGACGGCATCGACATGATCCAGAGGAAGGTGGCCGCCTTCGAGGACCGGATCTCGGTGGGATCGGTGGTGATCTTCACCGACGGCGCCGATCAGGCGGGATGGCGGACCCGGGAGGAGGCGTTGACCGCCGTGGAGACCGCCGGCGACGAGGTCTCCATTTACACCATCGGACTGCGGGGCGAGATCGACGAGACCGTGCTTACCGCCATCGGCAAAGACGGCTCCCCTTTTGCCGACGACGTGGAACAGCTCGTCGACCCGTTTGAGGAGATCGCCCGCCGGATCCGGGAAGACGCCAACAGCCATTACAAACTGGAATACTGTTCGCCCAAGCGGGCCGGCGATCACGACCTGATGATGACCGCCTCCATGGACGGATTGCGCGGCGCCATCGTCACCTGCTTTTGCGCCGAGGACTTCGAAGGAGGATGCGTCGTCCCATGAACGCGCCGGAAATCATTCTCACCCTTGTCCAGGACGACGGGTGCCCCCTCTACCGCGAGAAGGACGAGTTTTTTCTCGTGGGCCGGGTTCTTTATATCCCCGGCGGGAAACCCACCTGCGCCACCCTGGTGGCCGACATCCTCCGGGCCTACCTGGAAGCCCAGAAGGGCTGCGGCGCGGCCGCCGGCGACCGGATATTCGGCTGCAGCGGCCCCAAAACCGGGTGCGCCGGCGCCGTCCGGATGGAATGGGAGGGGGCCGAGGCGGACATTCCCCAGGCGTCGGGCGACGGCAGCCGCGGCGAAATCACCGAGGTGTTGAAGGGCTTCGAGATCTTCAAGGATCTGGAGGCCCCCCACCTGGCCTATCTGGCCAATTACCTCCGGCTCAAGAAGTTCCCCAAAGACGGCGTCATCCTCAAAAGAGGCGACCCCGGCGACCGGTTCTACATCGTCGTCTCCGGCCGCGTGGCGGTGGAGGAAGAAAGCGGGGTCCGCATCGCGGAACTGGGCAAAGGGGAGGTCTTCGGCGAGATGAGCCTCCTGAGCGGCGATCCCGTAGCGGCCGGGGTCCGCGCCGCCGAGACCACCTGGGTTCTCTACGTGCGGGGGGCCCACTTCCGGCGGATGCTGACCCGGTTTCCCGCCCTGAACGAATACTTCGCCCGGCTCCTTTCCCGGCGCCTGACCCGGGCCAACCGGGAAATCGAAGGCGACGCCGCCATGACGGGCCAACTCTCCGAAATTTCGCCTGCTGAACTGCTCCAGACCCTCCACCAGAACCAGAAGACCGGGGTCCTGACCCTGGACGCCGACGGCGATGTGGCCATCCTCGCCTTCCGGGAGGGCGAACCCATCCGCGCCGCCCTCGGCGATCAGCAGGGGAAAGAGGTTTTCTACGGCGTGCTCCGGGCCCGGACCGGTCGGTTCAAATTCACGCCGGGCCTGGACGCGGAAGATATGGAGATTGCGCCCATGGGCGATTTCATGTGGCTGCTCATGGAAGGGCTCAATCGAATCGATGAGAAAACAATCAAAAACGTCTGAGGAGGGATCCATGAAAACATGTGTTGCCGCGTTGCTTGCCATTGTTGTCCTTTTCTCGGCGCTTTCGGCTGGAAAGGCCGAAGCCGGCGCTCTCAAAATCGCGGCGGCCGCATGGCCGGGATACGCCCCGGCCCATGTGGCGGCGGCCAAGGGGTTCTGGAAAGCGGAAGGCCTGGACGCGGCCGTGGTCACGCCGTCCAACCCGTCGGAAGTGTTTCATCTGTTTAAAGGCCGCCTGGTGGACATCGCCTTCGACATGCTGGGGAGCGTGGTCCAGTACCGCATGGACGGAATCCCGGCGGTCATCCTGGCGGAAACGGACTGGTCCCACGGCGGCGACAAGATTGTTGTCCGCCGCAACATTTCCACCAAAGACATTGGGCGGATGCCCGTGGGCCTTTACCTGAACACGCCGGCGATCTCCTTTTTTCTGGGGAAGTACCTGTCCGGCCTCGACATGCGGCCGGCGGATTTCCGCCTTATCGAGATGCCTCCCGACGAATTGGCTCAGCATTTTATCGACGGCATGTTCGGCGTGGCGGTGTTGTTCGATCCCTTTGCCGCCTCGGCGGTCCGGAAAGGCCAGGGACGGGTCGAGGTTTCCTCGGCCGCGTTTCCAGGCTGCATTCCCGAGGGCGTGGTGGCCATGGCCGACACCGTGGATCGCATCGATCCCGCCGACCTTGACGCCCTGTTCAGGGGCTGGATCCGGGCGGTGGAATGGAGCCGGAATCCCGCCAACTGGTCGGCCTACGCCGACATCCTCAACACGCGGACCTTTTCGGATGAAGCCCCTTTTCCCGAAGACGATCTGGTGGATCTGACGTCCGCGGTTCGAATCCACGACCGGAAGACGCTTTTGGAAAGAAACCGGGACGACGGCGGTCTGTTTGCCTACCTGGCCGAATTAAAATCGTTTTTGCGTGAAAACGATTTGCTGGTGGATGATTTTTCCGTCCGGGATTTGGTGCGGAACAAGGCGATCCTGACGGCCCTGAAAAGCGAGACGCCCTGATGCGACGATTTTTTGTGTTTTCCCTGAGAACGCGCCTGGTGCTGAGCATCGGTTTGTTTGTCCTTCTTTCCGCGGGGGCCGTGATGGGGTTCGGGGTCTATTCGCTGACCCAATCGGAGGCCCGGTTTTCCAGCGTTGTGACCCAGCACGCCGTGGAAGCGGCCCGGGACCGGCTCATGAACAACGCGCAAACCGCCGCGTCGGACATCGCCTCTCGGCTGGCGGCCGGCCTTCACAACGCCAAAATGCTGGCCGCCGTGTTCAAAGGAACCCTGGATCCATCGGTCAAACTCAAGATGTCCCGGACGCAGGCCAACGCCATGTTGCGGGGCATTCTTTTGGCAAACAGCCATCTCCTGGGGGTGTGTACGGCGTGGGAGCCTGACGCGTTTGATCGCTACGACGCGATATATCAAAACGCGCCCGGACACGACGCCACCGGCCGGTTCATCCCCTGCTGGACCCGGAACGCCGAAGGCCGCGTCGCCCATGAACCGCTGCTGGACTATGAGAATCCTGAGCCCCATCCCAACGGCGTTCCAAAAGGGACGCGCTATCTTCGAACAAAAAAAGAAAAACAAGCGGTGGTCACATCTCCGTTTCCATATCCGGTTCAAGGCGAGACCGTCTGGCTGGTTTCCCTGGTTGCACCGATCCTCCACGATGGAACCTTTTACGGAATCGCCGCCGCCGATATGCGCGTAGACATGATCCAGAAGATCGCCGAAGCGGCGGACCAGCGGATTTACAACGGCATCGGCAATCTGGCGGTTGTCAGCGACCAGGGGATCGTCGCGGCCATGAGCGATGATCCCGAACAGGTGGGGAACCAATGGAAAAACTGGGATACCGAACACTGGCGAGAGACCCTGGACGCCGTTCAATCGGGCAAGGCCCGAATCCTGAAGCAGGGCGACCTGCTGACGGCCCTGGCGCCCATGACGCCGGGCGGAACCAACGCCCCCTGGGCGGTGCTGATAAGGATCCATGAGCAGGCCACGACCACCGAATCGGAGCATTTGAGTTCGGTGCTGCGCGAGGCCATTGGAAGCGCCGTTTCCCGCCAGGCCCTGGCGGCCGGCGTCGTAGCCCTGGCGATCCTGGTCATCGTGGCCTTGTATTCGGCCAACATCACCCGGCCCGTGGAAAGCGTGATTCAGGGACTGGGGATGTGTCATCAGCGGCTGACCGCCGTTAGTCGGCGAATCGCGGCCTCCAGCCATGCCCTGGCCGAAGACGCCGGCCAGCAGGCCGCCTCCCTGGAGCAAACCTCGTCGTCGCTGGAAGAGATGGCCGCCATGACCCGGCAAAATGCTGAAAACGCCGGGGAGGCGGACGCCCTGATGGAGGCGGTCGCCGGGGCCATGAAGGACGCCAACGCGGTGGTGGCTAAACTGAGCCGGTCCATGGACAGCATCTCCGCCGATAGCGACGAAACCGCCAGCATCATCAAGATGATTGAAGAAATCGCGTTCCAAACCAATCTGCTGGCCCTAAACGCCGCGGTGGAGGCGGCCCGGGCCGGAGAAGTCGGGGCCGGCTTCGCGGTGGTGGCCGACGAAGTGCGAAATCTGGCCCAGCGCTCCGCCAAGGCGGCGGGCGATATTGCGGAACTCATTCGAAAAACCGCCAAGTCCGTGGAAGGCGGCGTGGCCGGCGTGGAAAAAACAACGCAGACCTTTGAAGGGGTGGCGACCCAGGTCCATCAGGGCGGCAAGTTGGTGTCCGGCATCGCCTCGGCTTCCGACGAGCAGGCCCGCGGCATCGGCCAGATCACGAAGACGGTGTCGGAGCTGGACGACCTCACCCAGCAAAACGCCGCCGCCGCCGCCGAATCCGCGGATTTTTCAGAAGAGCTGACGGATCAGGCCCGACAACTTAAGGCATTCGTGAATGAATTGACGGCCCTGGTCACCAGCCGATCCGATCAGATGGCGGCGTCGGAACCACTTGAACCGGAACCGCCTTCCCGCCGGTTGATGCTGGAAGAATGACCGGCCCCGTGGGTGCGTCCTGTCCTGTTTTCAGGTTTCCTGTTTGATGGCACGCAGAATTTGGGAATGCAGCCGCCCGTTGCTGGCCACGATGCCGTAGTTGTCCAACAGCTGATGCCCCTGTGAAAAATCCAGCGGCTTGCCGCTGAAATCGGTTACCGCCCCGCCGGCTTCCGTCACCACGACGGCGCCGGCGGCGTGGTCCCAGATCTTTTCCCGGTATTCTCGGGATCGGGGCAGCCGCAGGTAGATGGAGGCCTCGCCGCTTGCGACCGCGGCGTATTTGGCCTGGCTGTCCATGCGGCAGGGGAAGGCTTCGATGCCCATGGCCTCGGAAATCCGCTGATGGACGTCGTGGGCCGCGTGGGCCTTTTCCACCGATTCGCAGAACCGGGC
>JAABTM010000208.1 GCA_011389855.1 Desulfobacteraceae bacterium
AGCAGCGGGTTGGCGCCGGAGCCCACGGCCACGATGACGAGATCGCAGTCCATGGTGAATTCCGAGCCATCGATGGGCACGGGACGCCGCCGGCCCGATTCGTCGGGTTCGCCCAGTTCCATTTTCAAACATTTCATGCCCGTCAACCGGCCCTTTTCATCGCCCAGGTATTCCACCGGATTGGTCAGCAGGAACATTTCGATGCCTTCCTCCTCGGCATGGTGGATTTCGGCGGCTCTCGCCGGCATCTCTTCCCGGGACCTCCGGTAGACCACACGCACCCGGTCGGCGCCCAGGCGCATGGCGGTCCGGGCCGAGTCCATGGCCACGTTGCCGGCGCCCAGGACAACCACGTCCCTGGCCCGGGGGATGGGGGTGTCGTATTCAGGAAACTTGTAGGCTTTCATCAGGTTGGCCCGGGTCAGGTATTCATTGGCCGACAGGATGCCGATGAGGTTTTCGCCGGGGATGCTCATGAACCGCGGCAGCCCGGCGCCCACGCCGATGTAGACGGCGTCGTAGCCTTCCTCGAAGAGTTCGTCCAGGCTCACGGTGCGGCCCACCACGGCGTTGCACTCCACCCTGGCGCCCAGGCGCTCCAGAAAGTTGACCTCCTGGGCCACGATCTCCTTGGGCAGGCGGAACTCGGGGATGCCGTAGACCAGCACGCCGCCGGGCTTGTGGAAGGCCTCCAGGATGGTCACGTCGTGCCCTTTGACGATGAGGTCGCCGGCCACCGTAAGACCCGACGGTCCAGACCCGACCACCGCCACTTTCTTGCCGGTGGGTTTCTGCTTGGGCGGCAGTTCGCCCGTGCCGTGGGCCCGCTCCTGGTCGGCGGCGAAGCGTTCCAGGTTGCCGATGGCCACGGGGTCGCCCTTTTTGGCGAGGATGCAGACGCCCTCGCACTGGATCTCCTGGGGGCAAACCCGGCCGCAGACCGCCGGCAGGGCGTTTTTGGACCAGAGGTTCCGGATGGCGCCGGTGAAATCGCCGTCCTTGATCAGTCCGATGAAGCCGGGGATGTCCACGGAGACCGGGCACCCGGCCACGCAACTGGGTTTTTTACACTGAAGGCAGCGTTCCGCTTCCAGCACGGCCGTCTCGGGCGTATAGCCGACCGGCACCTCGTCGAAGTTGCGGCGTCGGACGTCGGGTTCCTGTTCCGGCATGGGCTGCCGGGGGATGTCTTTCTTTTTCTTGCTCTTTTCAGCCATTTCTCTAAAAGCCTCCTCCCTTTGTCACGCCTGTTCCAGCGTGCAGAATTCGTTGTAGCATTTCTTCTCGTCCTCGCAGTAGGCCTGGAGGCGCTTCATCAGCTCGTCGTAATCCACCTGGTGGCCGTCGAATTCCGGGCCGTCCACGCAGGCGAACTGGGTCGTTCCCCCCACGCTCACCCGGCAGCCGCCGCACATGCCGGTGCCGTCCACCATGATGGGGTTGAGGGAGACCATGGTGGGGACGTTGTATTCCGCCGTCAGCCTGGAGACGAACTTCATCATGGGCACCGGCCCGATGGCCACCACCTGCTTCACGTCCTCGGCCTCCAGGATGTCGCGCAGGGCGTCGGTCACCAGTCCCTGGCGGCCGTAGGATCCGTCGTCGGTGGTGATGTGCAGTTCGTCGGACACGGACCGCATGTGATCTTCCAGGATGAGCAGTTCCCTGTTCCGGGCGCCCAGGATGGTGATCATCTTGTTGCCGATCTCCTTCAGGCCCCGGGTGATGGGATGGAGCACGGCGATGCCGGTGCCGCCGCCCACGCAGACCACCGTGCCCACCTTCTCCAGATGGGTCGCCTTGCCCAGGGGGCCGATGATGTCCTGAAAGGCGTCGCCCTCCTGGAGGGTCTTGAACAGGGCCGTGCTCTTGCCCACCACCATGTAGATGACGGTGATGGTCCCCTTCTCCGGGTCGGTGTCGGCCATGGTCAGGGGGATCCGCTCGCCGGTCTCGTTGGCCTTCATGATGACGAACTGGCCGGGTTTGGCCTTTTTGGCGATGAGCGGCGCTTCGATTTCGTTCAGGATGACCGTGCCTTCGGACATCTCTTCCCGTTTGACGATTTTAAACATGATGCAATCCTCCGGTTTAAAAATAAGGGTGTTTTCGGATCGGGTAAAAAATACGGGCGCATCCGGACATCAGGGGTCGAATTCTTCGACAAGGGCCTGAAACCGGGCCGACTGGACCGGTCCGTATCGGGCCACCTCGGCGGCCACCACGTCCAGCGGTTTCGCTGTCGCGTCTTCGACCTTGGAGAAGAACTTGTCGGCATAGCAGATGATCCGCTCTTCCAGCGAGACCGGGATCATGTCCCGGTGCGGCAGGGGCAGCCCTTGCCGCTGAATCTCCGGAACAGTGAGACCGGTCCCTACGTGGCGTTCGCAGACCAGCCCGTGGCGGGGAAACCCTTCCTTTTCCAGCAATTCCCGGCCCAGATACCCGTGGCGGATATAGGGATGGTCGCCGAAGCAGCCCAGCCCCGGCGCCCGGGTGAACCGCATGCCGATGTCGTGGAGCAGGGACGCCTCCCAGATAAACTCCAGGTCGGGGTTCAGATGGGAAAGGGTCCCGGCCGCCCGGAGGGCCTTCCGGCCCACCTGGCGGCCGTGGCGGACGAGGATCTCTCTTGCTTCCGGGAGGTCGGCGTAATGGCGGTCGATGATGGCCAACGGGTCCATTGGATCAGTCGGGGGATCAGCCGAAGATCAGCCGGTTTTCCGCGACAGGAGAACTTTGCGGATAAAGGGGTCGATGGCGCCGTCGAGCACGTCGTTGACATTGCCCACATCCATGCCGATCCGGTGGTCCTTGACCATCTGGTAGGGATGCAGCACGTAGGAGCGGATCTGGCTGCCCCAGGCGATGTCGTCCTTGGAATCGTGGATCTCCTGCATCTTCTCCTCCTGTTTCTCCTTCTCTTGCTGATACAGGCGGGCCTTGAGCACTTTCATGGCCAGATCCTTGTTCCGGTGCTGGGATTTTTCCTGCTGGCTCTGGGCCACGATCCCCGTGGGCAGGTGGGTGATGCGCACGGCGCTGCTGGTCTTGTTGACGTGCTGGCCCCCGGCCCCGCTGGCCCGGTAAACGTCGATCCGCAGATCGTTTTCATCCACATCGACGGTGATTTCGTTGTCCAGTTCCGGATAAACGAAAACCGAAGCGAACGAGGTATGACGTTTGCCGCTGGCGTTGAACGGCGAGATCCGCACCAGCCGGTGGACGCCGTTTTCGGTTTTCAGATATCCGAAGGCGTTGGGCCCCTTGGCGGTGAAGGTGACGCCCTTGATGCCCGCTTCATCGCCGGGCTGGAAATCGATGACCTCCGACTTGTACCCCTGCCGCTCGACCCACCGGGAATACATCCGGTAGAGCATCTCGGCCCAGTCCTGGGCCTCGGTGCCTCCCGCCCCGGCGTTGATGGAGACGATGGCGTTTTTTTCATCGTCCGGGTCGTCCAGCATCAGGTCCAGCATGTAGGCGTCGATCCGCCGCCGGAGGCCGGCGAGCTGTTTGGAGACATCGGCGAAAGCGTCGTCGTCTTCCTCTTCCTCCGCCAGTTCCAAAAGCACCTCGGCGTCCTCCAGCTCCTGGGGGAGGAGGTCGTATCGTTCGATCTTGTCGGTGAGCCTGGTCCGTTCCCTGAGGATGGCCGTGGTTTCGTCGGGGTTGTCCCAGAAGGCCTCCCGGGCGATCATGGACTCGATTTCCGCCAGCCGGGTTTTTTTGGCGGCTAAGTCAAAGATACCCCTGGAGCTGTTCCAGTCTCTCCCGCAGCTCATGCACGATATCGTTCAGTTCTGCTGTCATATGGACCTCCTTTTCGTAAAATGGTTCAGAACGGGGACGCTCAGGCCGAAAACCGCCGACAGAACCAGGCAGCCGACGGCAAATCCATCTCCCCATTTTGTGTAAACGGTTTTGCCGTCCATCAACGGCACGTCCCGGGTCGTCAGGGTGGTCTCGAAGAGCGGGGTGGTCCCGGCGGTTCGTCCCACGGGGTCGATAAACCCGCTGATGCCGGTGTTGGCCGCCCGAACCAGGCTCCGGCGGTTTTCCACGGCCCGGAACACGGCCATGGAAAAATGCTGATAAGGCGCGGCGGTGCGGCCGTACCAGGCGTCGTTGGTCAGGTTGGCCAGCAGCGTCGCCCCGCTGTCGGCCGCGGCCCGGGCCAGTTCCGGGAAAATGATTTCATAGCAGATGAGCACGCCCAGCCTAAGCCCGTCGGCGGACAGGATCCGGCCCATCTCCCCGGTCTCGAAATCCCCCACCTGCTGCACCAGTTTCTGGATAAACGGCATCCACCGCTGCAACGGCACGTATTCGCCATAGGGCACCAGATGAACCTTGTCGTACTGGGCCGCCACCGACCCGTCCGGCAGGATCAGGAAGGCGCTGTTGAAGAACCGGTAGTCCTCCCCGGCCCGCTCGGCGTAGGGGCTGCCTGTCAGCAGCGGAATCCCCGCCGACCGGACCCCCTCCAGGACCAGGCGGGTGTAGGTCTGGTGGTGTAAGAAATGGAACGGCGTGGCCGTCTCCGGCCACACCGCCAGGTCCGACCCCGCTTCGGCGGCTTTTTCGGTCAGGGAGAGGTAGCCTTCGATGGTCTTCCGGCGG
The DNA here is from genome assembly GCA_011389855.1 of Desulfobacteraceae bacterium. GTDB lineage: Bacteria > Desulfobacterota > Desulfobacteria > Desulfobacterales > JAABSP01 > JAABTD01. Next base: position 4,624 of record JAABTM010000208.1, read on the forward strand.
TGGGCCTTGTCCCATTTGATCTCCTGGGGAATGTTCCCCTGGATCGCCGTCACCCGCATAACGTCGGCCGCCGCCATCCGGCGGTCGACGGCGCCGATGCGGAGGCTCCCGTAGACCAGCGTCGCGGCCAGGCAGACCCCGAAAACCGAGGCGCCGACCACCACCCCCCGCCGCGTTGCCGGGCCGTCGCGCCAGGGAAGTCCCTTCAGGTGGAGGACGAAAAGCGCCGCCGTACCGCCGGCCATGGCGATGAGAAACGACAGGCCGTAGGGCCCGGTCAGGTCGGCGATCTGGATCAGATGGATGCGCTGGAACTGGGAATACCCCAGGAGTTCCCAGGGAAACCCGGTGAAAAGATGACCCCGGAGGTATTCCAGACCCGTCCACAGAAACGGAACCATCGCCCACATGACCGACGGCCGGCGGCAGATCCAAACCAGGATCGCGGAAAACAGCGCCGGGTAAAGGGCCAGATACGCCGCCAGGAGAAACAGCGCCGGCACGGCCAGGTAGAGCGGCAGGTGGCCGTAGGTCCGCATGGTGTGGACCACCCAGTAAAGCAGGGTCGCGTAATGGGCCAGCCCGGCGATGAAGCCCAGCCGGAAGGCGGCCCCCGGCTTCCGGTCCCGGATGGCCAGCAGCAGCGGGGTCAGCCCGATCCAGGCGATCCATTCCAGGCCGATTTTGGGGAAGGCGGCGGTGAGCAGCAGCCCGGAGAGGAGGGCCCACCCCGCCCTCTTGTCCATCAGAAGATCACCGCCACGCCTCGCCCTCCTGGAGGGCGTCGATCAAGAACTGTCTTTCCATTTTCCTCCATGGCCTCTTTCCGCCGGTACCGCGCCGTCCCCTTGCCTTTATCCCGACAACCGTTACCAGTAAATCCCCATCTTGTCAATGATTTCGGATTGACATCCACCGGTCCTCCTGATACAAAAAGGGGTTTAATGATCACATTGCATTTTCTCTTGGCATCCCGAGAACAAAGGGGAACATGTAAAAACGGAATGGAATCTGAGGAGAACAAAAGCGCCCTTTCAAGGGACGCGACCATCGTCAACGACTTGGGCCTCCATGCGCGGTCGGCGGCCCAAATCGCCCAGATCGCCGGCAAGGCCATGTCGAAGGTGTGGGTCGTCCGGGACGATGAGGCGGTGGACGCCAAGAGCACCATCGACCTGCTGACCCTGGCCTGCGCCAAGGGCTCTGAAATCACGATAAAGATCGATCACAAAGCGGATGTCCACATACTCGAACGCATCGTCAAATTGGTGGAAGATGGATTCAATGAACACAGCAGTTGATCCGGAGACCGAAGCGGAGATTCTTCTACAGGGGCTGCCCGCGTCTCCGGGGATCTGCATCGGAAAGGCCTACCTGGTCCACCAGGGCGGCGTGACCGTCGCCAAAAAGTACTTTATCCACGAATCGAAGCTGGAGGCCGAGAAAAACCGGTTCAAAACCGCCGTCAAAAAAGCGTCCGACGAGCTGCGCCGGATCATCCGGGAAACCCCGGAGGAATTCAGGGAGCAGGCCGACATCCTCAAAACCCATGTGATGCTCCTCAACGACAAGATGCTCTACCAGAAGAGCATCGACACCATCCAAAACGACCGCGTCAACGCCGAATGGGCGCTGAGAAAGGTCGTCTCGAGCCTCAAGCCCGTCTTCATGAACATGACGGACGACTACTTCCGGGAGCGGTGGCACGACATCGCCCACGTCTCGGACCGGATCATGCAAAACCTGTCCGGCGAAGCGCCGGTGGATATCCGAAACATCGACAAGCGGGTCATCCTGGTGGCCCGGGACCTCTCCCCGGCCGAGACCAGCCAGATCCACCTGGAGCGGGTCAAGGGGTTCGTCACCGACCTGGGCGGCATTGCCTCCCACACGGGGATCATCGCCCGGAGTCTCCAGATCCCGGCCGTCCTGGGGCTGGAGAGCGCCACCCACATGATCCGGAACGACGACCTGATCCTGGTGGACGGCTTCAAGGGCCGGGTCATCATCAACCCCTCCGAAGAAAACCTCATCAAATACGAGGAGATGCGGTACCGGTACGAGGTTCAGGTCGCCCGCATGAGCCGCGGCGCCGAAGCCCCGGCCGAGGCCATGGACGGGGCGCTGGTTCAGGTGATGGGCAACATCGAACTGCCCGAGGAGGTGGTGTCCGTGCGGGATTACGGCGGCGACGGCATCGGCCTCTACCGGACCGAATTCCAATACATGAGCGGCAACCGGTTTCCCACGGAGTTCGAACTCTACGACAAATACCGGGACGTAGTGGAGGTGATGGCCCCCAAGCCGGTGGTCATCCGCACCCTCGACATCAACGGCGACAAGGCCGTCTCCTATACCTACCCGTCCGAGGAGACCAACCCGGCCCTGGGGCTCCGGGCCATCCGGTACTGCCTACAAAAACCGGACATCTTCCTGACCCAGCTCCGGGCCATTCTGCGGGCCGCCGTCCATGGCAACGTCCGGGTGCTCTTCCCCATGATCAGCTCCTTCGAGGAGGTGCTGGAGACCAAGCGGCTGTTAGACAAGGCGGCGGCGTCCCTAAAAAAGGAAGGGATTCCCCATAACCGGGACATCGACATCGGCATAATGGTGGAGGTGCCTTCCGCCGTGATCCTGGCGGACATCATCGCCAAAGAGGTCGATTTCTTCAGCATCGGCACCAACGACCTGATCCAGTACTCCCTGGCCATCGACCGGCAGAACCGGCAGGTGGCCCACCTGTTCGACCCGCTCCATCCGGCGATCCTGCGGATGGTCAAGCGGGTGTCGGACGTGGCCCGGGAGACGAACATCACCCTGGCCATGTGCGGCGAAATGGCGGGCCTGCCCATCAACATCCCCATCCTTCTCGGGCTGGGCATCCAGGAGATGAGCATGAACCCCCGGTCCATTCCGCTGATCAAACAGACGATCCGGGCCCTGTCCGTCGCGGACACCCGGGACTTCATCGGAGAGGCCCTCAAGCAGACCACCGCCGCGGATGTGCGCAAAGTGCTGGAGGAGGCCTACGGATGCGAACTCTCCGACAAATGTTATACCGAGTGACGCTGTGAGCCCAAAACACATCAAAATCATCGCCGAAAACCGGAAAGCCCGGTTCAACTACCATATCGAGGACGACTACGAGGCCGGCCTGGTGCTCAAAGGCACCGAGGTGAAATCCCTCCGCCAGGGCCGGGCCAACCTCAAGGACGCCCACGCCAAGGTAAAGAACGGAGAGCTTTACATCCACGGCATGCACATCGCCCCCTACCCCTTCGCCCACTACGACAACCATGATCCGGAACGGCCGCGCAAGGTGCTGCTCCACAAATACGAGATCCGGCAGCTCATCGGCAAGGTCAACGAGCGGGGCTACACTCTGATCCCCCTGAAGCTTTATTTCAAGGAGGGCAAGGTCAAGGTGGTTTTGGCCCTGGGCAAAGGCAAGAAGTCCTACGACAAGCGGGAGACCATCCGCCGGCGGGACGAAAAACGGGATCTGGACCGGGCGCGCAAGGAGATGCGATGAACCTTGTCGGCTGGATCGTGCTCCTGACCCTGCTGGCCGATTTCACCCTCAACCGGATCGCCGACGTTCTCAACCTCCGGTCCATGGCCGACCGGCCCCCGGAGGGCTTCGGCGACGTGTACGACCCAGGCCGCTACCGGAAATCCCAGAACTACCTGCGGGTCAACACCCGCTTCGGCTGGATCACCGAATCCGTCGATTTGGCCGTTATCCTCGTCTTCTGGTTCGCCGGCGGGTTTCCGGCCCTGGACGGATGGGCGCGATCCTTCGGATACGGCCCCATCGTCACGGGCCTCGTCTTCGTGGCCGCGCTGATGTTGCTCAAGGCGATCATCGACCTCCCCTTCTCCATCTATCACACCTTCGTCATCGAGGAGCGGTTCGGGTTCAACCGGACCACGGTCAAAACCTTTATCGCCGATCTTTTCAAGGGGCTGGCCCTGTCCGCGGTCCTGGGCGGACCGCTCCTGGCGGGCGTCATCGCCTTTTTCCAGTACGGCGGCCCCCATGCCTGGCTCTACTGCTGGATCGCCGCGGCCCTGTTCATTCTCGTCATCCAATACATCGCGCCCACCTGGATCATGCCCCTTTTCAACCGGTTCGACCCCCTGGAGGAGGGAGAACTCCGCCGGGCCATCTTCGACCTGGCCGATGCCGCGGGCTTTCCCCTGAAAAACGTCTTTGTCATGGACGGGTCCAAACGATCCGAGAAATCCAACGCCTTTTTCACCGGTTTCGGCAAAAACCGGCGCATCGCTCTGTTCGACACCCTCATCGCCCGCCACACGATCCCGGAACTGACGGCGATCCTGGCCCACGAGATCGGCCATTACAAGAAGCGGCACATCCAGATCTCCATGGTTCTGGGCATCCTCCACATGGGCGTGATCTTTTTTCTGCTCTCCTTTTTTCTCTCCTACCATCCGCTTTTTTCGGCGTTCTACATGGAGCAGCCGTCGGTCTACGCCGGCCTCCTGTTTTTCGGAATGCTCTACGCCCCCATCGAACTGTTCCTGGGCATCGCGCTCCAGATGGTCTCCCGAAAAAACGAATACGCCGCCGACCGATTCGCCGCGGAGACGACCGAAGACGGCGCCGCCATGGCCGAGGCCCTGAAAAAACTCTCCGCCCACAACCTCTCCAACCTCACGCCCCATCCCTTTTTTGTGTTTCTGAATTATTCCCACCCGCCGGTGGTGGAGCGGATCGAGGCGTTGCGGGGCGGCTGATTGCGCCGCTTCAAAGATAG
>JAABTM010000503.1 GCA_011389855.1 Desulfobacteraceae bacterium
TGAAGGCCCTCAGCCCGACGACATGAACAACTGGCTGCTGGACGTGCAACTGGCCCATGGGACGTTTCGCACCGATCAGGTGGCGCTCTGGCTGTCGGAGCTGGAACTCGGCCTGGAGTTCACCGAACTGGCCCAGGCGCACGTCGAATTTTTCGGGGCGGCCAAACGGAAGGACGCCCTGAAAAAACTGATCCAATCCGACGACACCGGCGGCATGATCCGCTTGAAGATGCTGGCGGTATGCGCCGGCGGCGAGCCGCGTCTGGACGCCGTGGTGGAAAACCTGCTGCAGGAACTGGCCGACGAACGGGACGACAAAATCAAACTGATCGGCCGGTGCGGGTTGGACGATTTCCTGTGGGAACAGATGACCCGCTGCTACGGTTACCAGTCGGATGAACCCGGCATCCGGGACTTTGTCATCGAGTTGTTCAAATCCTGCTACGCCATGGGGACCGACGGCCAAATCAACCTGACCGGCGACGCGCTGGTGTTCCTCAAACGCTGGAAAGACAGCCGCCGGTTCGAAGCGGGATTTGAAACCCTGTCCAATGAATGCGCCGACGTGCTCGGCATTGAACAGGACCTGGCCGACCGGGATTTCCGCGACCTGATCGAACTCGATTACTTCCGACTCATCGACCAGAAGATCATCAGCGACCTGGTCCGGGCCGTGAAGGACCGCACGGTTTCCAGCGGCGATGCGGCGTTGTGGATCCGTCAGCGACGACAGGGGCGCTGGTATCCGGAATTCCATCATCTTTACGAGGCGATCGATTTCGCCGCGCGGTTCATCCACGGCCTCGAGGAGGCGAAGCTGGACATGGACGATCTGTCCGACGGCGTCCAGCGGTACAGCCGGTTCTGGTATAAACTGGACCAGCTCTATCGCAAATTCACTTTTCATGTCCGCATGTCGGGCCAATCCTCGTTGATGGCGGACCTGACCGATGAGATCGAGAACCGGTATGTCAACCAGTACCTGCTGAAAATCAACGACCGGTTTCAAACCTTTGTGGATGGCGTCTCCAAATGGGACGCGCCGCCCGTTATGATCCAAAAGCAGTTTTTCGATCGCTGCGTCGGGGAATATCTGCGAAAAGACGTCAAAATCTGCGTCATCATCTCGGACGCCCTGCGCTACGAAATCGGCGATGAACTGCTGAGCCTCATCCGGCAGGAGGACCGCTACACCGCCGACCTCAAACCGCTTCTCGGGATGCTGCCCAGCTACACGCAATTGGGGATGGCGGCGCTCTTGCCCAATAAGACCCTGTCCATCGCCGACAATGAAACCGGGGCCGTCACGGTGGATGGTCAAAGTTCCCAGGGCGTCGCCAATCGCGCCAAAATCCTCCAGCAGACCGTGACCCAGCGGACCGCGGCATGTCGGTCCGACGACCTGATGGCCATGAACAAAGAGGACTGCCGGGCCCTGTTGCGGGACCATGACGTGATTTACATCTACCACAACCGGATCGACGCCGTCGGGGACAAGCGGGAAACGGAGGAGCGCGTTTTCGAGGCGGTGGAAGACGCCCTCCAGGAATTGATGCGGATGATCAAGAAGCTGACCGCGGCCAATGCCAACAACCTGATGGTGACCGCCGACCACGGGTTCATCTACCAACACCGGGCCATCGAGGAAAGCGACTTCTCGGGCGGCGCCGCGACGGGGGAACGGATTTTGTTCCGGGATCGCCGTTTCGTGCTGGGCAAGGGATTGACCGACGCGGCCGGTTTGCGCAAATTCACGCCGGAACAGTTGGGCCTGACGGGAGACGTGGAAGTGCAGATTCCGAAATCGATCAACCGTTTGCGGTTAAAAGGATCGGGCAGTCGCTTTGTCCACGGCGGCGCATCCCTCCAGGAAGTGGTGATCCCGGTGCTCCGGATCAATAAAAAGCGGAAAAGCGACATTTCATCCGTCGAAGTGGACATCCTTCGGGGCGCGAGTTCGGTGATCACCTCCGGACAAGTGGCCGTGACCTTCTATCAGGCCGGACCCGCGACCGACAAGGTCCAGCCGAGAACCCTTCGGGCCGGCATCTACACCGAATCGGGGGCATTGATTTCCGACGCCCACGACCTGACCTTCGACCTTTCTTCGGAAAATCCGAGGGAAAGGGAATTGCGGGCGCGCTTTATCCTCACAAGGGAGGCCGATGAATACAACGGTCGGGAGGTCGTCCTGCGGCTGGACGAAAAACATGCGGGCACGTCCCATTACAAGGAATACAAGTCCATCCGGTATCTGATGCGGCGATCCTTTACCAGTGATTTTGATTTTTAAGGTGATTTTCTGAAATCAATATACCGCTGATCCCAATGGATGATCGATTTGATTCTGAATTTTAATTCAAGTTGATCGTCCTCGCCGCCTTGGGTTGAAACCCCAGGCTGAACCTGTAAAACCGGCTGGAAGCCGGTTATGGCCGTCGCGGGATGGATGGCGGTTTGCCATTTGAACCGGCTTTTAGCCGGTTTTGGATGATTGAGCCTGGGGTTTCAACCCAAGGCGGCGCGGCCGGGGCGTTGAACTTTTATTGGGCTCTTTATTTTCGAAAATCACCTAAAGCGGCAGAGAACGATGAACCAACTGGACCAGAAAATCAACGATCATTTCCCCGGACTCGTGGTCCGAAAAGACCTCGTCAAAACCGTCAAGGGCAACGCCATCGTCCCCTCTTATGTGCTGGAATACCTGCTGGGTCAATACTGCGCCACCAATGACGAGGCG
>JAABTM010000209.1 GCA_011389855.1 Desulfobacteraceae bacterium
GGCTACCGCTGCACCGGCAAAACCACGGTCGGGAAGCGATTGGCGGACAAACTGTCATGGGATTTCGTCGATGCCGACGCCGAGGCGGTGGCCGACATCGGCATGCCTATCGCCGAGCTGGTGGCGCGGGAAGGCTGGTCGTCGTTTCGCGCGGCGGAGCGGGCCGTCCTGGAGCGGCTCTGTGGGAAAGACCGACAGGTGGTCGCCACCGGCGGTGGTGTCGTTCTGGATGAGCGGAACGTCCGGCGGATGCGTCGGACGGGCCGGGTGGTCTGGCTGAAAGCCTCGCCGGAGACCATCCGGCGTCGCATGATGGCGGACGCCGCCAGCCCGGGTCAGCGGCCGCCCCTGACGGACCGGGATCTGGCGGCGGAGATCCGGGAGACCCTGAACCAGCGCCGCGATCTTTACGCCGGGGCGGCGGACATGGCCGTCGATACCGACGGGTGCGGGATCGATGAGGCGGCGGCGGCCATTCTTCGCCGTGTCCAGTCCCGTAGGGACGACACATAGTAGCGTGGGAGTTTACTCCCGCGCGGCCGGCGGCGAGCTTTCCGCGGCGGCCTGGTTCCGCTGGTTAACGATATAGGAGACGTGAATGATTTCGGTGAAGCCGGGCGCCGCGGTGACGGGCTGATGTCCGATGGCCAGGCCGACGGACAGGGTTCCGCTGGCCCTGATGGGGTCCAGCCGGACCTTTTCCGTGTAGATCGTGTCGAGCTGATCCAGGAACCGGCTGTTTCCCTTCAGGCTCACTTTGGCGGGTTCCGGGCTGGCGCTGGTGAGAATCAGGCGCTCGTCCAGTTTTCCCACCCAGTCCACCTGGACCGGGAACGTCGTGGTGAGAAAGGTGTCGATATCCATCTCCACCACCCGGGGTTCCACCTTGGTCAGGATGACCCCCGGCGGGAGGGAGATGTTGCCGGCCTCGATGGGGAATATGTTGTACCCGGCGGTGGCCTCTCTCAGATTGACCCGCACCTGGATCTGGTTCGGCTGGAGGGATTTGAGCAGCAGTTGCGACCCGCTCAGGTGGAGGCGGACGGTGCCGGCGGAGGTGGAGACGATCTCCATGTCGGGCTTGAGTTCCACATATTCGATGGGCGCCTCCAGGGTGATGAGAGTGGTGAGCCCCCGGGTCAGCATGAACCAGACGCCGGCGATGAGCATCACCGAGACCATGGCTGCGGCGGCGATCTTCAGCCGCTGCCGGGTATGGCCGTTATGGGTTTCCGCCGCCACCCCCATGTGACGCCGGAGGGTCTCGTCCAGATCGGCGCGGCCATGCATGACCGACATGTGGCGATTCTTGGCCGCCACCACCACGCCGCGCTCCTCGGACACCACGATGACCAGGGCGTCCGTAACCTCGGTCATGCCCATGGCGGCGCGGTGGCGGGTGCCGTAGTATTTGGGGAGGTCCGTCCGCTGGGACAGGGGCAGGATGCCCCCCACCTCGGTCACCTGATCTCCCTGGATGACGATGGCCCCGTCGTGGACCGGATTGTTGTGCCAGAAGATCGAGAGGATCATCTCCCGGGAGACCAGCCCCCGCCAGGGAATGGCGTTCTGAACATATCCCTTGATGCTTTTTTTGCCCGGAATGACGATCAACGCCCCGCAGTGTTTCCGGCCCATTTCGAAGACGCTGTCGGCGATGGTTTCAATGGAGGAGGTGAATGCCTGGGTGGGAATGCCCCAGAAGACGGCTTTCAGGCTTCGGGTCTGGAACATGGCGCGGAGTTCGTGGTTGAAGACCACGATGATCACCAGGGCCGCCACGGCGGTGATCCCCTGGGTCATCCAGCTGGTGATGATGAGGCCCGAAGCCACCGCCAGTCGCTGGAAGAGCCACAGGCAAACGACGCCGATGAGCATCCGGAGGACGTGGGTGCCCCGCAGCAGCACATATACACGGAAGAGGATGTAGCTGTTGAGGGCGATGTCGAGCGCGTCCTGCCAGCGGATGCCGACCAGAAATCGGGAGAAGCCGTCCATGGGGTTCAATCGGTGATGCTGTATCTCAGGATGCGGAAGGCCCGGCCGTCGGCGTCGGTGATCTTCACCTGCCAGGGGCCTTTGTCCGATTCCCGCAGCTGCATGTTGCTGAAAGTGACCCAGCGAGGCGGATTCAGCTGGAGTTTTACCGTGGCGGTCAGAACGTCCCGCCGGTACCATTTGTGATAAATGATGGTCTTTTGGGGCACCGGATCGAAGGCGGTGAAGCAAAACACCCGCTGACGCGCCACCGAAAAGACCACCGCCGGATTCTCGGGCGTGTACCCGCTCAGGGCCTCGCACATGACCGCTTCGGTCAGGATCGGGCCGGGCTGTCCCTTCTCGCCGCTGGGGGGCGGTTTCACAAGCCCGTCCTCGGCTTCCGCCGACCGACAGTGCCAGAACGAGATCATCGCCAAGACGATCAGAAGGGCGATGGCGGCCGATGCCCGCTTAAAAAAGGAAGAGGGGGGCGTCGGGATTTTCCCTTGAATGGTAAAAAAGTTCATGTTAGTTTTAATAGTTTAAAAAATGGTTTCGGAATGTGGACGGCTTACAGAAACACTTCCATTTCTAAATGATTTTTCCTGCGGCCGCAACTATAATCCGCAATTTACTAAGGATGACCCCCCCCATGGCGGATCGGAACTGGATCGAATATCATGCGGACCTGACGCTGGCCCGCCTCCTCCCGCGCATCCAGGAGGTTTTTTCCGGGTCCGAATCCGGACCAGGGGACTGGGCGGTTTTCGAAGGCCGGCTCAGGCGGCATTGGACCCGGCTTTTCGGCCTCCTGGTCGAATTGTACGGCCATCATTATGACTTCTACTACCACCTGGAAGCCATCATCGCCGCCGCGGCCCGGGGCTGGCTGGACCGATCGGCGGACCTGAAGGCCCTGGACGAGCGCCGGGAAGCGAATCCCCTGTGGTTCCAGTCCCAGGAGATGGTGGGCGGCGTTCTTTACGTCGATCTGTTTTCCGACAACATCGCCCGGCTCCACGACCACATCCCCTATTTCAAGGAGCTGGGGCTGACCTACCTGCATTTGATGCCCCCATTCGCGGCCCCGGCCGGGGACAGCGACGGTGGGTACGCCGTCAACAGCTACCGGGCCCTGGACCCCTCCCTGGGAACCATGGAGGATCTCACCCGCCTGGCCGACCGGCTTCGGGAGGAGGACATCAGCCTGGTGATCGACTTTGTCTTCAACCATACGTCCGACGAACACGAATGGGCCCTGAAGGCCCAGGCCGGCGATCCCAGGTACACCGACTTCTACTATATCTTCCCCGACCGGACAATGCCGGACCGGTATGAACAGACCCTGCGGGACATCTTCCCCGAGGTGCGGCGGGGCTCCTTCACCTGGCGCGAGTCGATGCGGAAATGGGTCTGGACCACCTTCCACAGCTTCCAGTGGGATCTCAACTACGGCAACCCCGAGGTCTTCCGGGCCATGGCCGAGGAGATGCTCTTTCTGGCCAATACCGGCGTCAGCGTGCTTCGCCTCGACGCCGTGGCCTTTATCTGGAAACGGTTGGGCACGGACTGCGAAAACCAGCCCGAGGCCCACATGATCATCCAGGCCTTCAACGCCGTGGCCCGGATCGCGGCCCCGGCCATGCTGTTCAAATCCGAGGCCATCGTCCATCCCGACGAGGTGATGCGCTACATCGGCGCCGACGAATGCCGGCTCTCCTACAACCCCATGCTCATGGCCCTCCTCTGGGAAGGGCTCGCCACACGGGAGGTGAAGCTTCTGGACCGGGCCATGCGGAAACGGAACCGGATCCCCGACACCTGCGCCTGGGTCAACTACCTCCGCTGCCACGACGACATCGGCTGGACCTTCGACGACGCCGACGCCTGGGCCGTGGGCATCGACCCGGCGGAGCACCGGCGGTTTCTCAACGACTTTTACACCGGCAATTTTCCCGGTACTTTCGCACGGGGCGTGCCCTTCCAGTACAACGACGACAGCGGGGACCAGCGGGTCTCCGGCACCCTGGCTTCCCTGGCGGGCCTGGAGCAGGCTCTCCAGGCCAACGACCCCCTGCTCATCGACATGGCCATGCGCCGGATCAACATGCTCCGCGGCATCCTGTTGAGCATCGGCGGCATCCCCCTCATCTACCTGGGGGAGGAATGGGGGGCTCTCAACGATTATTCCTACATCACCGATTCGCGCAAGGCCCGGGACAGCAGGTGGGTCCACCGGCCCAAGATCCGGTGGGGAACCGATCGATGGCGGGACCCGGAAACCGTGGAACGGCGGCTCTTCAGCGAGGTGGCGGCCCTCATCCGCCTCCGCAAGACCCAGCCGGCCCTGATAAACGGCGGCGCCGAGGTGATCCGCACCGAAAACCCCCATCTCTTCGGGTACATCCGGCACGCCAACGGCCAGCGCCTGCTGATCGTCAACAATTTTTCCGACTATCCCCAGTCCATGGGCGAAAACCGGCTCCGGGTTTACGGCCTGGGGTACCGGTTCGTGGACAACGTCTCCGGGCACACCTACTCGGCCAACGAGCCCCTCTATCTCGGACCCTACGGATTCGTCTGGCTGGAAACAACCGAGTACACCCGGCCCGTGTGATCCCATGGTCTCCTTTCTCCACGCCGCCGATCTCCACCTGGACAGCCCCCTGCTGAAGCTGGAGCGGTACGAGGGCGCGCCGGTGGAGGCCCTGCGGTCCGCGACCCGCCGGGCACTGGAGAACCTGGCGGCCCTGGCCGTGGATAGGGGGGTCGATTTCGTCCTCATCGCCGGGGACATCTATGACGGAACCTGGCGGGACTACAACACCGGTCTCTTTTTCGCGTCCCAGATGTCCCGGCTGGGGGAGGCCGGCATCCAGGTGTTTCTCGTCGCCGGCAACCACGACGCCGCCAGCCGGATGACCCGGTCCCTGCGGCTGCCGGAAAACGTCCATCGGTTTCCGGTGGAGGAACCCGGCACGGTCCGGCTCGATGAACTCGGAGTGGCCGTCCACGGCCAGGGGTTCGCCACGCCCGCGGTGAACCGGAACCTGGCCGCGGGATATCCCCCGGCCCTGCCGGGATACGTCAATATCGGCCTTCTCCACACCGGCGCCATGGGCGGCAACCACCACGCCCCCTACGCCCCCTGCACCCTGGACGACCTCCGGTCCAAGGGGTACGACTACTGGGCCCTGGGCCACGTTCACGAGCGGAAGGTGCTCTCCGAGCGCCCTTTTGTGGCCTTTTCCGGCAACATCCAGGGCCGCCATGCCCGGGAGACCGGCCCCAAGGGCTGCTTGTCCGTGACCATCGACGGCGCCGGCCCCGAGGTTGCGTTTCATCCCCTGGACACCATCCGCTGGGAGGTCCTCCGGGTGGACGCCGCCTCTTGCGGGGACGGGTTCGCGGTGCTGGACCGGTTCCAGGATCTCCTGTCGGACCGCCTGGCGGAAAACGGCGGCCTGCCCCTGGCCGTCCGGGTGGAGATCGCCGGGGCCACGCCGGCCCATGGGGATCTGGCGGCCCGGCCGGGACGCTGGGTCAACGAGATCCGGCTGGCCGGGGCGGACGCCGGCGCCGGCCGGGTCTGGATCGAACGGGTCAACATCCGCACGTCTCCTCCCCCCGGGATCGATCCCCCCGACGCCGACGGCCCCCTGGGGGAGATCCTGACCTTCCTCGACGACCTCCGGGACGATCCAAAGGGACTGCTGGATCCGGAAGCGCTCCTGGCGGACCTGATGAAAAAGCTCCCCCGGGAACTGAAGGAAGGGGAGGACGGCATCCACCCGGACGACCCGGACTGGCTGGCCGGGACCCTCGAATCGGTGGGCCCGCTCCTCCTGGAGCGGCTGTCGTCCCGAAAGCCCGATCCATGAAGTTCCGGCGGCTCGATCTCGCGGCCTTCGGCCCCTTCACCGACGTCTCCCTCGATTTTTCCGGCGGTCCCGACGGGCTCCACATGGTCTACGGGCCCAACGAGGCGGGCAAAAGCTCGGCCCTCCGGGCCCTCTGCGGCCTGCTCTTCGGCATCCCCCACATCTCCCCCGACGATTTCATCCATCCTTACAACCGCCTGCGCATCGGCGCGGAGCTGGAGAAAAATGACGGTCGCCGTCTGGCCTTTGTCCGGCTCAAGGGCAAGTCCAACACCCTCCGGACCCCGGACGAATCCGAACCATTGGAAGAAGCCCTGCTCACCGACTTCACCGGCGGCATGACCGAAGCGCGGTTTCTCCAGATGTTCGGCATCGATCACGCCCGGCTGATCCAGGGCGGCGACGAGATCATCCGGGGCGGGGGCGAGATGGGCCAGATCCTCTTCGCCGGCGGCGCCGGCATCGCCAATCTGAGGACGGTCCAGGAGGAACTGGGCGCCGAAGCCGACGCCCTGTTCAGACCCTCGGCCCAGAAGCCGACCCTCAACGCGGCCCTGTCGGAGCTGAAGACCGTCCGGCAGGCCATGCGGGAGGCCCAGCTCCCGGCCGGGGAATGGGCTGAACACGACGCGGCCCTGCAAAAAGCCCTGACGGAAAAGGAGGGGCTGACAGCGGCCCTGGCGGAGAAGATGCGGGAACGAAACCGGCTGGAGCGGATCGGCAAGGCTCTCCCGGCCATGGGCCGTCGCCGGGAACTGCGAACCGCCCTGGCCGGGTGCGCCGGCGCCCCCCGCCTGCCGGCGGATTTTCCGGACCGCCGGCGCGAAGCCCAGACGGCCCTCCGCATGGCGGAGAACGACCGGGACGGGGCCGAAAAGACCATGGCCGAGATCCGGCAGGCCCTGGAGGCGCTGAAGGTGGACGAGGATCTCCTGGCGGCCGCGGAAACCGTCGAATCCCTCTACCAGGAGCTGGGGAGCATCCGGAAGGCCGAAAAAGACCGGCGGCGGCTGGTCGCCCTTAAAGAGGGCGGCGAGACCGAGGCGAAGGCTCTGCTGAAAGGGCTCCGGGAGGATCTTAGCCTGGAAGAAGCCGGGGACATGCGGCTGGACCGGGCCGAAACCGTCCGGATCGGGGAACTGGGCGGGACCCTCGAACGATTGCTGACCAAATCCGAGGGCGGGCGTGAAGAGGCGGCCAAACTGGAATTGCGCATCGAACGGCTGCGGAACCATCTGGCGGAACTGGGCGAGCCCCCGGACCCGACCGACTTAAAGGAGGCCATGGAGGCGGCCCGGGCCGAGGGGAATCTCCAGGAGACCCGCCGGTCCGAATCCGCGGCCCTGGAGCGGGACCGGGCCGGGGCCGCGGCCCTTTACAAACGGCTGGGCGCCCCCGGCGAATCCCTGGAGACGGTCGGCGAACTGCCCCTCCCCGAGGCGGAGAGCATCGATCTTTTCGAGACCCGGCTGGCCGATGCCCGGGCTGCGGTGGAACAGTCAAAGACCGCGCTGGCCGACGCCCGGAAAGGGCTGTCGGAAATCGCCCACGACCTCCAACAACTGGAGATGGAGGGCGCCGTTCCGTCGGAAGCGGATCTCGCAGCCGTCCGTCAGCGGCGGGACGCCGGATGGACCCTGATCCGGGACGAGTGGCTGGCGGGCGCGGACCGGGCGGAAGCGGTCGCCGATTTCCTGGCCGACATACCCGAAGCCGACGACCTGGCCGGGGCCTACGAAATGACCGTCCGGGAAACGGACGTCCTGTCGGACCGTCTGCGCCGGGAAGCCGACCGGGTGGCCCGAAAGGCAACCCTCCAGGCCGATGAAAAGCGCCGGGGGGAGGAACTGGACCGCCTCGAAGCGGCGTTGACGGCGGCCCAAACGGCCGACGCGGAGGCCCAGGCCCAATGGGAAGCGCTCTGGGCCCCGGCCGGGATCACCCCCCGCTCGCCCCGGGAGATGCGGCCCTGGCGCCAGAACCTGACCCGGCTCACGGAGACCGTCGCGGCCCTCAAGGAACGGACCGCCAAACGGGACGATCTGGACGCCGGAATCGCCGCCCATGAGCGAATCCTCCGCCGGCGCCTCAATGAAATCGGTCAGCCCCCGAAAGACAAAGACAAAGACATGGACCTGGACGACCTCCTCCGGCTGGCCGCCCACCACGCGGCGGCGGCGGAAAAACGCCGTACCGCCCGGGACGCCGCCCTGCGGGAACTCCTGGAGCGGGAGGGCGAACTCCGGGAGATCGAACTCAAATCCAACAAGACCGAAGCCGACCTCGCCCACTGGAGATCGGAATGGGCCCGGGCCATCGCGCCCCTGGGGCTCGACGAGGCGGCTTCTCCCGCCCAGGCCAACGCCGTGCTGGAGGATCTCCGGGCCCTCATGGCCAAGCTCCGGGAGACCGACGTTCTCCGGAAACGGATACAGGGGATCGATCGGGATGCCGCGGCCTTTCGCGACCGATCCGCGGAACTGGCCGCCCAGGTCGCCCCGGACCTGGATGCGGAGAGCCCCGAAGAAACCCTGATCGCCCTCAACCGGCGGCTGACCGAAGCGCGGTCCGCCCGGACCGAACAGAAGGGGTTGACCGGACGGCTGGGAAAAGAGGAAAACCGGCATCGGGAGGCCGGAGACCGGATCGCTGAAATCCGGGTCCATCTGTCGGCCATGTGTGAAGAGGCCGGATGCCCGGACCCGGAAGCCCTGCCGGCGGTGGAGAAGCGGTCCCGGCAGCGGGCGGAGATCGAGCGGGAACTGACGGCGGTGGAAGACCGGCTGCGGGAACTGAGCGGCGGCGTTCCCATCGGGACCTTCCTGGAAAGCGCCGAGGCCGTCGATCCCGACAGCATCGGCCCCCGGTCCACAGCCCTGACGGAGAAGATCGACGCCCTGGAAACCAGGAAGTCGGCGCTGGACCAGACCATCGGCCAGGAACGCACCGAGCTGAAGCGGATGGACGGCGGCGGCCAGGCAGCCGACCTGGCCTCGGAGGCCGAGGGGGTTCTGGCCGGGATCCGATCCGAGGCCGAGCACTACATCCGGCTCAAGCTGGCCTCGGCGGTGCTCCACGGCGCCATCGAACGATACCGGGAAAAGCACCAGGGGCCGATCCTCGGACGGTCCGAAACCCTTTTCTCCCGGATGACCCTGGACTCCTTCGAGGGCCTCCGGCTCGAATTCACCGACAAAGGGGAGGCGATCCTGGTGGGGGTCCGGCCGGGCGGTAAAGAGACCGTCGGGGTCGGCGGCATGAGCGAGGGAACCGCCGACCAGCTCTACCTGGCCGTCCGGCTGGCGAGCCTGGAAGCCTATCTGACCCGCCACGAACCCATGCCCTTTATCGTGGACGACATCCTGATCCAGTTCGACGACCGGCGGGCCGCGGCCACCCTCGAAATATTGGCCGAACTGTCGGAAAACATCCAGGTAATTTTTTTCACCCATCACCGCCATCTGCTGGAACTGGCGCGGGGGTGTTTGCCGGAAGAGCGGTTGTGGGTT
>JAABTM010000210.1 GCA_011389855.1 Desulfobacteraceae bacterium
ATAGCACAACATATAGTATAATTCAATTGTCAAAGAACCGATTGAAAGGCTCCCACACGTCCGGATTTCCCACCCGAAGCACCTTTTTGTGCAAGGGATGCCTGCCCATATCCTCATTGTAGAGCCTCCGGAGAATACACTCCAGGCTGACCACATCCTGGCAGTTGTAGGCGATGAGAAGCCGCAGCGCTTCAGCGTCATTATCTTTTCGATACCGATGCCAGAGCCGAACAGCCTCGGCGCCGTCGATATCCCCATCGACACCCCGCTTCAGCCCCATCTTCCGCTCGCACGCTTTCAGCCCGCCGTGATACCCGTGCGCCTTCACCACCGGCATCAGGTCGATATGAGGGATTGCCAGATCGATCTTGAACCGTTTCCGAAGCATCGGCAGATCGAAGCGCCCCCCATTGAACGTCACCAGGAGCCCGGCGCCCTTCAGGACCTCTGGAAACGCATACAGGTTGATGCCCTCGACGAAAACCGAGAGCCGTCCGCCGTCATATACCGCAACCGTCGTCACCTCGGCCTTCTCGCCCAGACCGGTCGTTTCGATATCCAGAAATCGGACGCCCTCTATGAAATGCGGGTAAACCCGGGTCCGAAATCCGGGTTTCAGACGGTTCAGGAACCAGTCCGCCAGCCCGGCGTCCAGGGCCGCCCGCGCCTCCCGGATCTGTTGTTTGACGCCGGCGGTCTTTCGTGCCGAAAACCAGTCTTTCTGGCTGTCCTCGAACTGTTTCCACGAAAGGACGCCCCGCTGCCACAGCCGCAGCTCGGCGCTTTCCGAAAGCCCGTGAAAACAGGAAAACGTGGCGGTCAGCACGGCGCTTCGGGCTCATTCTCCCATTTCTCGGCCACCAAAAAATGGCCGCAGAAGGAGACCGGCTTCCGGTGGGTCTGCCCGTAGTGGACCATGGAAAACCCCTGGGAATTGTTTTCCGAGGCGATGACCAGCAGCCCCAGGCCCGGGGCGTTCCGCCGGATGTATTCCAGCGTCTTTTCGCGGGTCTTTCGGTTCACCGACCCCACGAACACGTTGGGTTTCGGCTCGATAAACCAGCGCTTGAGCATGCCCCGGATGGCCGGCGGCGTGTCGTTGGCCACGATGACCGTCATGTCTTCTCCTTTCCCGATGCCCGCCGGTCCCCCAGCAGCGATTCGATGTCGTTGGGGATGCGGCTCAACAGCCGCCGCTCCTCGATGATAAATTTCAGGGCCGTCAGCACCGCCTTTTCATCGGCCCGGGGATCGGCGCCCAGGGTCTGGAAGGCCGCCACCAGGGTGGTTTCGTGCTTGTAAATGTCGGCCATGTCGAACACGAAGGGCAATGTGCCCGCCGAATGGATGAACCCGAGTTGCGGGAGATACCCCATGGAGCAGACAATGGCCGTGGTCAGGGCGTACAGGGCCGCGTTGGCGGCCGACACGGCCCGGTTGATCCCGTCGGCCAGGCGCCAGTTGCTCGGATTGTAGTCCCGACCCTTCCAGGTGACGCCGAACCGGGTCCCCATCTCCTCGTACAGGGCCTTGACCCGTTTCCCCTCCATCCCCATCAGCGTCTTGATGGCGTGCCCCTCCACCGCCGCATCTTTTCCAAAGCGCAGGCGGAACATGCGTCGGGCCACCTCCTCGCGGCGTTTTTTCGAGGCGTGGATTTCCGCATGGCGCCGGGCCCGGGCGTTGTCGTGGGTGGGGGTCGCGCCAAAGGCGTAAAATCGCAGGCCATCTGCGCCCACCCAGCACACGGGCGTGTTGCAGTCCGCGCAGGCCTTCATGGCCGCGTGGGTGACGGTGGTGCCCGGCCCCAGCATCAGGGCGCTGACCGTGGCCACGGGGATCCGCAGCACGGTCCGGTCCGCGCCGATCCATTTGACGCTGGAATCATCGACCTCCACCCGCCCGTGTTCCAGGTAGATGGGGGTCCACCGGTCCCGAGCCGGGGAGAGGGTCTCCTTGGGGGGCTTTTCAAAGATCGGCATCCGGGCCCCCGTCTTCCGGGATCTCCACGGCGATGCGGCGAGGCGCGAAACGGCGTTCCGCAAAATCGAGCGGCGCGTCCATGAGGGTGTCGGTTCCCTCCTCGAAGGTCGCCGCCTCCCGCACCACCCGCCGGATATCGTTTACACCCGCCGCCGTCTTCAGCCGTTCCAGGGCCGCCGCTTCGGTTGAGAACAGGCCCTGGCTCACGGGCGATGCCGGAATGCAGGACTTCCGGCCCAGCCAGACGCCCCAGCGGGGATGGGCCAGCCCGTCGGCCATTTTTTGGAGCAGGTCGGGGTCACCCCGGAGGATCACCCCGAACCGGGAATCCTGCAAGTACTCCCGGCGGGTGACCACCGTACCGGGCGTGGCCCGGTTGGCCTTCCGGACCATCCACTGCCGCTCGGTTTTGGGATCGAACCCCCCGCCCACGGTGTGGAAATCCATCAACCGGCCGTTCTGCCGGAAGATGAAGACGGTCATCCCGACCCCGGCCACCTCCCGGAGAGCCGCCGCGTCGCCCCGGTCGATGCCCATGGCCGCGCAGATCATCCCCAGAACCCCGCTCCGAGTGGGAAAAGAGAGGCTGGTGCGCCGGTCGAACCGGCTTTGATGGCCCCAGGACTGGAGGGGGCCGTCCAGATAAAGCGCCAGAAACGCGTCGTGTTCTTCCATTGGGCGCCTCCTATGCCAGATCCGTGATAAAGGCATCGAATTTCTTGGGGGGCAGCTCGGTTTCCCCCGCCACGTCCGGCCCCAGGCAATAGGTTTCCTTCAAATGGTTCCAGTGGCTTTTCAGCTTGTCCTCCGACGCCTCCAGAAAACCGTTCGAACTCCGGACGGGCGCTTCAAAGGCGTTGACAAGCGAGATGGGTTGCCCCTTGCGCCGCAAACCGAGAACGTAGTGGGGCGGATTATGGCCGAACATGGAGTTTTTCCGGGCTTCCGGCGCCGCAAGGACCGCGGCCTTCAGGAAGGCCCGGACCACCTTTTCCCGTTCATCATCGGAGAAATGGGCCAGATGCCCTTCTTCTTTCAGCAGGTCGAGGTTCAGCCCGACATACCGGTAGTAGCACCCGGAGCTGAACTCCAGGGTTCCCATGTGGCCGGAGCCCCGGTCCGCGACATTCCGGTCGTCCACGGCGCTGAAGAAATCGATCTCGTTGGCGGCGGCGTGGGTGGTCAGCGCATGGCTGAACAGGCCGGCGCCTTCTTTCATCAGGCTGTGATCGTCGGCCACCATGCGCCCGAAGATGGCGATGTCGGCCGCGTCCTTGACGGCGCCGCCCAGCTCCTTGGCCGCCTTTTCCGCCAGTTTGTCCAGTCTCTTCTGGGCGGCTTCTTTTTCCTTCTGCGTCTTTTTGTCATCGGAATCCGGCTGGATCACAACCGCCAGGTCTTCCGAAAAATCCAATGCGAGCAGCGCATCTACAACGGCGTCCAGCTCCATGGGAGAAAAATACAGGAGGGTTTTCACATTGCCCTTTTCGGGATCGTCGAGCTTGCCCAGGGCGTCGGCCGCGGTCCGGGCCAGGACCCGGGCGGACTCACCCGATTGGCCGCGGTCTTCGAACCGTTCCTGGAGAGCCTTGACCACGAACCGGGTCCGCTCGCCGGCGAATGCCCCCGGTTCATAGCTCCTGGCGAGGGTGCGGATAGCCCGTTTCCAGCACTGGCTGGAGACCCGGGCCCGCTGACAGCCGCCGAACACGGCCGATTTCGGGGCGCCCACGTCGTCCCGGTTCAGGCAGGTGACCGGGAAGGATTGGAGGACGTGCAGTTCGATCAGTTCCATGTTGAGATTCCTTTCGTGCTTGAGATCGTTGAGGGTTGAAACCCGTCGTCATAAGTCCGATCCGCTATTTCACGGAATCGGCTGGAGCATCATCATGCCGAACCCGAATGCCTTGGCCGGTCCGATGCCGTTTTCAAAGGCCGACTCGAATGCCGGCCGGTCGGTTACGTTTAAGATTCCCTGAAAATCGACGCCGACATGCTTGCCCCGCCGGCCCGCCCGGAAAAAGACGGTCTCCATGGGCGCCGACAGGGTGAGCGAATCCGGAGACACGGAAAAACCGTGGTCGCCGGCCTTCCGGTGGAACCAGTCCCTCAACCGGGGCTCGGCGTAGATCCCCACCCGCCGCCGGTCGCTGACCCGCCGCATGGTGGGGTTGGCCCGGATCTGGAACCGGTATTGGTCGTGATCCAGGAACCCGCCGGCGATCTCCTTTGTCTCCCATTGCCCCCATTCCGGCAGGGTGGGCCGGTCGGGGGAGAGCAGCAGCACCCGGAAGCTCGGGTGTTCTTCGTCCAGGCGGAACAGAAAATGGCGCGGCGCGTCGGCCCGCCCCGGAAAGGCGTCCCACAGGGCCCGGTGCCAGGCGTAGCTGTCCCGGAACCGCCGTCGGGCCGCCTCCTGTTTGTGCACCAGCACGCGGCTCAGATAGGTCATGCGGCCTCTCCTTTTTCGGTTTCCGGTTCGTCGGCCCAGTAATGGGACGCCCATTCGATCTTGCTTTTCCGATCCGGCTTGTCCCACTTCTGGAGATCCCAGAAAAGACGTTCGAAATCGATGGGCACGCCCTTCCGCTCGGCCGCCCGGATGATGCCGGTCAGATGACGGCAGAGTTCTTCCGGCTCGGCGCAGGTGAGCAGGCGGCGGAACCGGCCCTCGAAACTCTTCAGGGCGTCCCGGGGCTTGCTCGGGTTCTGCCCCACGGCCAGTTTCCGGACCACGTCGCCCATGTTTCCGCTCTTCGGGACCGTGCGCAGATGGGTGGCGAACCCGGCGGCCACGGTCAGCCAGATGCGCCGGTCCCGGTCAATGTCCATCCGGCGGCACCAGTTGGCGATATAGGGCCAGGCCCGGTATTCGTTGGCCTCGCTGAAGCCGCGCCGGAGATCAGCCAGCGCGCCCCGGTCGTCGCGTTCCACCAGATCCTGGAGGCGGGACAGGAATTTCTGGATGGTGGATGCAGGTTTTTCCGTCATGAATCTCCCTCCGTTTATGGGGTTTTCGACCTTTATTCCGCCGGCTTTTTGAGCCGGAGCTGCTTCAGCCCGAGGGCGTACGCCTGGATCTGCCGGGGCGTCCGGCTGGGGCAGGCGTGGGCGTAGGCGTCCGTCATGGCGGCCCGGACCCGACCGTACCACCGGTCGGCCAACCGGGCCATGGGATCGTTGGCGTCCGCCAACAGGATCTCGTATCGCTGGTCCATCTCTGACCAGAACCGGTGTCTGGCCTTGGAGACGGGGACTCCCTTCGGGTCCTTTTTCAGATGTTTGAAATATTCCTTCACCGCGTTGGTCAGGTGGAATTCGGCCCTTTCGGCCAGTTCGACCCCTTTCTGGTATTTTTCGAGATGGGCCTCCATAAGTTGAGATACCGGAACCTGGAAGGACCATTCGAGCATGTCGCTGATCTTGGCGGCCTGGGCCCCCGTTTCGAGCCCGCCGACCCAGATGTCCACCCGAGTGTCGGGAAACTCGGCGTAGTAGGCCAGAAGCCCGGCCAGGGGCATGGCGCCGCCGGCGCCGGCGGCGCAGCGTTTCAGGGACAGGACGGCCCCCAACTGCCGCCACATGTGCTTGTCCGAGGAGAGGGGCAGGTAGAATTCGTTGCCTTTTTTGTCCTGGATCACCGTCGTCGAGGGCTCCCGGAAGGCCGGAAGATGCTCGATTACGTGGGCTTTGTGGGTCGGGCCGACGATGCAGCGGGAACTCGACCGGTCCTCCCCCAGGTTGACGAACCGGGAGAGCGGCACGAGTCGCCCCAGATAGGTTTGGGCGGCGTTTTCAAAGGCTTCCGAGTCTTCGACGCTATCGGGAAACCGTTCCCAGACAGGGCGGCCCCACCGGCCGTTGGGCATCAGGGCGACGGCCTTGGTGTCGCCGGTCTGGGTGAGCAGGTTGAAAAAAAGCGTCTCCAGCAGATGGCGGCCCCGGATGATGGTATGGGCGCTCTTGATGCAGGGGGCGGCGAAGGTCGAGTCGCTGTATTTCTTTCCGTTCCAGTTGACCTGCCCCACTTTTCCGCCGGTGGAAAAATTGAGGTAGGTCAGCAGGTTCAGGGCGTTTTCGGCTTCATCGAAGCACCGGCCTTCGGGGGCGCCGCCGTGGTCGAACAAGGTGGCGTTGTTCCCGGAGGAGAGCCGGCAGTCGAGCTTGTCGAGCACCGCCTCCTTGCCCTCATCGACGGTCAGGCCCGGCGCCTGCATGAACGGACGGACGCCGCGCAATTCAAAGGCCGGGGACCACTTGTCCAGATACCGGACGCTTTCCGGTGAAATCCGTTCCCGGCGCCCGTACCAGTCCTCATCATCCTTCGGCCCGTTCATTGCCGCCTGGGCGATGCAGACCAAAAGGCGCGTGAGCGCCACCCGGCGGGGCGGATCAACGGACAGGTCCCGGATGACCTCCGCCCGCTGAAACAGGTCCGAAAGCCCCACGGCGTCGGGACTTCCATCGGACAAAACCACCGGAATCCACGGGTCGTTTACCAGATTCATCGTTTCTTTCCTTTACCATTGGTGTTGGGTGATATCGAAAATATCCCGGTCGTCGTACTCGTCTTCCGGCGCCGGGGGGGCGCTCCGACCGGCCGGAGCGGCCGTCCGCATGAGGCCCCGGATGGCGTCGTAGGTAAAGCCGGTCTCTTTTCCGTCCAGGCTCAGTCCCCCGGTCGCCGGGTTCCGGACCAGGACCGCCACGGGGTCGTAAAAATGGCGGTTGAGCCATTCGGGCTTTTGGACCCCGCCGAGCTTCTGAAAGTGCCATGCCGGCACGGATGCCAGGTTCCGGTGGAGGCGGGCGGTGATCCCGAAGTCCCGCCGGAACGCGTGGAGGTCGACGGCCCCATCGCCATCGATGGGCTCGATGCGGGCCCAGGGGCCGGTGCTGTCCACCGAGGATACCAGCAGCGCATCGGTGGTGGGCTGGTCGCTGTATCGGGTGCAGACGCCCTCCTGATCCTCCAGGATCCCCATGGCGGTCACGTCCGACCGGTTGGCCTGGGCGAACTGCCGGAGGCGGGTCCGGTGGGCTTCCAGCATTTCCCGGAGCCGGGCGACCGGTTCCGGTTCGTCCTCCGCGGCTTCGGCATAAGTCGCTTCCAGCAGGTCTCGGATGTCCCCGGGCAGCCGGATCGTATCCCGTCCCATGAGAACCCGCCGGGTGCGCCACAGGACGTAGGGCATATAGACATAACAGTTGCTCCGGCCCAGGGCGTCGATGATCCCCTCGGCGTCCGTCGCGCCTTCCGGATCGCCGGAGACGATGACGGTCTCGGGCATGGTGCAGGGCCGGTCCGGCCTCGGGTGCCGCCACTGTCGCCCCATGCGCTGGAGGATCATGTCCATGGGCGCCAGTTCGGTGATGAGGAAATCGGCGTCGATGTCGAGGCTCTGTTCCAGCACCTGGGTGCCGATCAGCACGCACCCGCATGGCCGGTCTCCGTCCTTGCCGAGCCGGGCAATCCAGTGCGTCTCCAGCTCGTCGCGCCGGAAGGCGGGAAACCGGGAATGGATGAGCCCGATCAGGAATCCGCCATCGGTCGTCTCCTGGGCAACGGCGTTGTACCAGGCCTGGGCCTGGGGCACCGTGTCGGCTATGCACAGGACGCACTGGCCGGCGGCGGCCCTCTCCACGGCCATGGCCGC
Source organism: Desulfobacteraceae bacterium (assembly GCA_011389855.1). Lineage (GTDB taxonomy): Bacteria > Desulfobacterota > Desulfobacteria > Desulfobacterales > JAABSP01 > JAABTD01. Next base: position 7,641 of record JAABTM010000210.1, read on the forward strand.
CACTTCGGCGTCCGTCAGGTCCATCATCCGCACCCGAAAGGTCCGGTCCGCCGGGGCCTCGCCGGGCAGGGCGCCGGCGCTCCCGGCCTTTTCGTGGGAGATCAACGGGTAATGCGGGCTGTCCGGCGGCCGGGCCGCTTCGGAAAAGAGCCGGGACCTACGGCGGCCGGTCAGGGTGGCCGACAAGACGATGACCGTGCATCCGATCTCCAGCAACTGCCGAACCAGCCACTCCATGAGGGAGCCCGTGTAAACATCGTAGGAGTGGACTTCGTCCAGAATCACCACTTTCCCGGCCAGGGCGAAGGCCCGGATGAAGAAATGTTTGACCCGCACCACGCTCATCAGGGCCTGATCGATGGTGCCTACGCCGAAGGGGAACAGGAGCTTGCGCTTCCGGGGCGAGAACCAGTCGCCGCCGGGCGACAGGGCTTCCCCGCCATGCTGAAAGGCCCGCAGCCAGGCATGTCCGTGGGCCAGTTGGGCGGTGGCGTCGTCCCCGCGGACGGTTTTCAGAAACGCCGTCACCCGCTCGTGGATTTTGTCGCTGGTCAGCCGGGTGGGCAGGCCGAAATACAAGCCCCGGTTGTGGCCCCCGGCCATGAGCCGGTAGGCGGCATAGAGGGCGGCCTCGGTCTTGCCCAGCCCCATGGGGGCTTCCAGGATATAGAGCCCCGGCCCGTCCACGCACTCGATGAAGGTTTGCTGGACCGGGTGGGGCGGAAACCCGAACACCGCCTCGAAGGAGAGGCCGGGTTTGATGTCCGGGACCTGAAACCCGCAGTCCCGCACGGCCCGGGCGGCCCGTTCCGGCAGGTCCGCGTCCGGGGGCGGCCCTTCGGGCGGGAAATGGGCTTCGTCCGAGCCGATCCAGTCGGCCACGGTGACGAGACCGGCCAGGACGTTCCGGGCCGCCGGCCCGGGCTGCTCCGCCGGAAAGGGGCCGAACTCCGCCACGAGCTGATCGATGAGCTTCCGCCGCTCTCCGGCCCATGGCTTTCCGCCGTACTTCCCGCCCTCGTCGGTCTGGGGAATGGTTTTGTGCCCCCGGCCGTGGTGGGCCCCGACGATCTCGGCCAGCGGCGGCACGGAGAACCGGGCCTTCAGGTAATGCCGGACCGCCGCGGCCCCGATGACGGTGTGATCGGTCACGAAAGACGTGTTGGGCATGGCCGCCAGGGTCGGCCACTGGTCTTTGAGATGGTCGTTGAAATATTTCTTCTGGAAGCCCGGAGACGGCTTGCCGGCGTCATGGACCGCCGCCACGATGGCCGGATTCTCGCCAAGAATCGACCGGACCGCCGGATGGGCCTTGTCGATCAGAGCCCGGGCCACCCATGCCACCTGCCGGCAGTGCTCCAGCACCGTGATCCCCGGCTTGTTGTCCGAAGTGGTTTTGGCCCGGCAGGCTTCATACGGCATGGAATCCATGGAAGATCCTTTTGATAAGGTGAAGGAAAGGAAAATGTCTTGATTCTCTAAAGGATTGTCAACTGGCTTGTCAAGGTAAAAAGGCGAAAGTAAAAAAGCGAATGTCCACGGATGATCGGGTTTTGGTGAGATGGTGAACAAACGGGAATAAAATTTGTCTTGACAACTTAACCAATAAATGCGATGCTGCCTCCAAAAATCGAAAGGACGGACGGTAGCGAATAAAAAAACATGCTGAACACCCAATCCCCCATCCCCTTATACCACCAACTGGCGGATAT
>JAABTM010000504.1 GCA_011389855.1 Desulfobacteraceae bacterium
CGGTTGCTCTTCCGATCTAAGGCCAGGAAGGATGCCTCTTCACCCACCAGTCGCTCCTCGACGATCAGACGGTCGCCCGCCGCCCCGAAGACCCGTTCGACCATGATCTGGTCGATGGCCTGGAGGGCCTCTTCCTCGCTGTCGCAGACGATGACGCCCTTGCCCGCGGCCAGCCCGTCGGCTTTCACCACGATGGGAGCGCCCATTTCGCGGACGCGGGCCCGGGCCGCCTCGGGGTCGGTGAAAGTCCGGCCGGCGGCGGTGGGGATGCCGTATTTCTCCATGATGTATTTGGAAAAGGATTTGCTCGACTCCAGCCGGGAAGCCTTCCGGGATGCGCCGAAGATCCGCAGGCCCTCGGCTTCAAAGCGGTCGGACAGCCCCGCGGCGAGGGGTCCCTCGGGACCCACGAGGGTCAGGTCGATGGCGTTGGATTTGGCGAACTCGACCAGGCCGTCCACATCCTCTCCGTCGATGGCGACGCACTCGGCCAGGGAGGCGATGCCGGCGTTGCCCGGCGCGCAATAGATTTTATGGACCCGGGCGCTTTGGGAAATTTTCCAGGCAAGGGCGTGTTCCCGGCCGCCCCCGCCGACGATCAAAATGTTCATGATGCCGTTTCCTCCGGTTTAAATGACGGATTGCTGTTTGGCCTGGATGCCCAGCTCGATGAGCCGGTCCATCAGCGCGCTGAAATCGAGCCCGGCCGCCGCCGCCGCCTGGGGAAAAAGGCTGGTGGGAGTCATGCCGGGGATGGTGTTGGTCTCCAGGACGTAGAGATCCCGGCCCTTGAGGATCATGTCGGTGCGGCTGTACCCCTTGCAGTAGAGGGCGGTGTGGGCGATCCGGGCAAAGGACTGGGCCTTTCGGGTGATCGCGTCGTCGACCCGGGCCGGACAGATCTCGTCCGTCCGACCGGCGACGTACTTGGCGTCGTAATCAAAGAAGTCGTGCCCCTCTTTGGGGATGATCTCGATGAGCGGGAGGGCTTCGGGATTGTCGTTGCCGATGACCCCGCCGGTGAGTTCCACGCCGTCGATATATGCCTCGACGAGCGCGTCGGCGTCGTATTCAAATGCCTTGGCCGCGGCGTCGTTGAAATCCTCCGGAGACCGGACGATGGACATGCCGATGCTCGATCCGCAGCTCACCGGCTTGACCACCAGCGGGAGGCCCAGTTCCCCCTGGATGGCGTCCGGCTCGAAGGGTTGCCCCCTGCGCAGGGCGATGTAGCGCGGAACCGGCAATCCCGCCTTTTCGTAAAGCTGTTTCGATGCCAGTTTGTTCATGGCCGCCGCGCTGCCCAGAACGCCGGAACCCTGGTAGGGAATCCCCAGCAGGTCGAGCAGTCCCTGGATCGTGCCGTCCTCGCCGTAGGGGCCGTGGAGGATGACTACGGCGGCGTCGATGCCGGGCGCATCCGCCACGAGTTTGGGCAGGTCGGTCTTGGGGTCGTACCGGACCACGTCGTATTTGTTCCGGTCCAGCGCTTCGAAGACCTGGTTGCCGCCGTTGAGCGAGACCTCCCGTTCGGAGGACGCGCCGCCGGAAAGGAGCGCTATGGTCATCTTTTTCATGGGTCACCGCCTCGTCGGGAATAGGAGTTAAAAAGTTGCTGCTTGGCCTTGTTGTATTCCTCCCGGGTGATCAGGTCGTCTTCCAGCAGGCGGGCCAGGGCGTTGAGTTCCCGGATCCGCATGCTGGACGGATCTTCCAGTTGCAGCTGCGGGTCGGCGACCCCGTTTTCGAGCAGGGGACCGGCCGGCGCCGCCCCGCCGGGAGCGCCCAGGCGCACCGACGCCAGCCCGCCGAGAAAACTGACCTCCACGGATCGATCCTTGAAATTGGGGGATCGGAGCGCGTCGCCGAGGGATTTCTTGTCCTTGCGCACGCGGTGGATAAAGTAGGCGCCGGATCCCAGGATCAGTGCGGACACGCCCAGGAAAATCCAGAGCATGTACTCGACAAATCCACGGAAAAACAGGACCATGCCGCCCACTGCCACCAGAAGGAGCAGGTGGAAAATGAGGATGAAGTAAGCCATGAAGACGCCCTTGAAGACGCCTTCCGCTTTCTTCTCTTTCTTTTTTTTTGACGCCATCTATGATTGTCATATCCTGTTAAATGTGATCCCGGCCTTTTTTGGCGGGCTTGCCGAGGCGGTCGGTGAGCTTGCCCAGATACAGCTGGGGCATCTCCAGATCGATCGAGGTGTTCCGGATCGTATTTAGCTTCATGATCAGGAAGTTGAGCTTTTTCATGGTCTGGTATTTTTCCGCGGTGTCCGACATGCCCGCCAGCAGTTCCTCGGTCTGGCGGATTTCTTTTCTGGTCTCCAGTTCCGGGGGCAGGCAGTCGGCGTTTTTCAATATTTTATGCGCCAGCCGCAGGTCTTCGGGGATATGGCTGTAATCTTCCATGGGAAGGGGCTCGCCGGCGCCGGACAGATCCTCGAAGGCGCCTTCTTTCTCGGCCTTCAAAATTCGATCCTCGACAATTTTTTCAAAACCTGGAAACATGGTCGACGCCTCCATCGTCGATGTAAAAAAACGGCGCGCGCTTCCGCCGCGCCGGATGGTCCATACAATATATAACTTTTGGCGGTTTTTCAAGGGCAACGAAATACAATGGGCGATCCGCATCCCGTTCGACGGCGGCATGGGGTCCGACCTCTGGAAAATCTATGGAAAAAAGCTGTTAATGATGGTAGAAATCTCA
>JAABTM010000211.1 GCA_011389855.1 Desulfobacteraceae bacterium
GGCGGTTTTTCAAGGGCAACGAAATACAATGGGCGATCCGCATCCCGTTCGACGGCGGCATGGGGTCCGACCTCTGGAAAATCTATGGAAAAAAGCCGTAAATGATGGTAGAAATCTCCTCAACCGCTGTTCCCGCGGTTGAAAAAGCGCCGCGGCCTTGCCGGGGATCGAAATCCACGGTTTTCGGACAGGCCCTTATTTCGGTATAACGCTGGAAAGATGGCGCCAATCGAGGCTTTTAAGAGTACGGAAATGACGATCCGGGACATTTTCAACATCATATCCAAAACCATCGGCTTTCTGGTCCTGTGCTACGGCCTGATCGTCGGCCTGTTGGGGTCGATTCTGCTCTTCGCCGCGGATCGAATCATAACCGGGGCCCTGCCGACGGTGTTCGGCAGCGGATGGGTCGAGATCCCCGGCGGCGAGTTTCATCTGATTCTCGTTTTTCTGATCACCCAGGGCATCCTGCCCGCCGCGCTCGGCTTGATTTTCATGGGGACCGACATCGTCCCGGATTTCTGCTTTCCGAAACGACAAGACAAACGCCTGGAACTGGAACTGGCGGAAAGGGAGCCCAAACGATTCGAACTCAGCGAAAGCGCCGACAAATGGAAACCGCCAAAATTTTAGCATCCGCCATGCCGGAAACGGATACATTCCGGACCGGGAAGACGGGGCTGCGGGGGATGACGGCCGGCCCGGAAATCTGGATCGTCGGCGCGGGCCGATTCGGCATGAGGGCGCTTTGCAAACTGCGGAACCGGATCGGCGCCCGATACCTCGCCATCGATCAGAATCCGCTGACCTGCGAGGACGCCCATGCGATGACCGGGGCCATTATCTGCCGGGACGGCGTCGATTATTTGTCGGAGCGGCTGAACCGGATGGGCGGCCCCAGGTGGATCATCCCCGCCGTTCCCGTCCACTTGGCCTACGAGTGGCTGTGCCGCCGGCTGCGGGGCGTCAAGCTCATCCGGCCCGTGCCGGTTCCGGCGGATGTGGAGGGTTGTTTTCCCAACCCGATGCGGGGACGGAATGGAGAGCTGTATCTGTCCAACGCCGATTTTATGTGCCCCGCCAACTGTTCGGAACCGGACCGCGTTTGCTCTTACACGGGGAAAGCCCGACCCTGCATCCTGTTTCAGGAACTCCGGAAATTTCAACACGACCAGTTCCGGTCCGTCGTCATCCGCAGCAGGCAACTGGCCCCCGGCGTCGGCGGATACACGCCCCGCGACCTCTACAGCGCCCTGGACGCGACCTTGTCTGCCGACGGCCCCGTCCTGATGACCACCGCCTGCAAGTGCCACGGCGTCATGCACGCCTTCACCGTCGAGTCGAACGGGTGATCGAAACAAGATTCATGCGGCGGCCCTCGTCGCGCGACTTGACAATCCGGGATTTAAAGGCTAAAAACAAAAAACGCGCCTGGGTGGCGGAACAGGTAGACGCAAGGGACTTAAAATCCCTTATGGCTTAGTCCATGTACGAGTTCGATTCTCGTCCCAGGCACCAGAAAAACAAGCGGTTATGGATTTGACGCGCCATAACCGCAGAGAATCCTTTTCTATTGAAAACCAATTTCTTTTAACACTTCTTTTAAACTTTTCTTTATCTCTTCAATCGCTTTCTGTTCGTTCGCATACGTTCCTTTTTTATATATCGTTACAGGAACAATCGTGTCTTTTGGCTGAATAAACAGAAAAATAAAGCGGAGACTTCCGCTTTTTCCCGTTTTATATTCTGGTAGTCTAATCCTTACTTTTCTTAATCTTAATTCATCTCCGAGGCGTAGGCCCGGAATAACATCGCCGTCGGTCGAGTCCGTTGAATTTATTTCCTCTTGGATTCTGTTTTGTGATTTTTTGTATTTTTTTAATGTCTTATTAAATTTATTTTGGAAAAATTCGGTATAATGTATTTTTGGCATAAAAAAAACCTCCAACAAGTTTGTTATGTAACATAATACTTTATATTGGAGGTTTTACGCTAAATAAAAAAGATCAAACTCGCTCAGCGATGCTCTCCACCAAGTTTCTGATTTCATTATCCGCTCCGATTAGGCAGTCTTCAGTGAGTTCATCCCATTCAATCAAAGAATCTTCTACAAAATAGGCGAATGTCTTTCTTAAAAACAAAGGGTTAGATGCATTAATGCTATCTAACAATTTTATATGTTCATCTCTGACCATCTTTGAAAAAGGATAATAGTCTTTGTTGAAACATCGTGGAAAGCTATCGCATTTTTCTTCGCAAATCAACATTATATCTCGTAATTTTCGCGCCTTTTTTTTGATTTTGAGCATAGAAACGATAATTTTAGGCGCCCAAAATATACTTAAATGATTATTGAGACGGCTGGTTATATCTCTGATGCGTTCATAAGCTTCCTGAAAGCCTTGCTTACCATCCAAGGTGTTTGTGGCGGCGAACATGTCCTCCCCCTTCCTTTTTTCTCTCAAAAGCATAAAAGTTGCTGCATATATTAGCTTCACACTATTGACACAATGGGTCCTCTGTCAAGAAAAAACATGACTTTCTTCAGAATGAGCCATGGACCAGGGCAAGGGAAAACTCCGCCGACCATGGGGACCCGGCTCATTCATTTGTAACACGCCCCACAAACCCATCGATCAACCGCCTGGCAATGGACCCCCATCCGGGTATCTCGGGCAGGTTGTCGGCGGCGAACCAGTCGGCTTCGGCGATTTCCGTCCGGTCGGGCGTGATCTCGCCGCTGGCGTATTCCGCGGTGAAGCCGATCATCAGGGAGCTGGAATAGGGCCAGGGCTGGCTGCCGAAATATCGGATGTTCCGGATTTCGATGCCCACCTCCTCCCGGACCTCCCGCCGCACGCAGTCTTCCAGGGTTTCCCCCACTTCGACATATCCGGCCAGGACGCTGAACAGCTTTGATCCTTTGAACCGGGTGGACCGGGCCAGCAGGATGCGGTGGCCCCGATCTGCCGCCCATACCCGGCGGCCTGGTAAAAGGCGTCCGGGAGTCGCCCGTACAAACGCCGGAGTCCGACCCGTTCGCCCTTTCAGCCAGGGTGTTTGTCCATAAGGTAATAGATGACCACCAGGAAGACTATCAAAAGGAAAAGAAGCAGATAAAGGGATGTGTACAGGATCGTATGGTATATGAGCTTTTTTTCCGATTTATCGGAGATGAGAAGCGAACAGTCCCCGGAGGTGAAGACGGGCCGGTCCCCTTCGAACCGGTTGACGTATCCGAGAACGTACAACTCGTCCCCTTCTTCAAGGAAGGTCTCGTAAAGCATCACCCCCTCTCTGGATGTGTCTCCGATCTTGTTGGACAGATTGTAGTGGTCCAGGACGGCGTTCACGGACGGGTCCGTGGATTTGGCCCTGGCGACCCGGCGTTTTCGGTCGAGGTTGAGGGCGTATTCGGCGCCTTTCAGGTCGATGACCGCGGCGCCGGTCTCATCTTCGATGATGAAAGGGTGGTGGGATTTGTCCTGGATCATCGATTGTCCCTTGGAAAACCATCGGCTTCGGCGGCCTGCGACGATGGCGACATCGTAAAAGACGCAGGGGGTTCCGGACACCGGCGAAGAAAGGGCCCCTTCCAGCGCGACGATGCGGCCCTTGATTTCGAAACAGCCGGTCCGGACCTCGCCGATGGGTGTGGTTTCCGTCTTCCGGATGCGCCGATATCGGCGGAAATAACTGTAAAAAGCGCCCATGCAAGCCAGGACGACGACAATGCCGGTGATATAAAAAAGGGCCGATATCATAGTTGCCTCTTTAAATGGGAGGCTGTTCCGTGGGCGGCTTGCCCATCGAGGAGGGCCGCCCGAACCGCGTCGCCGTCTTTCAGCAGAAACCCGATCACCGCGCCGTCCCGATCCGAAACCACGGCGGCGCCGTGCCAGTCGTCGCTGAAGGGAAGGTCCGGATCCACGGCCCAGTGGTCGCCGTTTTGGATGTAGCGATCCGCGGATAGAAAACGGGAGGGCTGCCGGGGATCGCCGATGACGACGGTGTCTTCGGGCCCGGTCGGCCGCCGTTGACGCTCCGGCGGCCAGGCCGGATAGGGATGGGGGAAGGGCAAGCGGACCAGACCGGCCCCCCGGGGTTCCGGGGCGGCCGGGACGGCGACCGCGTGATCCGCCTCCGGAAGGCGGAGCCGAACCGGCCCGCCCGCTTCGGCGGGGCCCAGGAGATCCGCCGGCCCCAGCAGCCCGCCGTCCACCGGCAGGACCCATCCCCGGCGGTGGACGTCCCGGTCCCATCCCAGCAACCGTTTCTCCTGGGTGGCGGCGATCCGGACCGGCCGGGGGAGAGGGGCGTGTTCCGTTCCGGGGAGATTCAGGGCCGGCCGCCAGGCCAGCCAGTCGGGGTCGGGCCGGTCGTGAAGGCGGAACCGGTGGCCGGGGAGCGCGGACGGGCCGGGATCGGGCGGGACGGAGATGTTGACGCCGCCGTCGATCAACCCCTGCACCGAATCGAGCTGGAAATCGAATCCGGTGAACCCGGCGGACAGCCGGGCCCCGGAGGCCCGCCAGAAGCGCGTGCGGCGTCGAATGAGCGGGACGTTTTCCGGGGCGATGTAGATCTCGGCCGTCACCGATCCCGCGTCCCGGGACAGGGCCACACGGGAGACCACGCCGATGGCCATCTCCCGGTAGGCGACCGGCGCGCCGGGCCGCAGCCGTCCTTTTTCCGGGGCCGTTACCGTCACCGTCAGGCTGCCGGGCGCGACGACGGCGGGATGGGGCGGGTCTTCCAGCCCGGTAAAGCGGTCCCTGAAGGGCCCGCCGCCGGGACGAACGTTGATGTAGTTGGCGCCGATCACCGTATCCAGCCCGGACAGGCCCCGGATGGAGACCTGGGGCCGGACGATCCAGAACCGGCTCCCCTCCCGTGCCATTTCCCGGGCGGAGGGATCGAGGCGGGCCGCGATCTCCACGGCCCGTCCATCGGCGGCGAGGCGGACCGCTGTGATCCGGCCGATCCGGATGCCCCGGTACCGGACCGCGTCGTCGACCTGGATGCCGTGGCCCTGGGCGAACCGGATTTCAATGGGAACGCCTTCCGAAAAAAGCGCGTTGCAGGCGAGGACGGCGGCGGCGATGAAGGCCGCGGCGGGGACGAGCCACATGAGCGAGACCCGCTTCCGCGGACGGATCTTAGCGGCCGGGATATTGGATGCGTCGGTCATCGGAGGGCCATCTTCAAAACCGGAGGGAAAGACAGGTCAACCCGCCGTCCATCTTCCGGGCTTCGCTCATCTCCAGCTCCCGGATCTCCCGTCCCAGCGGTTCCAGTTGCCGGCGGGTTTTCGGAAATCCGGCGGGCATGACGAGATGATCGTTGATCAGCAGGGTGTTGGCGGCATAGGCCTCATCCGGCTCCACTATGATTTTTTCGAAAGCGTAGAAAACGGCGTTGTTCGCGAAGGCGGGCGTCGTCAGCAGGCGCCCGTCTCCGACATGGGTGACGCCGCTTTTCAGGTGAAGGCCGTCGCCCACCGGCGCCGGTGTAACGGCATAGTCGTATTTCCGGAGGATGGCGGCCATCTGATCGGCCCCCGCCTCGTTGGTGCGGTGAGACAAGCCGATGAAAAAACGGCGCTCGACCCTTAACACATCCCCGCCGTCCAGTTCGCCCGGCGGTTCGATGAAATGAAGGTCCCGGAACTGGGCCAGGGCGGGGGCCACGACCTCCGTCTCTCCCCGGCGGGATGGGGCGCCCGGGCGTGCGATGATCGCCGCTTCGGGAAAGACCACCGCCGTATCTTCCACAAAATGGCCGTCCGGAAAAGCGGGGTCGGCGTCAATGGGCCAGATGAAGAGTCCGAGTTCTTTCAGGAGGGCCACGTAGGCGGCGTGCTGCGCCATCATCCGGTCGGGGTCCGGCGGTTCCATCCCGACGGCGGTGGTGAGGCCGTCTCCGAAATTGGGGGCCGGCTGCCGGACGATGGCGTATTTAAATCGGTCGTTGGGGTCGGTTGCCATGGGTTCGATGCCTTTCTATGACAGATGCCGGATCAAAAAGTCCGTCAGTTTGCGACAGATGGCCATGTGCTCGCAGTCGTCCACGACCCAGAGCGTCTTGGGTTGGGAGGCTTTTTCGTAAAGATAGCGGCCGTGGTGCGGCAAAATTCGCCGATGCGGTCGCCCGGGTTCAACGCGTCGCTCACCGCCGGGCGGGAAAGAAGGGCGGTCTGGAGCCCCAGGCGGGGCGCTTCATGTCGTAATCCTCACGGTCATGCGGCGATCAGTCCGCTTCGGCTGTGGGATCGGCGACACGGCCCATGAAAAGTATGGCGCCGGTCTGGTTTTCCTGGATGAAAAACAGGAAGGGGCGATCGGCGCGGAAGACGGGGGGCGGTTCCGGGGCCATCACGGACCTCGCCCCCACCACCACGGCGGTGGCCGCTGCGGCTTCCGTCCCTTTTTCGTTCACATCCACATAGGCTTTGTGGATCGCGGCTGTGATGTAGAGGCGGTCGGGCCGGCCGTCCATGCCGGCGAAATTGGCTTTTTGCGGATCGAAGGCGTCGGTCATCCCCATGTTCCGGAGGATTTTGTCCAGGCGAAATTCATCCGATATTTTAAATTTGGGCAGGTAGACCTCGACTTTTTTCCGGCGCAGTCGACGTCGCCAGTCTGAAAGGGTGTCCGGATCGAGGCCGGCCTCCACCCCGCCGCACCCGTCGATGGCCGCGGGCAGGACGATGAGCATGGAGAGATCCCCCCTCTCGCCGTAGGGCAGTTCCAGAAGCTGGAGACGGCCCTCGATCTCCCCATACCGAAACGTCTCTTTCTGGTGCATCATGGGGACGGCGACCCGGGATTCCGGGGTGGTGTGGAAAGGGGCCTCCGACGTGGCCGTTTTGTCGAACGGAAGCGTCCAGTTTCCCTTGAAATAGATGGCGTTGACCAGCACCAGCCGCGTCAGCGCGTCGAGAATGCCCTTGGGGATGAGATCCTGGATCTTGTCCCGGGTCTTCCCCTCCACCCAGGCGTTGATGCGCTTTCGGACCCTCTTTCGGGACGATGCCCCGGTGTAATCCACCGGTTCCACGGCCGCGTTGTAATGGGTTTCGATGAGGGACAGATAGGCGTCCAGGAGCGCGCCTTCCTGGGGCCACAGCGAATTGGCGGCGAGCAGTTCGACGTCTCCGGTTTCCTGAAGCGCGTTCAATCGGGTTTCGAGGGCCGAAAACGCCTTATGGAGGGCCGTTTCCTCCAGCGAAAACCGCAGGGCCTCTTTCATCTGAGCTTGGGTCTCCTCCCGGGCCCCGCCGTAAGTCATGGCCAGGGCCGTTGAAATGCCGTGGGGCGAAAAGAAGAGGTTGCCTTCGTCCGTTCGGAGCTGATCGTAGAGATCCAGGGCGAATGCGGCGTTGTCCTGAGCCAGGGTCTCCATCTCTCCCCGGGCGTTGGAAAAGGAGGGAAAGGCCGCAAGCGCGGCGGCGAGGAGACTGCACCACAAAACGAGGGTATGGCCGATGGGCATGAGATTTCCTTTCGTTGCGCTATTGAGCCAAATTGGCAGTCGGCACCGCCATCAAGGTGACGGTGGCCCGGGAGACTCGCTTTTCCCGGTCGCCGGAGACCGAAAAAACGTCGGATTCCGAGACGATGACGGTCCTGCCCGGATTGATCACTTTCGACCGGCAGACCAGTTCGTCGCCGGCGGCCGGCTTGAAAAAATTGATCTTGAATTCGATGGAAAGAATCCGGAATTCCCCGGAGACGATGGTGTAGGCGGCATATCCGGCGGTGTGATCGGCCATGGTGGCGATGACCCCGGCGTGGACAAAGCCGTCCTGCTGGCGGTGCTCCGGCCGGACGGCCAGCCGGGTCTGAAAAAGGCCGTCGTCCACGGCCGCGACCTCGAACCCGCAGTAGGCGGGGAAGCCCTGGACGTAGTCTTTTTTGAGATAGGCGATGCGCGCTGGGTCCATACGATGTCTTATCCCTCTCCTTTCCGATGACGGCGCCCTCCGCCGACCATCCTTTGGTTGACCCCGAGTATACCCTGAGATACAAGACTTTTCCATACCCAATTGGGATTAATGGGAATGGGAAGCAAAACCGCCCGATCCTATGGGTAATGAACGGCCAGCCACACCGTGGCCCCTTCCGGATCCGTCCACTCCACCCGGTGTTTGACGCCGGCGGGGATGTTCAAATGGTCCCCTTCTTCCAGTCGGACGACCCCTTCCACGCCCTCCATCCGTAAGCCGGCGTTACCCTTCAGCACCATCACCCATTCGCTTTGTTCCTGATCGTACCAGAACCCTTGGGGGGATGCGTGTCCCCTGGAGACGATCCGTTCGACCCGGAAACGGTCTGATTTAAGGATGTTTTCAAATGTCTCTTCAGCCAGCTCTTCCGGGATTTCCGAAAAAATATTGGCGACCTTCGGCGGTGTCTCCGGCGGCCGGTCCCCTCCCGCGAAAGGATCGAACCCCCGCGCCAACAGATTCGCCAGGGGGATGAATCGCGGCCTCGGCGGGTCGTCCCACGAAAACCAGTCCCACCGGTCGCACTTGTCCGGCTCCCTGAGCGTCGGCTCGCCGCTGCCGCAGTAGGCCAGCACATAGAGGGTCACGTAGTGTTTGCCGTCGTCGGGGAAGATATCGTTGGTGTACGGGCCGCGCCGAGGGCTTTGAATGCGCAGGCCCGTCTCCTCGAACACCTCGCGCCGGGCGCATTCCTCGATGGATTCGTTGAATTCCAGGTGGCCGCCCGGAAACTGCCAGGTTCCGGCCCCGTGGGCGTTTCGCCGCCTGCCCAGCAGCACCCTGTTTTCGCGCATGACGATGACGCCCACGCCGATCAGGGGGCGATCCTGGTTGTTGGGCATGTGAGGTGGTCTCCTTTCTTTTTTTGAGCCGTCAGGGAACTCCGACGCAATCCAGCCCATCCAGGCCCATGTGGATCAGCAACCCAATCCCCATCAGCCGGGTGGCCGGCATCGCGGTCATGGCCAGATAGAGACCGATGGCGGGCCAGCAATGGAGCGGATGGAATCCGATGCTGCACCGGGACGGATCGAAAACCGGATCGGCCAGGAGGTGGTCCAGGTCCACGATCATGGTCGCGACCATGACGAGCCATGCCCTGCGCCATCGATCCCGGAACCCCCACAGGGCGATGAGGCCGGGGACGACGAAGTGGAGCGTCAGGTGGATGGCGGCGTCAATCATGGGGCGGGACGCTCCCGGCCGCGACCCGGCCCAGGCCGGGGACCGTCGCCATGCGCTCGTTTACTCATCGCTTTTTAAAACGCCTTGATTTCAGAGACATAGATCGGAAGAG
>JAABTM010000212.1 GCA_011389855.1 Desulfobacteraceae bacterium
CTTCCGATCTCAGTGGGGGTATACCAACAGGATCTTCATGTCCGGGCGGACCCTTCTCCGGCCAGTTCGGGGCGTTCGTCATAGACGGCCAGCACGGAGCGTTCCTTGTCTTTGACCTCCAGCATGACGTCCAGGTCCATGTCCCGGATGGTTTCATAAAATCGCCGAAACGCTTTGAGATCGATGGATTCCGAATGGGCCCCGGCGTGCTTGCCCACCCACTGGTCGGAATAATGGATCTTGGGCCGCCCGTCCTCCGCGGACCATGTGGCCGCGGCCCGTTCGATGATCCAGCGCGGGGATCGGCCTTCGAAGGAGGGCAGGCAGGCATGGTGGAAGGCGTCGAAGACCATGGGGATGGACACCTCCCCGGCGATGGCCAGAACCGCTTCGGCGGTGAAGTTTTTCTCGTCGTTTTCGATGATCAGCCGCCGCTTGACCGGCTCGGGAAGCCGGGCGTGGGCGTCGGTGAACCGCCGGGCGGCCGCCTCCCGGTCGCCGTAAACCCCGCCCACGTGGAGCACGATCTTGTGACGGGCGTCCAGGCCGAACCCCTCCAGGAGCCGGTCGTGGTAGACCAGCTCCGCGGCGGCGTTGTCCGCCACCCGTTGTTTGGGAGAATTGAGCACCGTATATTGCCCCGGGTGCATGGAGACCCGCATGCCGTTTTCCCGGATGAAGGCGCCGATCCGGTCCAGCCGCGGTCCCAGTATTTCGGGCCAGTCCACCCTATTGATCTCATGGGAGCCGAAGGGGATGGTTTCCGACGAGATGCGGAACACCTGAACGCCGTGGTCCAGATTCCACTGGAGAATCTCATAAAGGGCTTCGAGATTGCACCGCGCCAGTTCAATGATTCGCTCCGGCGAGGCGTTCCGGAGCCGGCAGGTGCGATTGGGGGACGGCAGTTGGGTATTGATGCAGGCGTAGCCCAGGCGGATCATGGGTCACCCGTCCCATCGGTACGCCGCCATGGAAAGCAGGCCGTACATGAAGGATCGGTGCAGGGGCCGTCCGGCGACGCCCTCCCCGGACGCGCCCAGGGGCGCGAACAGCGGCAGAAAATGCTCGGCCGGCCACGGGTGGTTCCGCGCGGCGTACGGCCCCTCCGCCTCGTAGTTCAAAAGGGACTCGGTCTGCCCGTCCCTGATGGCCTCCTCCAGCCAGGCGTCGAAGGCTTCGGCGTAATCGACGGGCGGCCCGGTCATCCGATGCCCCTGGATTTCCGGCAGGTTGTGGGTGGCGCCGCCGCTGCCCAGAATCAGCACGCCCTCCTTCCGGAGCGGGGCCACGGCCCGGCCGAGGGCGAAATGGTGGGCCGGATCGGTTTCCGTCTGAATCGACACCTGGAGAACCGGGATGTCGGCCTCCGGATAGATCAGACGCAACGGAACCCAGGCGCCGTGGTCCAGCCCCCGCTCCAGGTCGATGCCGGCGTCCAGGCCGCCCGCCTTCAGCAGTTCAACGACCCGCCCGGCCAATGCGGGGTTCCCCGGCGCCGGGTAGTGGAGGTCGAAGAGCTGAGGCGGACCGCCGAAATCATGGATCGTCGATGGCGCCGCTGGACCCGAAACCGTGGGCCGCCACGCCTCCCAGTGGGCGGAGATGCACAGAATCGCCCGGGGCCGGGGCAGTCGGGCCCCCAGTTCTTTGAGAAACGTCGCCGCCGGGGCGTCCAGAATCGCCAGGGTGGGCGGTCCGTGGGATACAAACAATGTGGGCATTTGTTGGGTCATCCGCGCTCCTTTTGCGGTTTTCGGATAGGCTCTAAAAATTTTTGTGTGCCCGGCCATATCGGCTTCGCGCGCAGCCGGAAATCAACCTGTATCATCGCCGGACTGGCCGCACGGGTGGAGAGGCGAACCGGACCCGGCTTCCCGCCCCGTTGAATCGGCCGCCGGCAGATAGACCCGGAAGGCGGCGCCCCCGGACGTCGAGGCCGCCTCGATGCGCCCGCCGTGCGCCTGGACGATGGACTGAACCACGGCGAGGCCCATCCCCATCCCTTTCTGAATTCCCCGCTCCTTTGTCGAATAGTACGCATCGAAAATCTGCGGCAGCCGTTCTTCGGGGATGCCCACGCCCTCGTCCTCGATGTCGATGCGGACACACGTTTCCCGCGGGGGCGTCGTTTGGGTCATGGGGATATCGGCCCCCGGAACGATCCGCGTTTTGATCCATATCGTTCCGCCCCCGGGCATGGCCTCGTCGGCGTTGGTCAGGATGTTCCGGAAGACCAGGAGCAGACCCTCCCGGTTTGCCCACAGCGGCGGCAGCCTGGCGGCCGGTTCAAAGCGACAGATCGTATCGCCGCCCAACGTCGCCTGGGCGATCGCCGCGCGGAGCGTCTCCCCGACATCCAAAGATTCCCGATGTTTGCCGGTTGACCCCGACAGGACCAGAAATGTGCGGATCAAGTCCTTGGCCCGATGCGCCCCCGCTTCCGCTTCATCCATGACGTCCATCGCCGGATGAGACGGCTCCAGGTCGTCTTTCGCCAATTCCAGATTGCCCAGGATCACCGAGAGCAAATTGTTGAAGTCGTGGGCGATGCCGCCCGCCAGCACGCCGACGGCTTCCATTTTTCGGGCCTTGATCAACTCCTCTTGAAGCTGTTTCCGATCAGTTACGTCGTGGATGATGGAATGGAGCAGGGTTTTCCCCTTCACCACCATCGAGCCGGAGTAGACCTCCACATGACGGGTCTCCCCGGATGAAAGCCGGTGGGTGAATTCGAAATAGCCGCGCCGGCCGTACAGGGCGTCCGACATGGCGGCGGCCGTCCCTTCCCGCGCGAGGGTGTTGATGTCGAAGATCGTCTTCCGCAGCATGTCCGGCTTGGGATAGCCGTAAAAAGCGCAGGCCGCCCGGTTGGCGTCTACGACGGCGCCGGTTTGGGGATCGACGAGGAGGTTGACCGCCAGGGTGGTTTCGAACATCCGCCGGTAGAGCGCTTCCCGGTCCCGCAGGGCCTCCTCGGCCCGGAGCCGCTCCATCATCTGTCCGATGGGGGCCAGGGCCTGCTGGATCACGCCCGCGAGATCATCGTCCGGTTCGGGGCGGCGACGGGTGAAAAGACCGAGCACGGCCGCGACGCGGTCGCCGCGCATCACCGGCGCCAGGATGCCGCTCGTCATGCCGGCGTCGGAGAGGAACGCCAGCGCCGACCGGTGGGGTCCGTCGTCCAGCGATGGAATCCACAAGGGCTCGCGAAAAGCGGAAAAGGCGGAGAAATCGGCCCCGCCGGCCGACGGATGGATAGATCCGACGTCGCCGGACCTTGCATGGCTGGCGGACAGGATCAACCGTTCCTCGCCATCCTCGGATTCCAGGGTCCACGCCGCCCCCAGCGGCCATCGGGTATACGCCAGGATCTGGGGAAGACAGCCGTCCAGCGCCTCCCGGACGGAATGGGCGCGGTTCGCCGACAGGGCGATCTCCCGGAGCATGGTCATGAGCAGGGTCCGGCTCTCGCTCTTCCGGAGGGCGTTTTCCGTCCGCTTCCGGCGGGCGACCTGGTATCGGGCGAGAAACGCGAGCACCGCCGCCAGCAGGGCGGCGAAGACGATCACGGCCGCGTGCCGCCGCGTCTCGAGGCGGGACGGCGCCAGGAGCCGTGTTTTGCCGTAGGCCAGACCGATGTGGAACGGGAAATGGTTCAACTGGTAGAGCGCGAAAACCGCGTCCACGGTCTCGCCGCCCCTCAAGCCGCCTTCGAACAGCAGGTTGGCGGGAACCGACGACAGCAGCGGCATGTCTCCGACCCGGTCGAAACGGGCCTGATCCTCGCCATCGGCCAACGCCGGGTCGAGAAAGGTGGAAACGACGCGGCCCGAGGCGTCGTAAAGCGCCACGGCCTCCACGTCAGACGATGTGTATTCTTCATACCGGCGGCGGAAAAAGGACGGGTTGACGACGGCGACCAGTGCTCCGCCGAAGGCGCCGTCCGGCCCATCGATGCGCCGGCTGAAGGCCAGCCGGAACCGGCCCCGTTCGTCCGCGGCGCCGGCGATCTGGAAGTCGATCCACGCATCCCGGTGTTTGGGCAGAAACGACGCGTCGAACGCGATGCCGGCCACATCGTCGCCGGGATCGATGGCGTACCGCTTTTCGCCGGTCGCGTCGACCAGCAGGACGTTTTCGATCTGTGGCATGAACATGACCCGACGCCGGATCAAGCCGGGAACGTCCGACTCTTTCGTTCGGCCGCTTCGTTCCCCGTTCCGGATCATTTCCAGCAGGGCCTGGAGGGTCAGGTCGATGGTTTGGAATTGACTGGAGGCATGCTCGGCCAGCAACTGGGCCTGGATCTGGGAGGTGACGGCGGCGATCTCCAGGGCCCGCGCCCGGCTGTCGACCATCGATTTGGCCGTGAAGGCGATGAGAACCAGCAGGCAGAAGATGACGGAAACGAGCAGAATGACGATAAATCCGCGTCGCGCCAGGAGATCTTCCAGGGATCTTTCCAATGCCGCCATAACGGTTATTCCCCGGGAAACCATTTGAGCGCGTCGTCCTGAAGGTCGGGATCGATCTTCATCTTCCGGGCCATTTCCGCCTGACGGGCCATCAAGGTCCGCCGCCATTTCCGGAGGTCGGCCGGCCCGGGCTCCTTGATGACGACCCCGCTTTTGGAAAGGGTTTCCCGGGCCGCCTTTTGTGCTTCGGCCGCCGCCTTTCGCGCCCCGTCCACCTGCTGTTCCCAGGTCCGGAGAATGATCGCCCGGAGATCGGCGGGCATCCGGTCCCAAAAGGCCCGGCGGATCATGGGCACGTATTGGGGGAAATACTGCTTGTCCGCGAAGGCGTATCGAATGCCGTGGTCCTGGAGCCCGGCGCTGGCGACGGTCTCGAAGCTGGTGAGCACGCCCTCCACCACGCCCTGGGTCAGCTTCGGGGGCAGGTCGGGCCAGGAGATGATCATGGGATCGCCGCCCAAAGCCTCGATGCGCAGGGCGTTGCCGAGGCCCCCGGCGACCCGGATCTTCATCCCCCGGATGTCTTCATGACGAACAATGAGCGTGTTGACGGTGAACAGATGGGCGTGGCCCAGATCGATCCAGCGGCCGATCACCTTCACCGAAAGCGCCGTTTCGATGGAGTCCGAGATACGGTCGCCCACGGGACCGTCGACAATGGCGTGGATCTCCGACGCCTCCCGCCCGTAAAAAGCCGGCAACAGAAAAATGCCGACATTGGGTTCGAACCGGCCGATGTGCCAGGTGCCGGGAACGGCCATCTCCACCTTTCCCTGGTTCAGGGCGTAGAGGATATCCCGGTCCCGGAACATCCGGGCGTCCCACTGGTGGGTCACGTTAAGCCGTCCCTCGGTGAGCCGCGCCAGTTCTTCGGCGAACCGCCGGACCGCCTCCGTCTGGACATGGGATCCGACGTTTTCCGTGGAAATCCGGAGGGTCGGGAGCAAACTGGTTTGGGCGGAAACCGCCGCCGGCAAAAGCATCAAGATGGCTGCCATGGCCCAAATAAAGCGCAAGCGACCGTTAGTCATGGAATCTCCTTTCGAGTCGGCAAAAAAACCACCCCTCATCGACCGATCACCGTCACCTCCACCCGCCGTTTCCGGGCCCGGTTGTCGTGGTTGATCACCACGGCCTGCTGCCACGTCCCCAGAACGAGACTGCCGTTCCGGATGGGGATGGAGAGCGAAGGATCTATAAGAGCGGCCCCAACATGGCTGTGGCCATTGCCGTCGTGCCATGCCTTTTCGTGCTCGTATTCCATGCCGGGCGGGGCCATCCGGTCGATGGCCCGCCGCATATCCTCCACGACGCCGGGTTCGTATTCGATGGTGGTCAGCGATCCGGTGGAGCCGACCACTGTGGCGTTCAAGCATCCGTCCTGGATGCCGGCGGACGCCGCAAGGCGGCGCAGATCGGATGTGATGTCCTGGATATCCACGCCCACGGCCAGGGAGACCTCGACGGTTTCAACATGCATGGACAAATCGTTCATAATTTCAGCCCTCCTTCGTGGGTTCAGGGCGGCCGTCGGACGGGCCGCCGCATTGTTTCCGCATCTTTTCGATATCGTCGAGAAACAGGATTTTGCCTTGAAGATGGAGCATCAGGATGGTGAAAAACCATCCGTTAATGATCAGGATGCCGATAAACGCCTTGATCATCTCGTCATAGCTGATGAGCCAGAAGGCGAAAATGATCGACACCGCGAAGAGCAGGGTCAACAGGCGGACCACGCGGCTTTGAAAAGCGGGCGCGATTTCCGGTTTGATATCTTGTTGATCGTCGATTTTTTCCATGGTTTCCCTTTACCTCCGTTCGATGTTTCCATCGGCCCATATCCCGTCACATCGAAAATTGTGTTGCGTTGGGCGCGTGTTTTTTTTATCACTGTCGAGAGCTGCGTCAACCCTTTTGGAGGATCTATGACGGAAAAAAAAGGCGATTATCTGAAGCGCCAGACCTACATGCTCTCGAGCCTGGGACTCTTTTATATCATACTGATCGGGTTGTTCGCCATCCCCTTGTTGGCCGCCTTCGTGGTGGTCCTGATCCAGGGCGTGCTCGAACTCAAATACGCCATCATTTACGGCGGAATCGCCGTCGGCATCCTGGTCCTCTTTTTTTTGATCCGGTACGCTATCCGATCCTACCTGCGGGTTCGGCGGGATGGATTCCGGACGGGGCAGGCGGTCCGGGAAACGATGAAACAGGGCGAACCCGTTCAAATTTCTGTTTTAAAAGGGATGCTCACCTTTACCTACGGGGGCCGTTATCCGGGCAACGGGGAATTCCCGCCTCTGCTCCAGGGGCCCGACCACGGGGGGCTGTTGCCGGAACCGCCGGCATCCCCGCCGCGGGACGATGTGGTGGGACAATTAAGAGAGCTTTCCCAACTCAAAAACGACGGCGTGGTCACCGAAGCCGAATTTCTTAAAATCAAGGCGGATCTCATCGGAAAGCACAAAGGTCCGGATGCGGAGGACGCGACGGCGTCTCCGGAGACGGATCTTCCACCGGACGGGAAGGCGTCGGGCGGACCGAAACATTGACATAGGCCCCGGATTTCTGTATCACCCAATCAAAGACCGTTAATGCAAATCACCAGGAGAGGAGGATTTAAATGGCAGGGTTAAACAAAATGACGATCATCGGCAATCTGGGCAGGGATCCGGAGGTGCGCTACACGCCGGACGGCCTGGCCGTGACCAATTTTTCGGTGGCCGTCACCGAAAAGGTTAAAGGCGAGGACAAAACGCTCTGGTTCCGCGTCGCCGCTTTCGGAAGACTGGGCGAAGTCTGCGGGGAGTACCTTTCAAAAGGCAAGCAGGTTTATGTCGAAGGGCGATTGCAAACCAACGAGTGGGAGGACAGGGACGGCAACAAGCGGTTCAGCCTGGAGATTCTCGCCAATCAGATGCTGATGCTGGGAACCCGGGCCGACTCCTATGACGGGGGCGGGTCTTCATCGGGAGGCGGCGGTTCCTCCAACAAACCTCCCCAGCCCTCTTCCCCGGCCCCATCCGGGGGCAGCGCGCCGTCGTCATCCCAGGAGCCGCCGGATGACGATATTCCCTTCTAAATCAAATATATAAAACCAGACCCCTTCATCCCTGACACGGCTTTCTACATGGGGTGAAGGGGGAGATAGGGAAGCAATACAATGGAAGCAAAAAAATTAAAAACAATCGATGATTTACTTCTATCAGAAGATGAAAGAGTGGAGCTTATTGATGGAGAGATATTACAGCGTTCTTTGCCTCGTTTTGAACATGGGGCTGTTCAATCTAAAACTTGGGGCGAAATCTTACCTTACAATAAAAAAAGTCATTCTGATGGAGGTTGGTGGATAGTAACAGAAGTTAGTGTCAGATACAACGAGCATCAATGTCCATGTCATGATTTGGCGGGATGGAGAAAAGAACGAGTTCCTAATATGCCTAAGGGTATTACAGAGATAAAACCAGATTGGGTGTGTGAAGTAATTTCACCAGGACATGAAAACAAGGACACCGTTCATAATTTTTTGTTGTTACAGAGCTATCAAGTGCCATATTACTGGATAATTTATCCTGAAGACAAAACAATTATTACTTACATATTAGTAGATAGTAAATATAAAGTAGATTTTTCTATTCAATGCAAAGAAGAAAAAGACTTAAAAAAGGTAAACATAGCCCCTTTTGAAGACGTTAAGATTGATCTGAGTTATGTTTTTGAAGGTTTATAATTAGCCGCCCCCAGGGCGATGCCCTGGTCTGGTATGTGACGCCCTTTCAGGGCCGTACCCAAAATCCGTTATCATCAGCTGTTCTCATTACTGACACGCGCCTTTCCCCATTAGAGAAAAAGCCCCCTCCAAACCTGTGCCGCATCTTGGAGCGACATGGGTGAAGGGGGATTTCGATCCATCTCCCACAATCCGATTTTCATCATAGGCGATGGCGCCAGTAAAAAGGTCGGCGACGAACGTGGGCCAACGCAAGAATGAAAATATCGTCCCCGTGCGCTTCATAAACAAGGTTGTATGGAAAACGACGAAGCCGCACCTGACGTGCCTGACCACACACAATTCGGTATAATGTCGGATGCGCGGCAATGCGTTCTATGGCATCGTCAACGTCGTCAAGCAAATCATCGCCCAATCCCTCTGCACGTTTTTCATAGAAAAACGCAGCGTCCTCAAGTTCGAGATCCGCGTCAGGATGACTGGGAACGCGCACTGTCCAGCTTACGGCGAATATTTGAGATCACATCATCGATCGGGCGACAATCGACGCGGTTTTCTTTGATTTCGGACGATCGCCGACCAATCTCTTCCATCCATAAGGCCTCCGCGTCCGGGTCGGTTTGGTCGTCGAGACTCTGAATCAGACGGTGCGCTAAAAACGCACGATCAGATGGGGGCAGATCAAGGATGTCATCCGCGATCTGGCTTAATACCGTTGACATATCAAGATCCTTTCTGTTCGCAGAACTAGCGCGAGCTTTTCCCATTAGAGAAAAAGCCCCCTCCAAACCGATGCCGCATCTCGGAGCGACAAGGGCGAAGGGGGCTAAGTCATCAGTTTATATCCTGACATTACAAAAGTTTACCAGTTAAACACCGTATCCAGATCCTGATCCTTGACGCCGAAGGTGATGTCGTGGGGCGGAAACTGTTCGGTCTGGAAATAGCGGGGCAGCCGGTCGTGTTCCTGGGTAAAGCCGGCCGCGGCGTTGAAATCCCGCTCGTTTTTCAGGATCGACTTGCCCAGTTCCGTCACGTCGTCGGCGGTCAGCTCCAGGCCGTAAAAGGCGTTGATCATGTCGATCAGGGCCTGGAA
>JAABTM010000213.1 GCA_011389855.1 Desulfobacteraceae bacterium
GAGGTGGCGGTCGTTGCCGAGATACCCGCCGGTGAGGATCAGATTGCCGATGCTGGCCTTTTTTAGATCGAACCGTTCCGGCATGTGCTTCCGGAACAGGCCCAGATGCTGGCGGCAGATCCGGTTCAGGGGGTCCGGGACCGCCGCCGTCAGGGGGTGTCCGCCGTCGATCATCCCCTCCAGCTCGTTCAGAAGGTCGGCCGGGTCGCCGTCCGCCGGAAACCGGTGGCTGAACAATCGGTAGACCTCGGGGTTGCCGTGGAGGTTCCGGTCGGCCAGAGAGAGGAGCCGGTTCCGGATGTCGCCGATGGCCGGCATGGAAAAGGCCTCCCGCAGGGTGGCCGACGATCCGCCGGAGTCGAAAGGGGTGACGATGTGGATGGTGTTGTGGCTGTACCGGACGATCTCCGCGCAGGCCTTTTTCAGGGCGCCGCCCCCGGAGAAAAAGAGGATCTTGGGCCCCAGGTCCGGACTCCGCCGGTAAAGGGCCAGGCGGACCGGGTCGGGCAGGGTGATGTGCTTGCTGATCCGTACTTTCATGATGGATGAGCCTTGTCCAGCGTCCACAACGCTGCGTATTTTTTCTTCCGGGTTCATGGCCCAAGCTATACCATTTCTTTCGGCGAATGTTCAAGGGCAATCACGATGTTTCAGGGGGGGTGAGGTTAAGACATAGGTGAATGAATGTGAGTCAGAATTTAAAAATCCATCAACGACCCTGGAAAAATGGCCGAAATTAAGGTATAGGAAATAAGTTGTGGGAAGTTGCCGACGTCGCGCCCGCCATTTTGTTCACCAGATTAATAAGGAGGCTCGCCATGAATCTGACAATCGGCAGGAAGATGGCCCTGATCGGGGTCATCATCGTGTTGGGCATGTTGATCCTGCAAGTCAACTCATTTTACACCAACCGGATGATCCAAAACGCCTCCGAACAGGCGGAGATTCGAAACAGCCAGCGTGCGGAATTGAACCGGATGATCCGCACCCATTCGGACCTGCTGCTGGCGACCATGGATTCCATCATCGATCGCCATGAAGGTAAAATCTCCGAGGAGCGAAAAGGGATCATCGACCGCAGCATCGCCTATTTCGAGCAGCACTTGGCCGATTTGAACGCCCTCGCCGACACCGAAGAGGAAAAGGGGTGGGCCCAGGAGGTTGCGGCGGTTTTTCCCAAACTCAAACGGGAAATCCAGGTGGACCTGACCGAGCTGATCCAAGACGGCGCGGTGAAGGAGGCCCGGATCGAAGCCGATTTCATCGCCATCGACGACACGCTGGATGATTTGGGCGAACGTATCGAAGCGGAATTGAAGACCATTTTCGAATCCGTCCGGTCGGAGCAGGAGGAAGCCGCGAACCGGGTGGATATCCTGACCCGGCGGACCGCCTTGGTCAACGACCTGATGCGGGCCCATTCGGTGCTCATGCTGGCCGCCATGGACGCCATCATCGACCGGGCCGACGGCCGGATCAGCGATGAACGACGCCGGACGATCAAAAACCAGACCGCATTTATCCGGAACAACCTGGACGCCCTGCCGGCTGTCGGCGACGCCGCCGGTCGGGAAGCGACCGTCAAGCGGATCATCGATACGTTCCCCAGGCTTGAAAAGGGAATCCAGGAGGATCTGGCGACGCTCATCGAAACGGGCGCCCGGGAGGCGGGCGGAATCGAGGCGGCGTTTGTGGCCATCGACGACCGGCTGGATGAGATGGGTGATCGGTTGCGGGAGGATCTGGCCGAAGTTTTCGACGCCATTCAATCCGAGCAGAAGGCCGCCGCGGAGGTCGCGGCCCAGCGGAACCGGCAGCTCAACGACATCAGCAACTTGCTCCACACCCACACCGGTCTGATGCTGGAGGCCATGGACATCATCATCGACCGGGCCGACGGCCAGATCAAAAAAGAACGGTTGGACGCCGTCGACGCGGCCCTGGCGCGCATTTCCACGGCGGTCCTGAAACTGGGCGATCTGGCGGACACCGACGCCGAAAAGCAGGCGACGAGCCGCATCGCCAAATTGTATCCCGACCTGGAGACGCAGATTAAGGTCAACCTGGTCGCTCTGGTTCAGGACAGCGCCCGTGAACTGGCGCGAATCCAATCCGCCTTTCAGAAAATCGACGACGACCTGGATGCCTACGGCGACGCCATCGAGGGGGATTTAGTCGCCATGATCGGCTCCATCGACGAAGAGCAGAAGGAAGCCGCCGCTCAGTTGAAAAACCAGATTTCGCAGTCCACTGTCTGGGGATGGGTCGTCTTTGTCGTTGCCCTTGTTATTATTATACCGATATTTTACCTTATTTCCCGGAGCATCGTCCAGCCGCTGCTCAAGGGCGTTGGCTTCGTCGATGCGGTGGCCGGGGGGGATCTCACTGTCCGGACGCCTGAAAAACGGAAAGATGAAATCGGCCAATTGCTCAACGCCATGGGCCGGATGGCGGATCAGGTCCGGAGCGTGGTGTTGGACGTAAAGCGGGTGGCCGGCGGCGTCAACGAATCGGCCAACCAGGTGACCGCCATGAGCGGGCAGCTCTCCTCCAGCGCCGAAGAGCTGTCCCAGGGCTCGTCGGAACAGGCGGCGGCCAGCGAACAGGCATCGTCCTCCATGGAGGAGATGTCGGCCAACATCCGCCAGAACGCGGATAATTCCTCGCACACTGAAAAGATCGCCCTCAAATCCTCCGAGGACGCCCAGGAAGGCGCCCAGGCGGTCAACGACACGGTGGTCGCCATGCGGGACATCTCGGAAAAGATCACCATCATCGAAGAGATCGCCCGCCAGACCGACCTGCTGGCCTTAAACGCCGCGGTGGAAGCGGCCCGGGCAGGGGAGCACGGCAAGGGATTCGCCGTGGTGGCGGCGGAGGTGCGGAAATTGGCCGAGCGGAGTCAGGTGGCCGCCGGCCAGATCAACAAGCTGTCGGTGTCCAGCGTCCAGGTGGCGGAAAAGGCGGGCGAAATGCTCACCAAAATCGTGCCGGACATCCAGAAGACCGCCGAACTCGTCCAGGAGATCAGCTCGGCCAGCCAGGAACAGAACTCCGGGGCGGAGCAGATCAACAAGGCGCTTCTCCAACTGGACGAGGTCACTCAGCAGACGGCCCAGTCCTCCGAGGAACTGGCCGCCACGTCGGAAGAACTGTCTTCCAGCGCGCAGCAACTGTCCAGCGTCCATGTCAAGGAACTCCACGACGCCATCGCCTTTTTCAAGACCGAGGAGTCCCGGAAGGGTCGAGGACGGACCCGGGAAACCACCCAAAGCGGGTCTGATACCGATGAAATGATCGAAAAAATGCGCCCGGAAGACGCCAACCTCATGCGATCCCTGCTGGAAAAATACAGCGGACGCAAGGGGGAGTCGCAATACCAACAAGGCGACAAACCCGATAAGACGGCGTCCCGGAAGCAGAAGGACCCGGGAAAGCATCGGACCGGCGGCGGCGAAGGGGTCGATATCCGCATGACGGCGGACAGAACCGGCGACGACGACGCGGAATTCGAAAAGTACTAGCCCGCGCGGCCCCCGCCGGCGCCCTTATGCGGATTCTTGATCTGGAACCTCTACAAACCGGGTGGCGCGTCCGCATCGCACAACGTCTCTTTTTCTTTTGTCACAACCGCCTTTGGAAACATTCGCAACGCCGATTCTTCAAAGGGATGCGCCGGCAAATAGTTCACCGTGAGGCGGGCCGTTGTCAGCGCCTGTTCCCGGTCCCGTTTTTTTTTCATGGGGTTCCGATCCGGTTGTCGGCTTATCCAGAGTTTGTGCAAAGCATAGGCCCGCGGATCAGGGACGGTGATGGGCGCCGGATATCCGTCATCGCCGATAACGATTTGTGAAAATTTCGGGGCCGAGAGCAGCCATTGGAGGTTCCGAATTTCCGCCGCAGCCAAATCCCCATCATCACCCATTCTCCGAGGGTCTTTCACCTGGATGCGCGCCGGGTCCGGTTTGATCAGATCGACCCGGAAGCCGTCCCGGTTGACCGCCCTGAAATCGCCTGCGCGGAGCGGTTCAAAGGATCGATCCGCTTTTTTCAGCATGCCCAGCAACCCCGCTTCCCGGATGCCCCCATCCTCCGTCAGGGTCAGTTTGGTCCGCACGTCCCAGAGGATGTCCATGTCGCCGGTGGCCAACACCGGCCGATCCAGAAACACGCCCGCCGCCGCCTCGTAAGCGTAAAGCGCGTTGGTCCCCGCCACCATGACGTTTTTGCCGAGCATCCGATGGTTGTCCAGCACCCGCAAAATTGCGGTCACAACCCGGGGAACCCGCTGAATAAGAGCGGCCCGGCAAAACCGGGCCTGTTCCGTCAGCCGCGCTTTCAAGCCGTCCAGCCGATCTTTGGCCGCCGCTTTGGACCGCCGGAACTCCGCAAGCGTTTTTTCGGTTTCCGGGGATCGCGGCCCCAGGCTCCGGCCATAGCCGTTTCGATCCCTGGTCCGAAACAAATATTCGCGGCCTTTTGACTTTTTCCAGTGCATTCCGCCCCGATAGGACCGATTTTTCCGGAAGACGGCCCGGTAAGCGTCGAACAATTGCGCCGCGTCAATGAACACGCGCCGCTGGTTGCTGGTCATTTCCTTCATCAGCTTTCTTTGTTTTCCTTCAAATCTTGAATAAACCAATTTTGAAGGAAAACCATTTAACCGTCAATGCTTTCCATCTATTCCCGCCAGAGCCGGGGGGCGTTCAGCGCATCGGCGCAAACGACCTCTCCGCCAGCCTTTCCAAGGACGCCCTCCCGCAACGCCTGGACCATCCATGCATCGGCGTGTTCTTCGGGGATCGGATAGGGCGCCTCGAATCCGAGAACGCCTGCCGGCTGGAATCCATGACGCGGATAGTAGCCCGGATGGCCGAGGACAAAGACCAGATCGACGCCCGACGCCGTCAGCCGTCTCAGGCCCTCCTCGATGAGGCGCCCGCCGACGCCTTGACCCCGCGAATCTGGAATGACGGCGAGCGGCGCCAGTATGGACGCCGATATCCGGTCTTCCGAAAGCGTGATGCCCGCGTTGGTGAACAGAATGTGCCCGATGGCGCCGCTTTCGTTTTCGGCGATCAGGCTCAAAACCGGCTTGGCCGTTCCGTCGTTGAGCAGGGCGCTCACAAGATCGACGATTTCAGGGCCTTCTTCATCTCCGAAGGCCTGCTTTTCGACGGTGAGCACCTTTTTTAGGTCTGATTCAGACGCTATTCTGATGTTCAATCAATGCTCCGTTAGTGAGTGAATTGCTGGAATAATAAATATACCAAATTTGATCCCGCCCGACCGCGCGGGAATGAATTTCCACGCTATTGGCATGGAACCGTCCCATATTCTTTGGTCTCTTCGGCAAGCCCAAGCTGGAGCTGCCCGTATCCACTCAAGGCTGATTCTTTAACAAAATACCTGTACTCATCAAAGCGTCCAATTTCCTGTGCTACGGCTTTTAAAGATAGCCTCCGCAAAATGTCTGTCGTTATTGGCCTTTTCTCATCCCAAAAAATATTGGATTCATAGAACTCCAACGCTGATTTCGACATCAAAAGCTCGAAGATAAATTCCGCCTCTTTTCGGGATTGAAAAGATAGAAAGTTAACAGTGTCGTCAAAAACCACGGGCTTGCCATTGATTGGGCCGACGATGCAGAAGTTTAACTTCTTGTACAAAGCGGATATGGCGATCTTCCAGTTCTTGAAAGTATAATCTCCCACGCCAAAAATTGAATAAGGCGGCTTGCCGCGATAAATGGAACTCCGCCGGCCGTTTAACAGATGTGCATGAGATTCAAGATACGACCAGGTTTCGGGGGCCATCGAGTTGATGATCGATGTATCTTCACCCACGGATTTCTGAGTGACGATAACCGCTTTCCTGCACCACTTGACTCTTTTGTTTCCAACATCAGAGCTTTTAAGAAGCGGATAAACAAAAGTGTGTTCAATTTCAACGTACTCGCCAAAACCATTTCTAAATCCTCTGTCCAGCGGTTCTAATTCCATCACTTTTGAACAATCATGTTTCAAGCCCGATCGCCATAGATACGCAGGATCTTGTCCTTTTAACTTTCGGTGACGTTTATATTTGTCGACGTCCCTGACAACATATCCATCACGCTCGCCTATCACATATGAAGGAGACGTTGAGTCCAAGTTTTCATAAACCTCGCAATCGGCGTTCCCCCTGTCCGTAGTCAGCAAAAAAAGGCATGCTTCCACGGCCGCCGAAAAATGGCGTTTTGCGTCGATTCGATAAATATGTCCAAAAAATCGATGTTTTTTACTTTGGCGTACTCGTTTCATAACCTTCCTTGCGACGGAGTACTTGCATAACAAGGCAATCGATCCATTTCGCTTTGATAGCCACTCTATATGTTGAAGAAACATCCACTCGGAGATGTCGAAATTTCCGGAACCCGTAACAGCTTCAATCCCGCGACGACCTTGGAAATTCGTTTTTTTAGGTAAGTTTTTGCTGTTAAGCAGCCCCAACTCGCTGCTGGTTACCCACGGGGGGTTGCCAAGAATCAGAATATAATCTACCTTATCCTTTAAAATATTTTCCCAATCTAAAAGGAAAAAATCCCCCTGCATGATTGTCGAACGGGTTTGATCGGCTATATTTATCGACGATAGCGCCTCGTCAATGTAATAGGGGTTAACATCATACCCCATGACCACGGCTTCCGGGAATTTTTCTAGAGCAGCCCTTATAAAAGACCCTTTCCCACATGTGGGCTCAATTATTAATTTGGGGGCAATGCCATGGGCGGATTCAAGAACATGCACAACCTGTCTCGCAAGGTCGTCCGGGGTCTGGAAGTCGCCGAACTGCCATTTGTCTATGGATTTTTTTGACCTTCCCACAACACGTCACGGCAACACCGGCGATCCCAACACCCCGTCACACGGCGGCGGCGCGCCGTCGCGGCCTGTGATGATGAAGCGGCTGACCTCTTCGCCGGAGCGGGCTTCGCACGGCGTTTCCATCCACTGGGCAGCATCCAGATAGTTTGTGGGCAATACCGTGAGCACTTTGCTCAGATCCGCCTCCGGCGCCACGATTTCGATGTTGCCGTCGATGCCCAGTTTGGAAGACGCATCCACAATGCTGTCGGCGGATTTGAGGAACTGGTCCGTTACGATGAGGATGTTCCCCCCCTGCCCTTCGTAGGCCCGGGCGATGATGTCGCTGTGGTTCATGATGACGAATTGCGGCTCGGAAATGGTGATGTCGCCGCCGTTGCCCTTTCCGAACTGGACGCTGGTGGTGATCCGGCCGTTGAACATGAAGAGCGTGTCGGCGACGGTGATCTCCATGGCCCCGCCGCCGGCGTTTTCCGCCGCCGTGGTGATCCGTCCCCGGTTCGTCAAACGGATGACGTCCGCATCGATGACCACCCCGCCGGCATCCCCGGCCGCCCCTTCAGGTTTCTCTGAACTGGCATAGATTCCGGAGACATAATCCGACGCGGCCCCGGGCGGATTGTTTTCCCGCCATGCCGCCTGGCTTTCCGCCGGCGGTTCCGTAATGGCGCCGGCGCCATCCCCGTAAATGGTCAGCTCTCCGGCCTCCACATCGATATTGCCGCCGTCGCCCGTCCCCTCGGTGTTGCTGGTGATGAGCGCGCCGTCCCGGATCACGAGGCTGGAAACATGTATTGAAATCTCGCCCCCCGCGGCCTCGTCCGGGTCCGCATCCGGCGTCCGGGTCCGGGCGTAGATGCCCGATCCGAATCCGTCCTTGTTTTCGCCGTAGGGATTGCCGCCGCTCAGTTCCAGACGGTCCGCGGTCACTTCGATCCGGCCCGCGTTTCCCCCGCCCTCGGTGGAGGCCGTCACCCCGGCGCCTTCTGAAAACCGGATGTCGCCGGCTTTGAGGACGATGTCCCCCGCGTGCCCGTCGTCCAAGGCCGTGGTGTAGATGCGGCTGGCGTAGCCGTCGGCGTCCGCGCCTGAGAAATCGATCGTTCCGCCGCCGGCATCCACCGTAACATCCCCGCCGGGTCCGGCGCCGTCGGCCGTGTTGCCGATCCAGCCGCCGTCGCGGAAATCGACTGAAATGGCATCCTCCGCGGACATCGGTTCGATGCGGACATCGCCGGCGGCGGCGCTCGGACTGTCGCTCCGGGCGATAACGCCGCTGCCCGTGCCGTCGCCGTTGTATCCGGAAAACAGGACGGATCGCCCCACGCGCATGACGATGTCGCCGCCGTCGCCGATGCCGAAGGCCGAGGAATCGATGAGGGCGCCGTCGGCCAGTTCGATCGCCGCCGCTTCGATCCGGATATCGCCCGCCGGGCCGGAGTAGGCGCTCTGGCCAGAGGATTCGATCCGCGACCCCCGGCCGTTCTCGTCGTTGCCCGAAAGCCGGACGACCTCGCCTCCCATTAAGTTCACATCCCCGCCGGCGCCGTCGCCGATGGAAGAGGCCGTAATCCGGGCGCCGTCGGAAAGCAGTATCCTGTTAGCGGAAAGCCGGATGTCCCCGGCGTCCCCGGCCCCCTCTTCCGCGAGTTCGGTGATGGCGGTGATGAGGCTGGCCCCGCCGAATGCGTCGGCCCCCGACAGCGTGACGGCGTCGCCGGCGGTGATCCGCACGTCCGCTCCCCCTCCGTAATCGAAGGTGTCGCCTGAGACGATGCCGCCGTCGGCTATGTCCACCGTCCCCGCCTGGATATCGATCACCCCGCCGTCCAGGTCCCAATAGGTTTCGGCGTAAACCCCGCCGCCGGCGCTGTAAAACCGCCCGGCCCGGATAAAAACGCTGCCTTCGCCGTCGCCGCCGGCGTCCAGGATGCCGCTCAGGGCGACGGTTCCGCCCTCGGCCACCGGCGGCAGCGCTTCCACTGCTTCCGGGGACAACAGCGGGGCCAGCACGCCCGGCCCCCGGCTTTCCACCTGGATCCGGCCGTCCGGCGCCACAAGCGATCCGCTGATCTCGACCTCGCCGCCCACCACGCTCAGGGATTCCCCCCACCCCACTTCAAGATCGCTTTCCACGGCGATGCGGCCCGGATCGTCCTCCAGAAATCCGAAGGCTGCGGGCGGCGCCGAGGACAGGAGTTCGCCGGCGGCCGGCAGGGCGTAAAACCGATCCGACTCCCCCATTTGAAGAAAATCGGCGGTGGAGATGTGGAAGGACCCGGAAACGTCGAGGAATGCGTCGGGGCCGAAGAGGATTCCGGCGGGATTGAGGAGAAAGAGGTCGGCGCCGAAAATATCCGAATAGAGGGCGCCGTCGATCCGGGAGACCTCGCCGCCGGTCACCCGGCCGATGACGGTCCGT
>JAABTM010000023.1 GCA_011389855.1 Desulfobacteraceae bacterium
AGGTGTCGGCGGTCGCCACGTGGATCTCCAGCCGGTCCTTCAGCCGGGCCAGCCCTTTGGCGACGCCGTCCAGCAGGGCGCCGTCCACCGCCAGGGTGCCGTTGTAATCCATGACCAGGTATTTCAACCGTAAAGTCCGGTATCCGGGGATGACGACTTCGATCATTCGTCTTTTCTCCTTTCGCTCATTGAATCAAATGGGCCAGGATCAGGCCGTAAAAGCCCGGCTTTCCCTCTCCGGCGTAGAACCATCCCATGTGGCCGTGGCAGCGGGAACAGAGGGAAAACCGCCAACTGTAGCCGGAAAACCAGCTGAACTCCGAGGTGGGCGCGCCCCGGTTGGCGCAACCGTCGGCGGCTGAAAAGCAGCCGATCTCGAAAACGATCCCGGCCGGGTTGGCAAACGTGTGGCGGCGGCTGCCGTCAATGGACATGGCGTGGTCCGTCGTGGTGATCAGGTGGCGGCATGCCTTGCACCGGATCTTCTTCTCCTCATCCGGCTCGTCCGCTTCTTCCGTGGTCGTCTCCAGCTCTTTTTGGAGCCGGGCGATCCGCTCTTCGTCGACGTTTTTCGCCTCAAGCATGCCCGCCCACCACCATGGCCTCGCCGATGGTCCCCGTCGCGCTCTCGTCATAGAGCATTGCCACCAGCTTCAGGGCGAACTCGATGGCCGTCCCCGGGCCCCGGCTGGTGACCACCGCGCCGTCCACCACCACCCGGTCCATCAGGGCCCGGGTGTCGTCCAATTTGTCGATGAAGCCGGGATGGGCCGTGGCCCGGACCCCCTCCAGCAGCCCGTGGTGTTCGAAAACCACCGCCGGCGCCGCGCAGATGGCTCCGAGCAGGCGGCCGTTTTCCTTCTGTTTTTTCAGCATCCGGACCAGCGTTTCCGAATCCCGCAGGTGTTCGGCGCCGGGCATGCCGCCGGGGAGCGCGATCAGGTCGTAATCCCCGGATTCGCACTCGGCGATCCCCTTGTCGGCCACGATTTTCACGCCCCGGGAGGCGGTCACCGTCAGGTCCGGCATCACCGAGGCCACGGTCACCTCGGCGCCGGCCCGGCGGAGCACGTCGATGATGCAGACCGCTTCGATCTCCTCCGACCCGTCGGCGATGGGGACGAGCACTTTTTTGGACATGGGATCTCCTTTCCTATGGTCTCCGGTAGCTGCCGGCGCAGACATCGGCCCCGCCGCCGCTATCGGCGCCGGTCAGCCACTTTTTCAAATGATCGACCCGCTCTTCGGTCAGATCGGCCAGCTCCGCGCAGGAACAGGCATGATAGGCCGTACCGTAGGCCGACTGGGGATTGGGGGCCGGAAACCGGGCCTTCAGGTGGGCGTCCCGGAAACGGAGCCAGGCCCGCTGGGCCCCTTTGAGGGCCTCCAGGAAGGGCTCGTCGCCGCTGTATTTCCGCCGGATCTCCTGGTAAACGCGGTTCAGTTCGGCGTCGGCCGTTTCGAGCCGGGCGCAGGGGGAGCGGTCCGGTTCGGGCTGGGGGTCCACCGACAGGGTCCGAACCTCGGTGCGCTTGTTTTCGGCGACGAAGGCCGGCGCATAGGTCTCCAGAAGGCGGGTCAGGCCGGCGAAAAAGAGCGGCGCCGTGCCGTCCATGGACCGCCGCAGCCAGAAGGCCACGCAGCTCTTGACCACGTTGCCGTCATATCCCCGGGAATACAGCCCCTTGAAATCATAATATTTCTCATAAAACATGTCGTCCAGGGTCCGGTTTTCCATGCCGCTCCGGTAAAGGTCTTTTTCCCGCCGCAGGAACGCCGGATCGGTCATCACCGCCTCGTGGGTCACATACGCGGTGGTCGCCAGCGGGGTCACATACCGGTCGAAAAGGTTCTGGGTCGCGGCCCTGAAGGAGGGGTCCTCCGCCGCCGGAACCGCATTGGCGATCAACCACTTGACGAAAGCGGGGTTGTAACGACCGAAGTCGAACCGGGCGCCCGGTTCGAGCCCTTCGCCGGTGTGGGGCCCCGCCCTGAAGGCCTTGACGCCGGCGAGGCGCAGAACCGCTTCATAGTCGATGAAGGTCTTCAGGTGGCAATAGAAAATCCGGATGCCGCCGTCCGGAAAATAATCGAAGAGGTCCTCGCACTGGTTTTCCGTATGACCGAGATTGAGCCAGACATTCCGGATCAGGGCGCCGTCATCCGCGACAGCGGACGCCGGGACCATCCCCCACGCCAACAAACAACCGATGCCGATCACCATCCACCGCCGCATGTTTCGCCTCCTTCCGTTTGTCCCGTCCGTATGCGCTCCCACGGGTCTCGCCCTGTAACGAGACCATTGGATTCAGCATACGGTCAGTGGTCCATTTTTGCAAGGGGTTGTTCAGCCGCCTCCAGCGCCCGGCGCAACGCCTCCCGGAGGTCGGCCGTCTGGTAGGGCTTGAAGAGAAATGCCTGGGCCAGGTCGTCGCGGGCCGACGACATGACCTGGGCCTCGTCATAGCCGCTGGCCAGGATCGCGGGCAGGTCCGGCCGCATGGCCCGCAAAGCCCGCAGGGTTTCCCAGCCGTTCATGCCGGGCATGGTCAGGTCGCAGATCACGCAGCGGATCGCATCCCCATGATCGGAGAAGTGCTTTACCGCCCCGGCCCCGTTTTCGGCCGCGACCACTGAAAAGCCCAGCCGTTCGAGCATGGCCTGGGTCACCTCCCGCACCGGCGCCTGGTCTTCCACCAGCAGCACCGTACCGCCCACTTCCAAAGGCGTTTCCGCCGCCTCCCTTTTGCCCGGCGCCGCCGCTTTTTCCCGCAGCGGCAGCAGAACCCGGAAGATGGTTCCCCGACCCGCTCGGCTCTCCACGGCCACCGCGCCCCCGTGACCGGTCACCGTGCCCAGGACCACCGCCAGCCCCAGGCCCCGGGTGGTCTCCTTGGTGGTGAAATAGGGGTCGAAGAGTTGATCGATGACGTCGTCCGTCACGCCGCGCCCGGTATCCGAAACGGTCAGGCAGGCCAGGGGGTCGGAGGGCGGCGCCCAGTCCACGGGGAAGAGGCGGGCGGATTCCACGGCCGACGCCGGCAGGATTTCGACCCGAATCCGGATCTCCCCCCGTTCGTCGCCGATGGCCTCCCCGGCGTTTTCCACCAGATGAGTCAGGACCTGTCCCATCTGGGCCGCGTCGGCCAGGACGTCGGGCCCGAACCCGGGCAGATCGGCTTTCAGGTCCACGGTTTTCGGCAGGGCCTCCCTGGCCACGGGCAGCGTGTCCCGGATAATCCCGGAAAAATCGCGCACCTCCGGTTTGCCCGCGATCTGGCCCCGGTAGGCGAGCATGAGACGGCTCACTTCGGCGGCCCGGTCGGCGGCCGCCATGGCGTCGGACAGCCGCTTCCGGACCAGCCCCTCCGGCGAAACGTCCTCCAGGGCCAGTTCGATGTTGCCCATGACCGCGCCGATCTGATTGTTGAAGTGGTGGGCGATGGCCCCGGCCATCCGGGCCAGGCTTTCGGCTTTCCGGGCCTGCTGGAGCCGCCGCTCCATTGCCAGCCGCTCCGCCTCGGCCCGTTTCCGTTCGGTGATATCCGTAAAAATGGTGACGAACCGCCCCGGCTGTGGGGAGTAGGCCGTGACCGCCAGGTGTTTGTTCAACCCGGCGCAATAGCGCTCCAGATTGAGGGGCTCGCCGGTGAGGGCCACCCGGCCGCAGAGATCGATCCAGTCCTGGGCCACATCGGGCAGCGCCTCCCGGGCGGTCCGCCCGGTGATGGCCTCCGCCGACAGGCCCAGGAGCGCTTCAAAAGCTGGATTGACCTCCAGGAACCGGTAGTCCCGGGGCGCCCCCGCTTCATCGCGGATGATCTCGTGGAGGGCCAGGCCGGAATCCATGCTGGTAAAGAGCAGCCGGTACCGCTCTTCGTTCTCCCGGAGTTCCCGGGTCCGCTGCTCCAGCAGGTCCTCCACCCGGAGCAGGGCCCGCTCCCGCCGGGCCCGGGCGCAAACCTCGATGAGGTATTCGGGCTCGAAAGGCTTTCGCAGAAACGCCGCGGCCCCTTTCTTCATCCAGTCCAGGGCCAGGGAGGGCCGGGGATCGTTGGTCATCATGACGAAGACGCAGTCGGGCCGGCGGGTCCGGAAGGCCGTCAGCAGCGCGTCCCCCAACCCGTCCGGGAGGTGGTAGTCTATGACCGCCACGTCGTAGTCGGCGGCCTCGAATTTTTGGCGGCCGGCCTCCGCCGTCGGGGCCGTGTCCGCGCCGTAGCCGTGGCCCCGGAAGGCCTGTTTCAGGTCCTCGGCCAGCGCGGCGTCGTCCTCGATGATCAGGCACCGGAGGAAATCCGCCGGCTGCTCGCCCCCCATCAGGGCCCGGACCAGCCCGATGAACCGGCGGCCGTCCACCGGCGAGGGGAGGAAGGCGTTGGCGCCCAGGTCGGCGGTGATCCGGGCCGCTTCGTCCCCGGAAAAGGTGGCCGAGACCACCAGGATCGGCGTCCGGTTGAGGTCGGCGTGGGCCGGCGACCGAAGCAGGCGGCAGAACCGCCAGCCGTCCAGGTCGGGCATGTAAAGATCGGTGACGATGAGATCCGGCGGGCCCTCCCGGTCCATGGCCGCCAGTGCCGCCTCCGCCGCGTCGAAGGCGGCGACCCGCAGGCCGTTTTTGGTCAAAAGACCGCTCATCACGTTGAGCTGGGTGGCGTCGTCGTTGACCACCACCACGCGGGGGGCCGTTTCGGGAAGCGTTGGGTCGGTCATGTCGCGCCCTCTTTTTCAGGTTTGTGTTCCGATATCTTCCGCCGCATCGCCGTTTCCAGCCGGCCGAAGGCGGATTCCAGTCGCGGCAGGCCGGCCGCCAGGGCCTCCGGCCCCTCCGCCCCACCGGCCCGTTCCAGTTCCTCGCAGACGGCCCGCATCCTTTCGCCGCAGACGCTTGCGGCCGCGCCCCGGATGGTGTGGACATGGCGGACGGCGCCCTCGATATCCGCCCTTTCGATGCACCCCTTCAGGCCGTCGATCCGCCGGGGGATGTCGTCCAGAAACCCGGACGCCACGGTCCGGGCCAGATCCGGATCATCCATCAACCGCGCCGCCAGGGCGTCCCAATCCAATACGGGGGGTCCGCCGTCCGCCGCGGCCTCCTCCGGCTCGGGAGGGCCTTCGCCCGCCGCCCGGTCGGGGGCGCATTCCGACCGCGCCGCCAGCCATTTTTCCACCATTTCGCCCAGAAGACCGGGCGTGACGGGTTTGGCCATGTAGTCGTCCATGCCCGCCTCGATGCATTTTTCCCGATCGCCCCGCATGGCGTGGGCCGTCATGGCGACGATGGGGACCGTCCGGGCCCGCTCCCCGGCCTCGCCGGCCCGGATGGCCCGGGTGGCGGCCAGCCCGTCCATATCGGGCATCTGAACGTCCATGAGAACCAGACTGTAATCCGCGGCGGACAGCCGTTCCAGGGCTTCGATGCCGTTGACCGCCGCATCGGACCGCAGTCCCAGCTTCTCCAGGATGCCCTCGGCCACTTGCCGGTTGGTGGCGTTGTCCTCCACCAGCAGAATCCGGACCCCGCGCCGCCGCATCTCCCGCACCGTGTGGCGGGTGATCAGGGGGCGCTGTTCCAGGCAGGGCGCCTCCCCGGCCAGCACGGCGGCCAGACTGTCGAAAAGATCCGACTGGCGCACCGGCTTGGTCAGGTAGGCGGCGAAACCGATCTCCGCCATCTTTCTGGCGTCGCCCCGCCGGCCCACGGAGGTCATCATCACCAGGCAGACCCCTTTCAGCTTCTCGTCGGCTTTAATGGCCCGCCCCAGGGTCGCGCCGTCCATGCCGGGCATCCGCATGTCGAGGATCGCCGCCTGGAAGGGGTCCCCCGCCGCCTCGGCCCCGTAGAGGGCCAGGAGGGCGGACGGGCCGTCCGGGGCCTCCACCGGCCGGGCGGACCACGCCTTGAGACAGGCCGACACCACATCCCGGTTGGTGGCGTTGTCGTCCACCACCAGGATGCCGGCTCCGCGGACCCGGGCCGGCGGCGGGGCGTCCCGCTCGCGTTCGGCCTGCACGGCCAGCCGGACGGTGAACCAGAACTCCGATCCTCGCCCCGCTTCGCTCTCCACCCCGATCTCGCCCCCCATAATTTCGACCAGTTTTTTGGAGATGGCCAGTCCCAGCCCGGTCCCCCCGTAAATCCGGGTGTCCGAGGCATCGAGCTGGGTGAAGCTGGAAAAGAGTTTCTCCTGCTGGTCGCGGGGGATGCCGATGCCGGTGTCCCGGACCGCGAACCGGAGGGTGACGGCCCCGTCGCTCTCGGCGGCCATGGCGGCCCGGACGGCCACCTCCCCCTCACGGGTGAACTTGACGGCGTTGCCGGTCAGGTTGATGAGAATCTGGCGGAGGCGGCCCGGATCGCCCCGGAGAAAAGCGGGAACCTCGGGCGCCGCCGCGCAGATGAACTCCAGCCCCTTGTCCTGGGCCCGGATGCCCATCATGGCGGCGAAGTCGTCCAGGAGGGCCCGGAGGTCGAAGTCGATGATCTCCAGGTCCAGCTTGCCCGCTTCGATCTTGGAAAAATCGAGGATGTCGTTGATGAGGTTGAGCAGGGAATCCGCGCTGAGCCGCACCGCTTCGGCGTAGCGGCGCTGGTCGGCGTCCAGCTCAGTGTCCAGGAGCAGATCGGACATGCCGATGACCCCGTTCATGGGGGTCCGGATCTCGTGGCTCATGTTGGCCAGAAATTCGCTTTTGGCCCGGTTGGCCCGGTCGGCCCGTTCCACCATCTCGTTGGCCCGGTCGATGGCCGACGCCAGCCGGCGGTTGGTCTCCTCCAGGGCGCCGGCCGTCCTCTTGAGGTCGGTGATGTCCGTGAAGCATTCCAGGAGCCGCTCCGCGCCCTCCAGGGAAACCCGCTTGACGGTTTTGAGCACCACCCGTTCGCCCCCGTCGCCGCACAGGGCGATCCGCTCCGAGTGATGGACCGTCTCGCCCAGATCGGTGATGGGGCACTCCCCCCGCTCGGCGGGGCAGATGAAATCATGGCATTCCTTTCCGACAAGGGCGTCCTCCGGGCGCTCCAGAATCTCGCCGGCCGCCGGGTTGGCGGTCAGGATGCGATGGGTGTCCGGATCGATGGTGAGCACGCCCACGGAGACGTTCTCCAGCAGGGTCCGCAGAAAGGTTTCCCGCTCCTCCAGAACCCGCCGCATGCGCCGCCCTTCCACGGTATCCCGGATGAGGACGGCCAGGCGCGTCAGGGCGGTGATGATGGTCAAAAGGAGAATGAGGCCAAAATAAAACCGGAGCCGGTCGAACAGCTCGGCGGCCCTTGAAAGAACCGCCGGGGCCGCCGATCCGGCGGACCCCCGAAGAAAGTTGTCCATCAGCCGATCCGAATGGAAAAAGAGTCCGCCCACGATAAAGATGAGCAACAGGTACAGGCCAAAGGCCAGGCATCGCCGCCATTGGATAGACGGCCGCCGGGTGGATGGGGTCATGGGGGGCCGGCCCCCGCAAAATATGTAAAAACAATAATCTTTATTCTGATCACGACGATGTCTCCTGTCTGTCGATGGATTTCCGGGCGCGGTCGCGGCGGGCGGGTTTTTATGGTTGCGAGACGATATACGGGGCGTCAGAGCCGAACGCCGCCTTCTGTCGGCGATATATCGCAAAAGAGACGGCGGTTGTCAAGGCGGGAACGGGGGCCGGGGATACTAAAGGGGTATCAGGGGGACAACGTCGCCATGGTGCATGCGTGGCGGATGGAGTGATTACCGAAATGGCGCTTTTCCATTTATTTTTTGAAATAAATCATACGCCGGGACCTTGTCGGAAAAAGCGGTGAAACGCCAACAAGCATCAAAAAATCAGAGGCAAAACCATCTTTGCCGTCTGTTCTGACTATGTTCAACCGAAAACAGATCGAATCAGCCGCATGAGCCCGCCCCCGATGCCGGACCGCCGCTTGTTGACGAATCCATGATCGGCCCGGTCCATCAACTCTGGGCGCTTTATGAGGACCAATCGCGCCGCCATCTCGGCGGCGTCGGCCGTCAACTCGGCGCATTGCAGAAAATGGGCCTTGGGGTCGCGCTTGACCTTTTTCGTCAGCACCCGGCAGCAGGTGGCGCCGTTGGCCGCCTTGAAGACGTCGTGCAATTCCCGGGCGCTGTCCCGCATCTCTTTGCGATGGCGGTATGGCCGGCGCTTGCCCAGCAAAAGCCCCGAGGCGGTGACCGCCCCGCTCAGGGCCCCGCAGAGGCACCCGCTCTCGCCGAGTCCCACGCCATGGGGCGCCGAGACGGCCAGGGCCTGGTCGTCGGTCAGGCCGCCGTCCAGGCCCTTGTTGAGGGCCGTCACCACCGCCTCGGTGCAGAGCAGCTCCCGGGTCAGGTAGAGATTCCGGGCGCGTTCCCGGATCGCCTGGATCAGCGCTTCGGCGCCCGGGGGAGCTTCATCATTCTTTTCCGTGTGTCGGACATTCATCGCTTTTGTCTATTTGACCTCTTCGACCGGGTAGTCCGCCCCCTTCCAGGCGAAAATCCCGCCGGGGTAGCGGTAAACGTTTTTATAGCCCAGCTTGACGGCCCAGGCCGCGCCGTTGTGGCTTCGGGTGCATTTGACGAACCCGCAGTAGATCACGATGGTTTTGTCCTTGTCGTCGCCCAAAAGCTTCATGAAGTCTTCCTGAGTCTTGCCGTCGGTTTCCTTTTCCAGCTCCTCCTCGAATTTGTTGCCGACCGAAGCCCATGGAAAGCCTCGGCTTCGGGATCATCCGGGCCGAAACATCCGCAGGCGACATCGAGCCCCATTTGAATGCCGTAGCCGAGGATCGCGATAAACAGCGCCAGCAGCCCCGCGATCACCGACAAGCTTCCCCGGATATCTAAAAGCAGACCGATGCCGGCTGTCACCTCCAGGCCCACCAGAACGACGGCCGCGGGCAAAAGAAGCCCGTCGGGAACGATCCCGTAAGCGTCGATCAGCACCGCGAATGTGACGGGCGCCAGCAGCTTGGCGCCGCCGGAATAGATGAAAACGGCGCCGAGGGTCCAGCGGATGAGTTTGTAGGTCCGGTCGAGAAAATGCATTGGATTCAATGGAACGGAAAAATCCGCCTTTCGGTGTTGGTTACGTCTTATCAAGGTGCTTTTTATTGGCATCCTCTCTATAAGTCAAATCGCTAATTTCAATAATACGCGACGCAACCATTGAAAAAGCCAATATCGGCCGGCTCGACGCCCATCTGAACGGGCCCATAAAATGGAGTCTTGACTTCGTCGGCGAAATTCATTAACAAATGATCCATAACCTCGGCGGCAGAAGCCGCCGAAAAGATGGAAACCGACAAACAGATATCCAGACGGTTCCGCGACCCGGACGGGGAGCGGCGCCAGGGCAGCCAACAGAGCCACGAAGGCATTTTCTTCCGGAAGAAGAGCGTTCTTCGTGGCTTTTTTATCGAACGGACCCCCAGCGGGAGAGGGATATTTTGACCAAACGGATCTGCGTCATCGACGGTCAGGGCGGCGGAATCGGCGCCACCCTGATCAAGTATTTGAAATCGGAGTACGGCGAGTCCATCGAGGTGATCGCCTTGGGGACCAACGCCATCGCCACGGCCCAGATGCTCAAGGCCGGGGCCAATCGCGGGGCCTCGGGGGAAAACGCCATCCGCTGCACCGTCGCGCAAGCCGACTGCATCCTGGGCCCCATCGCCATCGGCTGGCCCAACGCCATGCTGGGCGAGGTGACGACGGCCATGGCCGAAGCGGTGATGTCGAGCCCGGCCATAAAGATCCTGGTCCCCCTGTGGCAGGAGCGGGTGGAAATCGTCGGAACCCTCAAGGAGCCCCTGCCCCACCTGGTCCGGACCGTCGTGGAGGAAAAAATAAAGGAGGTATTGACCGATGTGTGAAGCCAACGCCTATATCGTGAAGGATGGAGAGGAACGGTTGATCATGGAATCCGTGGATGTGGTGGAGCCCGACGGCGAGGGCGGCTTCCGCCTAATCGGCATCTTCGGGGATCAGGTGACAGTCAAGGGCCGGATCAAGCGGATGGCCCTGGTGGACCACAAGATCTTGTTCGAGGAGGGGGTCCCGGCGGGCGAACACGAACACGCCCACCGCCACCGGCACGAACACGCCCACGAACACGACCACCTCCATTCCCATGGAGATGAAACCCACGGCCATCCCCATGCGCACGTCCATGCCCATGAGCACCCGCACCCGCACCAGCACGCGCATCCCGTGGCCGGGGAAACGGATGTCGCGGCCCATGACCATCCCGCCGAAGATGACCACGGGCCGCACCACCATGAGCATGAGGGTCATTATCGGGAACCCCACGATCATCCCCACTGAGGCGAATTACGGAAATGAATATTCCAACAAGGCGAATTCAACGGCGCCGCTCGCCATTTGCCGCGCGGGAGTAAACTCCCACGCTGTTTTATGATGTCTCTACAGGACATTTTTTTGCAATTTCAGTCCTGTAGGGACGACACATAGTAGCGTGGGAGTTCACTCCCGCGCGGTCGGCCTGAACGGGCGCTTTTGAAAAGAA
Source organism: Desulfobacteraceae bacterium (assembly GCA_011389855.1). Lineage (GTDB taxonomy): Bacteria > Desulfobacterota > Desulfobacteria > Desulfobacterales > JAABSP01 > JAABTD01. The sequence goes on from JAABTM010000023.1 coordinate 10,519, forward strand.
CAATTCCTTTTCCATGGCGATGATGGCGCCCGCCGCCAGCAACAAAACGACGGTCTGGATGCACTTGGTCACCTGGGAAATTTCCAGCGCCTCCTGGGACATGTTGATGATGAAGTGAAACACGATGGCCGCCAACACGCTTTTCCCGTTTTTGATGCAGATCCAGCTGATGATGACGCCCATGGGAATGATGCTGACAAAGAAGTTGAGGCCGAACCAGATGTTTTCGTTAAAGATTTCATACTGGTAGGAATCCTTTACGAATACCAGCGGAAAATGCCAGGAGGACCAGAGCACGCTGAAAATCAGCGAGGCTGTAAAGAAGGTGTACCGGCTCTGCAAACTGTCGAAGGCGTATCCCCGCCATCCCAGCTCTTCAAAGGTCGCGGCCAGCACCAGCAGCAACAGCACCGGGACGAATCCGGACGAAAAGGAAAAGCCCTCGGCGAATTGAAACTGCGACAGCGATTCCCCGAACAGAAGCGAGATGACAATGGACGCCGCCACCGACAGCGGCATGATGAAAAAGAATGCCGGAAGCGTTTTTAGACGAAGGCGGCGGGGGTCGATCAGCCGGTTGACGAAATCCTTTTTCAAGTCCGAACGGCCGGAGCCGAAAATCATGACAAGGGAGATGAGAAACGGCGCCGCCAGGCCCGCCAGCAGAAACACCATGTGCGATCCATTCGCATCCTCCTGAAAACTCACGTACGCGCCGATGAACCATAAAATGAATGTCGCTGCAAAGGTGATGGTGAAGTAACGAAGCGGTTTGTATTTGAACTGTGAAATCATTTGGGCCTCCGATTTTGTATGACCGTTTTTGTATAAAATTGAAATGGTGAAGTGTCTCAATGCGCCGGACCTAAAACCGGTAGCCGACGCCGGCGCCGAGGATGAAAGCGTCGCCCTCGAAGAAGGCGATGTCGGCGACGGTTTCCGAGTATGCCGCGACGCCGAACAAGTAGGCATGTTCTAATCCGAACGGTTCGGCGAAGGAGACGGTCTCGGAAACCGTAAACGTTGCTTCCTCTCTTTTTTCGTTGAACACCGGGTGGGTTTCGTCGAACACCCTTGCGACCAGTTCAAGACCGGTGGCGAAGGAAAATCGCCCCCATTCCAGCATGTGGTTCAGTTCCGCGGCGTAACCATGGCCTGAATTTGCCTCGCCGTCCCGATCAATCAAGATATAACCGATGCCGCCGCTCAGTACGCCGCCGGCGCCCAGGTTCCAGGTATAGCGGATGCCCAGGGTGGTGTCGGCGCCGTCGCGCCGCAGCTCCGGCGCGATGTCTCCGATCAGGTCCCAGTCGACGTCGATCTCCATTCGTCTGAAAAATATGCCGATGCCGGTATTGAGGACATTGTCCCAATCCAATCCGTAACCAAAGGATTCGGCATCGGTTTCATCGCGATCCACACCGGTCAGGTACGGGTTTTCCCACACCTCTTTTTCCTCATAAAACGCGCTGAGGGAGACTATGCCCCAGCCGCCCACCCTCTGGCCGATGGAAACCCGCCAGGGGTCTTCCATCCCGCCGCCGGCCGACACCATCGTTCCGGCGCTTTCGAAGCCGTACCCGATTTCACCCCCGATCAGGGGGAACCCTTCGGATACATCGGACCCTTCGTCTCCGAGGCGGTCGCGCTTTTCAGCGTCGTCGAAAACCTCCAGCCCGGAAGGGTTCGAGTCGATCATCCCGCCGCCGAGCTGGATATCTCCGAACCAGCCGCTTCGCCAGGTTCCCCCGGCTTGCGCCGCCGGGGGAAAGCATAAGACGATGAACAGCGTGCAGATTCCCAGCAGCGCGGCGCCTCTTGAAAGCGATGCGACCCGCCCCGCGAACCGCGGGGCGGCCGTGACAATGAACGATGTAGAAAAGGAATCGGACGGTTTGGAATTGTGGTATGATGTCATTTGATGTCTCCTGTTTTTTGTGGGCCGCGGCCCTGTTTGTTTTTTTCTACTCAATCAGAAAGTCGAACGAGCCTTCGGGCGCGTTCAACAGGTCTTCCAACAGTGATGGAAACGCCGCCATGCGGCGGGCGATCGCTTCGTTGCTCCAGGGGTAAAACCCCACATCCGTCAAAAACTGGATGCCCGCCAACAGAAATTCGGCGCATTCCAGCGGATAATCCGTCTTGAAAAGCCCCTGTTCGCATCCTTCCTCGATGACCTTTGCGTAAATGGGCGCGAGCTTCGTCAGGTAGCGGCCCAGTTGCCGCGCATGCACGATGATGTTGCCCGGCTGATGCAGTGCGTCGAGGATATCCTCGTTTTCTTCCGCCATCCGATCCACTGTCGCCAGCGCCCGGATGCTTTGCACGGCGTCGAGATTCCGGCGCCGGCAGTCTTCAATCAATGTCTCCTTTTTTTTCAGTTCCTCATCCATCAGATCCTCCACCACCGCTTCGAGAAGATCCTCTTTGGAGGAGAAATAGTGGTAGATGGTCCCTTTCGCGATATTGAGCGTCTTCATCAGCTCCTGCATGGTCGCCTTGTCGTACTCTTTTGAATGGAAGAGCGCCCTTGCGGCCTTGATGATCTCTTCCCGCCGTTCATCCGGTTTTTTTACCGTTCTTGCCATTTTCTTACGATCTCCGTTTAAGGTTGCCATCGGTTCTTCGCTTCAACTGGCGGCAATATACATATTGACCGACCGTCGGTCAATAGAAAAATTTAAAAAGGGCTCTTTTTTTGCGATTTTTCCCGTGGCTGTAAGGATTGAATAGGGCTTTCTTTTTCCACCGGAAAATAATAGAGACACTCAATAGGGCTTTTTAGTCCTTGGCTTTTACTACCGAGAAGAAAAGAAAAAACCTCATGCCTCAGTTGAGTTTAAAAGAGCGCCGTTGATCGATCTTTGAGAAAGTATCGAGGAGGCGGCCCTGCGGCGCCCAAGACGCCGTTGCCGCCGAAGGCATGGCGTGAACACCGCATTGCCTGCATCACCTACCGAAAACATCCCGGCGACGACTGGTCGGTCGCCGCCGCTAATCCTCGGCAATCTGTGGACAAAGGAAAAAGATGAAAACCATTGAATGGTCCGACTTCCAAAAAGTGGAACTGCGCGTAGGCACAATTATCGACGTACAGGATTTTCCCGAAGCGAAAAAGCCGGCTTACATACTGCGAGTCGACTTCGGCGAAGAAATCGGCGTTAAAAAGTCCAGCGCCCAGATCACGGATCTGTATGGCAAAGCGGACCTGATAGGCAAGCGGGTTGTGGCCGTTGTCAATTTCCCGCCAAAGCAGATTGGCCCCGTCATGTCCGAGTGCCTGGTAACCGGATTTCATCGGGAAGACGGCGCGGTGGTGTTGGCGGTCCCGGATGGGGATGTGCCGAATGGCGTGCGGCTTTTATAACTGTCTCGCATCCCGTGCCATATCAGCGGGAAAAGTTGGGATGCGATAATCACGCTTGACGATAATCACGAGGTGCGTTACTATCTGAATCGTGATCAGATCGTTTAAATGTAGAAAGACCGAATTGCTGTCAAAAGGCCATCATGTCAGTCGTTTCGCAAGCATTGCCAAGGTGGCGAGGCGCAAGCTCAGGCAGCTTGAAATCGCTGATCGACT
>JAABTM010000505.1 GCA_011389855.1 Desulfobacteraceae bacterium
GCGGTACATGGCCCGGAAGCGGGGGGAAGACGAGGAGAAATGGGGCGTCATCGGCCTCGTCCACGACCTCGACTACGAACAGTTCCCCGATCTCCACTGCGAAAAGACCGAAGAAATCCTGCGCGATAACGACTGGCCCGACGAGTATATCCGCGCCGTGGTCAGCCACGGCTGGGGCATCTGCTCCGACGTCAAGCCGGAATCCGAACTGGAAAAGGTGCTCTTCGCCATCGACGAGCTGACCGGCCTGGTGGCCACCTCCGCCCTGGTCCGCCCCACCAAAAGCGTCCTCGACATGAAGGCCAAATCGGTCAAAAAGAAATGGAAAGACAAACGCTTCGCCGCCGGCGTGGACCGCTCCATCATCGAAAAAGGCGCGGACATGCTGGGCGTCGAGGTGGGTGAATTGATCGAAGACACCATCATGGGGATGCGGGAGGTGGCGGGGGAGATCGGGTTGAAGGGGGAGGGGTAGGGGAATCGCCAACATGGAAATGGAAACCATCACCATCCCCGTGGACGCCGAGGCGGCCCGGTCGTTTTACGAAGCGCCGCCGGAAAAGCGCCGGCAACCTGAGCTGATGCTCCGGCTGCGGTTGTGGGAATTGACAATGGGACCCGCCCGAAGAATTTGACATCACGAGCATTGCGGGAGAACAAGTCAAGGCGTTTGCGCCAAGGCCGTTGCCGCCGGCTTCTCCCCTGCAACTGGGTAGTCAAAGGCAGAAACTCCTGGAAAGGGCGACCCTGGCTCTGGGCCGTTTGGACAGCATCACCTTGCTTCTGCCGGCCTCTTTAGCCCAATTGCTGCTTTTTGAATTGGAAGAATCGCCGGGCTTGAGGCCG
>JAABTM010000506.1 GCA_011389855.1 Desulfobacteraceae bacterium
GTGTGCTCTTCCGATCTATTTTCCTCTACGCCTACGTCCGCCGCGAGGCGGTTTTATCGTCACAGATCGAGGGCACGCAATCCTCTTTAGCCCAACTGCTGCTTTTTGAATTGGAAGAATCGCCGGGCTTGAGGCCGATATCAAGAGGAAGTTTGGAGGTGTTGGGGTATGGCGAATGAGATAATAATCACAACTAAAGAATATCGCGACTGGCTGATCGATATAAAGCGGCGAGTTCAAAGCGCTCAACTGAAAGGGGCGACGGCGGTCAATACCGCTTTGCTGGAATTTTACTGGAGCCTGGGGGTGGATATTGCGGAAAAGCAGAAAAATGCCGCCTGGGGCAGCGGTTTTCTCAAGCGGCTCAGCAAAGATCTGATGGCGGAATTCCCGGATATGAAAGGGTTTTCCTATAGGAACTTGAGGGCGATTAAGCAATGGTACATCTTTTATTCCCGAGATAATACATTTTGGCAACAGCCTGTTGCCATTTTAGCCCATATCCCATGGGGTCACAATCTGGCGATTATCTCCAAATGTGACAGTGTAGAACAAGCCCTGTTTTATGTCCGGAAAACCATCGAAAACAACTGGTCGCGCAGCGTTCTGATCCATCAAATCGAAAGTGATTTGTTTGCCCGCAGCGGTAAAGCAATCAACAATTTTGACCAAACATTACCCGCCCCGCAGTCTGACCTTGCTCGAGAGATTATCAAAGACCCCTACAATTTCGATTTCCTTACTCTTACCGAAGATTTCACCGAGCGGGAACTGGAAAATGGTCTCATTGACCATATCACCAGGTTTCTGATGGAGCTTGGCGCGGGTTTTGCCTATGTGGGAAAACAGGTTCCCCTGCAGGTGGGCGAACGGGATTTTTTTCTGGATTTGCTGTTCTACCATACCCGGCTCCATTGTTATGTCGTCATTGAACTGAAGGTCTCGGAGTTTGAGCCGGAGCATGCGGGAAAGCTCAATTTCTACATCAAGGCCGTTGATGAACAACTCCGTCGGGACGGCGACACACCGACCATCGGAATCCTGTTATGCAAGGGCAAAGACAGGGTGGTTGCTGAATATGCCCTGAGCGATATTCATAAACCCATGGGCGTTTCGGAGTATGAGCTGGTCCGGTCCCTGCCCGATGAATTGAAATCCGCTCTGCCGACAATTGAGCAGATCGAAGCCGAACTGCAACAAAGTGATGAGGATGACAATGGGGAGTGAGTGGAAACAAATTAAACTATCTGAAGCAATAAATCTTATCGGTGGTGGCACTCCAAAACGAAGTCAACCTGAATATTAAAGAGATAGGTTTTAACGCGAACAGGATAAAAAATTCATGGAAACAATCCTTCAACAACAATCCTTCTGGATCGCCGTCATCGTCGCCGTGTTCGCCATCGTGGCCGTCTTCGCCGTCAAAAGATACCGAAGCGGCATCAAAATGGGCATCAAAACCAAGGGCGCTGAAATGAGCATCGAGGGAACCAACCCAGGCCCCCAGGCCGCGCCAAGCTCGACCGTACAGAACCTCGAAAGCACCGACGGCGGCGTTCGCTACGGCGACACCACAGGCCAGTCCCTGAGCATGGACGGCGTGAAAGCCAAATCCGACATCGACATCAGCCGTTCTCAAGGAGGCGATTTCCCGTCAAAAAAGTAATGGCCCCCGGATCTGATCCGGCCGCGCAAGGGCCGGGGGCGACCAGCGTGAGCGGCGTTGAGTCGGGTGGGAATACCGATATCCGAATCGGAGAGCAGAACCGGACATTCAGCACCACCAGCGCGGGGGACATCAGCAGCGTTACCCAAGCCAATCACATTGGCGCCGTGGAACATCATTA
>JAABTM010000568.1 GCA_011389855.1 Desulfobacteraceae bacterium
AACCGTCTCGAAGCACTCAATCGTTGATTATCACTGAGGATTGTCTCTTATGGAAAAATTAGATCCCATAACCCCAGGGGAAATCCTGTTGGAAGAATTTCTCAAGCCCATGGGGCTGAGCCAATATCGGTTGGCCAAGGAAATCGGCGTCCCGGCCCAGCGCATCAGCGAAATTGTCGGTGGAAAACGGGCGATAACGGCGGATACGGATTTGCGATTGTGCCGGTTTTTCGGTTTGTCCAACGGATACTGGCTGCGCGCGCAAGCCGCCCATGACACGGAGGTCGCCGAACGCACGCTGGGTCCGGCGCTGGAAAAAATCAGGCCCTGGGCCGAGATCGCCGCCCGGCGGGGCGACACAACCAGCATGCATACCTCTCACGGCTGAGCGGATCGGCCCGCCGCTTCGTTTATCGGCCATGCGACGCCCTAAAATGGCTTCAATGAAGACATCGGGCATGAATCAAACAAGCCCGCAATCCCCACGCCCCTTCCTTTTTTAACCCGACCTGGCCGACCAATCGCCCGACCACCGCACCCCCCGCAGGAACGACAAAGCGGCTCGGGCTCGCGCGAATGGCGCGGTTCCGTCAAATCCACTGACAGGAAAGATCCCATGTGGACATTTTCTGACCGATATGGTCTATTCGATGAGTGAGCGGAGTTGGATGGTTTGCCGTTTCTAATTTAAAAAAACGGACAGTTGTCGCCCGCTGTTTTCTCATGGAACCTGCGGGACCATCTACAGCCACATCGTGGAAGACAGCCCCTGAAACTGTTTCGACGACCCGGATAAGCGAAAAAAAAAGGTATTGAAAATGAGCGAAGCGCGTTACCCATTTTTGGCGGATTTGACATTTGAAGCGCTGTTTATTTCGGAAAACGGCATTTGCCTGAACCAGAACAAGGCGGCGGAGGAGATGTTCGGGTATTCCCTGGACGAAGCCGTCGGGAAGAGCAACCTGGAGTGGATCTGTCCGGATGATCGGGCGCTGGTGGCGGAAAAAATGCAACAGGATGTGGCGACCGCCTATGAATGCCGCGCGTTGAGAAAAGATGGTTCGACGTTTTGGGCGGAGATTCAATCCAAAAACAGAATCGAAGAGGGTCGGAAAATCCGGATCACCGCGTTGCGGGACATCACCGACCGCAAACGGGCTGAGCAGGAAATGCAGCGATCTTCAAACCTCCTGCGGCAGGCTGAAAAGATCGCCGACATGGGAAGTTGGGAATGGGACATCGCCAACGACATCGTCCACTGGTCCGACGGGCTGTTTCGCATCTTCAAGCGGGATCCGGCCGATGGCGCCCCAAACTGGTCCAAACTTCCTGATTTTTTTGCTTCGGAGGATTTTGAAAGACTCCGGCCTTTGGTCGAAGACTGCATAAAAACCGGCGCGCCCTATGAGTGCGAATTGCGGGCCATTCGTTCCGATGGGGAACGCCGGTTCTGCATCGCCAAGGGCCAGGCGGAATGGAGCCCCGACGGCGCTATTCACCGCTTTTTCGGAATTTTGCAGGATGTCACAGAGCGAAAACGCATGGAGACGGCGTTGCTGGAAAGCGAAGAGCGATATCGCCTGATGGTGGAAACCGCCATGGAAGGGATCTGGACGATCGATTTGAAGGGAAACACCTTTTTCGTCAATCAGCAGATGGCGGATATGCTTGGGTGTTCAATCGAGGAAATGACGTCGGCTTCCTTGTTCGATTTCCTCGATCCTCGACAGCACGGCCAGGCGCGGGATTCCCTGAACCGCCGAGAAAGCGGCGTCGGAGAAGTCGCGGAACGGTGTTATTTGAAAAAGGACGGATCGGCGCTGTGGGCGCTCACGTCGATCTCTCCCATCCGGGACCGCGACGGGCGCGTCATTGGTTCCATGGGCATGATTACGGACATCACCCGGCTTAAAGAAGTTGAACGGAAACTAAATGCGGCCGTTGTCGATCTCGAACTGGCCCAGCGGATCGCCCACATCGGCAACTGGACCCTGGATCCGGCCGTGGGGGTTCCGGTCTGGTCCGACGAGATCTATCGGATCTACGAGCGGGATCCCGCCCTGGGACCGCCGCCTGTCGCGGATTATAAAAAAATGTACGCCCCCGACCAGTACGAGATATTCCATGGCGCGATTCAGAGCGCGATCCGGGAAGGGAAACCCTATGACATCCAGTTGAATCTGATGTTGCCCGGCGGAAATAACAAATGGATCCACGCCATCTGTCAGCCCGATCCAACCCCCGGATCGGCCGACCATTTTCTCCGGGGCACCATTCAGGACATTACCGATGCGAAAGAGGCGGAGGAAAAACTCCAGGACTATTCCCACCGTCTCGAAGAGATGGTCGAAGCGCGGACAAAAGCGCTGGAAGACGCCCAGGCCGAACTGCTGGTCAAGGAGCGGCTGGCCGTGCTCGGTCATTTCGCCGGCGGCATCTCCCATGAAATCCGCAATCCGCTGGCGGCGATCAACAGCTCGGCCTACCTGCTGAAACTGAAGATGGAAGGGGCCGATAAGAGCGTCCGCGATCACCTCGGCCGGATCACGTCGAACGTCCGCAAGGGCGCGGCCATCATCGAGAGTCTGCTCAACCTGTCCCGAATGGAAAAACCCCGGACGGTGGAAACGGACCTGATGGCCCTGGTCTCCAAAACGCTGCGGTCCGCCAAGGTCCCGGCAACCATCGAAGCGTGCATCGACGCGCCGGATGGACCGTTATGGGTCGATGTCGACCCCGAACAGATCCGCATGGCCCTGGAAAATATCATCCGGAACGCGGTCCAGGCCATGGACGGACCAGGGACGCTGAGCATCGCGGCCCGCCCGTCGGGCGCCGGCGAGGTCGAAATATCGGTGACCGACACCGGCCCGGGCATCGCCCCGAACCACATTGAAAAAGTGTTTGAACCCTTGTTTTCCACCAAAACCCACGGCATCGGGTTCGGGTTGTCCATTGTGAAAATGATTGTTGAAAATCACGGGGGGACGGTTCGGGCCGAATCCGAACCGGGGAAGGGGGCGAGGTTTGTTATTGCGTTGCCGTTATCCCCTCCTCCCGGTTCCTGAGAGGAGAGGGGGAGGTCGCTCCCCCATTCCCACCCCAGGGAAGGGATCGGGTTAGGTTTTTGGACAGTCGCCAAATTGGGTTAATATACATTTTAAGTTGTTTAAAGAAGGAGGAAGAAGAATGAAAGTAAAGAGAATGAACGCATTGGCCCATTTTATCCTGGCGTGTTTCATTGCAACCTGGGTTCCGGGATGCGATCAGGAGGAGACGGTTGAAAAGCGGAAAGAACAAACAGTGCGTCAGCTCCGCCTCGGTATGAATATCGGCCCGGGTAGCGCGTTGCACCTGGCCGCGGAAAAATTCGCGGATGCGGTGTGGCGGAAATCGGGCGAACGGGTTCGGATCAGCATTCATCCGAACCAGGAACTGGGAGACGATCACCAGATGGTGGAAATGGCAAGGAACGGCCGGTTGGACATCGCGCTGACCCCCACGGCCAAGCTGAGCACGCTCATACCGGCCATGCAGTTTCCGGACCTGCCTTTTCTGTTTCCCACCCCGGAAGACGCCTATGAAATCCTGGATGGGGAAACCGGAAAAATGCTGCTGGACCGGATGAAACCTTATGGACTGATCGGCGCGGCCATCTGGGAAAACGGGTTCAAACATTTTACAGCCAACCGTCCCATCCGGCGGCCCGAGGATTTTCAGGGGCTCAATATCCGCATCATGAAAAGCCGCATCATTTCCGAGCAGTTCAGGGCCCTGGGCGCCAATCCCGTTCCCATTGATTTTCACGCCACCCACCAGGCATTGAAAGACGGCGTGGCGGACGGTCAGGAAAATCCCCTGGTGGCCATCGCCAAAATGAAATTCTACGAAGTTCAGCCCCACCTGACCGTCAGCAATCACGCCTATCTGCCCTATATCCTCTATTTCAGCAAAAGCGTTTATGATACCCTGCCGCCGGATATACAGGCCATTTTATCCGATACGGCCCGTGAACTCACGGCTTTTGAGAGGGAAGAAACCAAAAAACGGGAAAAGGGATTTCTGGAGATTATCCGGACCGCGGGCACGGAAATCCATTATCTGACGGAAACCGAACGCCGCGCTTTCCAGGAGGCCACGGCCCATATTATCGAAGAGCAGAAAAGCGAAATCGGAGCGGATATTGTTGAAAAAGCCCAGGCATATCTGCGTGAAAAATATCATATGCCGGAGAAAGACGACGTCCTCATCGGTCTGAATGCCGATATGAGCCTGGGCGGGGCCCTGGCCGGAAAAGCCATTAAACGGGGCATGGAACTGGCGGTCGCCGAAATCAATGCCCGGGGCGGCCTGCTGGGCAAACCCGTCAGAATCGTGGCAATGGATTGCAGCGGCATTGCCGCGCGGGGAATCGCCAATATGCAAAAATTCATTACATTCAAAAACCTCCTGGCCGTAATGGGGGGAATGCACACTTCCATGATCCTGGCCAATCTCGAGACGGTTCACCAGGAAAAAATCGTCTACCTGATTCCCTGGGCCTCGACTCCTTCCATCATCCACCATTCCCATTCTCCGAGTTTCGTATTCCGGATTTCGGCCTGTAACAGTCTATCCGGTCCTTTTCTGGCCGAATACGCCATGAAGCAGTCGGATCGCATTGCTTTTTTAATGGGAAACACCGAATGTGGACGCAGTAATCTGGCGGCCATGTCCAGCACTCTGGAACAGGCCGGCATTAAGGCCGTCAGTACGGAAAACTTCAATTGGGGCGGTGCGGACATGACCCCGCAGCTTACCCGAATCGAAAAATCCGGTGCGGAAGTCATTCTTACGGCCGTCAATGCGCCTGAAGGCATCGGTCTGATCCGGAGCATGTCTCTCCGTCCCCGGAAAATTCCCATTGTTTCCCATTGGGGGATAAGCGGCGGGAATTTTTTTGAGCCGGTGAAAAAAGAATTGGAGACCATTTCTTTTCAGTTTATCCAGACGTTTTCCTTTTTAAAACCAGGGACGCCCGCGGCCCAGAAACTCATGCGGGCCTATCTCAAAAAATATGGATTGGCCGGTCCGGAAAAAATACCGGCCCCCATCGGCACGGCCCATGCCTATGATCTGGTCCACTTACTGGCCGCGGCCGTAAAAAACGCCGGAACGCTGGATAGAGCGAAGGTGCGGGATGCGATGGAAAAAATTGAAATCCATGAAGGCGCCGTAAAAACCTATGCGCCGCCTTTTACGGCCGATAATCATGACGCGCTCGATGAGCGTGATTTTTTTATGGCTGTTTATGATCGTGAAGGCTGTATTCGCCCGGTTGAACCAAATGAAGACCTCCGAGGTCTTGACTAAAGAAGGAGTCCCCATGCGCAATCGCGTTCCCCGGAAACGGCTGAAAAAAAGATTGATTGTTTCTTCCATCATTCTGGTAAGCGCGGCCATGCTTCTCATTACGCTTACCGTAGGCATTATGATGACCATGGAAATCAAACAACTCCTGTCGAATTCGCTGCGGCATGAAGCCATGGAAATCCTCCTGGACATGGAGCGGCAAATCGGTTATTTGCACCAGGATATTAAAAGCTTCACTCAGAATGATTTCATCATTAACAGCCTGATCGATCCCCAGGGGAGAAATAAATACTTGCCTGCAATGGTCCGCGGTTTCAATGCATCGGAAAATTGGGGAAGTATAGCGATTACCGATTTTGAAGGCAAATTGATTTATTCCCAAGAATCCGCCTCCCCGGTCCCTCAAAATTCGGCATACCTGCGGACCGCGCTGGCAACAGGTCAACCGACGCTTTTTACGGGGGAAGCCAATCGGTTGTTCCTGATTCAGCCCATATTCTATTACCAGACCACCCAGGGAAGCGCGATTGTGGCATTGCCCTTTGACCAGCTCATGAAACCTTTGCTGAATAACCGGAAAGACCTGTTCCTGAAAATTTTCAGCGATGCGACGCCGGTATTTTTGCAATATCCGGATAAATCTTCAAAATATATCACGGAAAATATTTATGCGGATGAAAAAACCCCTTTTCTGCATAAACTGAAATTTTCAATGCGGGTGGGAAGGCCCGAAGCCGTATTTATGAACTCCGTCAAAAAGGCCGTCATACAGCTTTTGCTGATCACCTGCCTGTTCATTCTTATCGCCATCGCGGTGGCCTCCCGTATAGGCAACAGCATTGCCCGCCCGATTCTGGAATTATGTACGAAAGTGCATCGGGCCGGTGAAGACGAAATGCGGAAATGTTATCCGGTCGGCACCGATGATGAACTGGAAGAACTGGCCCTGGCCTTTGATCAAAGGTCGGAAGAACTGGTGGCCGCGCGCCGGGATATGGAAAAACGGGTGGAAGAACGCACGCTTGATCTTGCCGAAGCCAAGGCCGCGGCGGAAAACGCCACCCGCGCCAAATCGGAATTCCTCGCCAACATGAGTCATGAAATCCGGACCCCCATGAACGTGATCATCGGGATGAGCCGGCTGATCCGGAAAACCGAACTGACGCCGCCTCAGCGGGAATATATGGATATGGTCCATGATTCTTCGGAGGTGCTTTTGTCGCTTATCGAAGACATTCTGGATTTTTCCAAAATCGAAGCCGGAAAGATTGAACTGGAATCCGCCGATTTCGACCTGAAAGAACTGACGGCCAAAACAACGGATATGCTGAAACTGAAAGCGTCGGAAAAGGGCCTGCTGCTGGAATGTCGAATTCCCGAAAATGTTCCCCGTTTTGTTAAAGGCGATTCGGCCCGCCTGCGCCAGGTGATTTTGAATCTGGTCAACAATGCCGTCAAATTTACCGAAAGCGGGGAAATTACGCTCGAGATTTTTACTGAAAATGAAACAGACCATCAAACGACGCTCGGATTCTCGGTGGCCGACACCGGCATCGGGATTCCCCGGGACCGACTGGACCGGCTCTTCAAACCGTTTTCCCAGGTTGACGCATCCACAACGCGACAATACGGCGGGACCGGCCTCGGCCTCGTTATTTCATCCAAAATTGTCGAACTGATGGGCGGCCGGATGTGGGCTGAAAGCGAACCCGGAAACGGCGCGACCTTTTATTTTACCGTCTGTTTTGAAAAGTCGGAGGGCGTTCCCGAACCGGTTTTCGGATATCGGGACACCGCGTCGCTTCCGGCGCACGGGATTGCCGGCATCCGGGTTCTGATGGCTGAAGACAACCTGTTTAACCAGAAATTGGCAAAGATTCTTCTCGAAGAATCAGGATGCGAGCTGGATATCGTTTCCAATGGAAAAGAAGCGGTTGAAGCCGTCCGCAAGGGGCGATACGATCTGGTGCTGATGGATGTTCAGATGCCGGTGATGGATGGCCTGGAGGCGACGGAAACGCTGAGAAAAGAACAGGTTCAAATCCCCATCGTCGCCCTGACGGCGAACGCGACGGCGGAAGATCGCGCCATGTGTCTGGGCGCGGGAATGAATGACTACATTACCAAGCCGATCGATCAGAAAAAACTCCGGAAGGCCATATCCGGCCAGGTGAAATTGCTTCCGGCCGGCAAACCGGATGGCGCCCAAGAACCTGTTCGGCCCGATGACGCGGACATATTCGACAGGGAAACATTTTTACGGAATTTAGGCGGGGACGAGGATCTGGTGAAGGAACTCCTGAGCCTTTTGCCCGAGCAGCTTGATATGGCCGTTTTGGATTTGAAAACGGCCATTGAGCAACATGCCGAAGCGCAAGATATACAAAAACAGGCCCATACCATAAAAGGAATGGCCGCGAACTGCTTTGCGAAACGGCTGAAGGAGGCGGCCTGGCGGATGGAACAGGCCGCGGCGAACAATGAATTGGAGCTTGCGCCGTCATTGATGGCGGAATTGGAAGAGGAAATCGGGCGGCTGCTGGAGATAGTGAAGCCCTTGATAAGGTGAAAGGTGTGACCATGACGACAAAACCCACTCGCACGGAACTTGAAGACAGGTTGGCGCGAACAACGGCCAAACTGAGGCGGGCCGAGGAGGCGTTCTGCAAGAGCGAAAAAAAATTCAACGCCATCCTTGACTCGGTAGCGGATCACGTCTGCCTGATTGATCGGAGCTTAAACCTGTTGTGGGGCAATGAGACCGCCAAACGCGTGTTTGGGGTCCATCTGGCCGGCAAAAAATGTTACACGGTGTATTTTGGCAGAGAAACTCCCTGTGAACAATGCTTTACGCTCAAGACATTCGAGACCGGAAAGGCCAATGCCTTTGAAACGCGGCTCATGGACAAAGACGGCGTTTTTCGCACTTTTTATTGCACGAGCAAGGTGGCGACGCGGGATGAAAACGGCGATCCGGTCATTGTCGCCACAATTTCACAGGACCTCACAGCGCGCCGGAAGACGGAAGAGACCCTTCTGGAGAGCGAAGCGGCGTTGCGGGAGGCGCAACAGATTGCCGGTTTGGGACGCTGGGAGCTTGACCTTCAAACCAACATCCTCCGATGGTCTGATTCCATTTTTGACATTTTTGAGATGGACCGTTCCCGGCTTGACGCGTCCCATGAAGCGTTTTTCAACGCGGTCCACCCGGATGACCGCGAATCCGTCAACGCCGCGTATTTGACGTCATTGCGCGACAAAAAGCCTTACAATATCGAGTATCGCCTGTTGACGCCGGATGGCCGCGTTAAATGGGTGTTGGAAAAATGCCGCACGGAATACGCAAAGGATGGCGCGCCGGTCCGTTCCATCGGCGTGGTGCGGGACGTCACTGAGCGCAAACAAAAGGAAGAGGCGCTGCGGGAAAGCGAAGAACGCTTGCGGGATGTTCTGGAACATTCGTGGAATGTCGGCTATCGGCGCAATCTGCAAACAGATACCTACGATTATATGAGTCCCTCGATCACCGCGATCTCCGGATATACTCCCGCCGAAATGATGGACATGCCTATTAATACGGTATTGAGTCTGATTCACCCGGATGACCTGCAAACAATTGAGCAAACGCTGTCGGATGCCGAAGTCAATGATCACCGGCGCTATGAATTGGAATACCGGTTCATGGCGAAAAACGGTCAATACCGGTGGTTTCACGACCTGATCAGTATTGTGAAAGACGCAAACGGACGTCCGTTGTTTCGGATCGGTAGCGTGCGAGATATCACCAGACGCAAACGGGCGGAGGAATTGTTGCGGAAAAGTGAGGCAAAATACCGCGCATTGTTTGACAATATGGCTCAGGGGGTGTTTTACAAGCAGGCGGATGGCACAATGACTGACGTAAATAATGCCTTGTTGGACATGTTTGGACTGACACGGGATGAGTTTTTGGAACGGAATTCCATGGACGAGCGTTGGAAAGTCATACATGAAGACGGTTCGGAATTCCAAGGCTCAGAACATCCGTCAATGGTCGCCTTGCGCACCGGTCTTCCAGTGCGTAATGTCGTTGCCGGTATCTTTAATCCGCAAAAAAATGACTATGTTTGGCTGAACATTAACGCCATCCCTCAATTCGAGCCCGGCGCCACACAACCGGATCAAGCAATTGTGACGTTGCACGACATCACCGAGATCAAAAAGGCGGAAAAGGCAATACTGAATCATCATCGCTATCTGGAGGCCATAAAGGAAATCGGGGCGTTGGCGACGTCCACCCTGGAGTTGAAATCCCTTTTGGAGCGAATCCTCGACGGAATATTGAACGTGGTCGGGGCGTCCGCGGGCATGATTTTTCTCAAAGACCTGGCCGCCGGCCACCTCTCCTGGGGCGCTTCCACCGGATTGTCGGACGATTTTGTGGCCGAATATGAAAATAAAACGATCAAGCCGGGCGAGGGGCTCACCGGCCGGATTTCCGAAGATGGCGAACCGATCTTTATTCAGCAAAATTCTTCCAACGACGCGCGAGTCGCCCGGCGGACCACTATCAGGGAAAACCTGAATTCATTCATCGGCGTGCCGTTGCGCGCCGGGAAAGAGGTCATCGGCGTTATGAACATCCTGAGCCGTCCGCCGGTTGTTTTGCGCGAACAAGACGTTGTCCTGGTCGGGGCAATCGCCTCTCACGTGGGCGCCGCCATTCAAAACGCCCGGCTTTACAACCAAATCCGGGAAACCCAGGCGGCTTTGCAAGAAAGCGAACGCCATCACCGGCTTCTGATCGAATCGACAATGGAGGGGTATTGGCACGTCAACGCCCGGTTTCAAACATTGGATGTCAATGCGGCGTTATGCCGGATGCTGGGGTACACTTACGAAGAAATGCTTGCCAAAACGCCGTTTGACGTTGTTGACGACAAAAACCGGAAGATATTTGAAGCGCGGGCCTCGACGCTGCTTTCAACCAAGCACCGCAGCTACGACATCGTTTTGCAAAAAAAGAACGGCGAAAAACTTTACGCCAATTTTAACGCCACCACCCTGCCGGACAACAGCGGCTCATTTGCCTTTGTGACCGACATCACCGACCTCAAGCGGGCGGAAGCAAAACTTAAAGAATATTCCGAACATCTTGAAAATAGGGTTGAAGCGCGCACCCGTGAGTTGAAAAAGGCCCAGGAGGAACTGCTGGCAAAGGAACGCCTGGCCGTCCTGGGCCATTTCGCCGGCAGTGTTTCCCATGAACTCCGCAATCCCCTGGCCGCCATAGACGCCGCCGTCTATTTGTTGAACATGAAGTTAAAAAACGCCGACGCGTCAATCGGCCAATGCCTCGCGGGCGTTTCAAACAACGTGAAAAAATCCACGGCCATCATCCAGAGCCTGCTCAATCTCTCCCGGATGGAAAAACCGAAAACGGACGCCGTCGATGCGGAGGAACTCATTGCAACGGCCCTGGAAAGCGCAAAGGTTCCCAAAACCGTGGAAGTCCTTTCAAACCCGCCCGAAGACCCCGTGTTTCTAAGGATTGACCCCGAACAGGTCCGCATGGCGATCAAGAACATTGTCCAAAACGCGGTTCAGGCGATGGAAGACGCCGGAAAAATCACCATATCCGTCCACTCGCAAGAACCGGCGACGGCCGACATCGTCATTGCGGACACCGGCCCGGGCATCGCGCCGGAACATCTGGAAAAGGTCTTCGAGCCGCTGTTTTCCACCAAAACCCACGGCATCGGGTTCGGGATCTCCATTACCAGGATGATCGTGGAGAATCACGGGGGGACGGTTCGGGCCGAAGCGCCGGCGGAGGGCGGCGCCCGCTTCGTGATCACGCTTCCCCGGAGCCAGACCTACGAGGTTTTAAAAACCTCGTAGGTCTATGTGAAGAAAACTTGTATTAGTGCGGCATGATTGACTTGCCGACATACAATATAATAAACTTGTAATGGTACAACACTTTTTACTTGAACTTGTCCCAATGGAGGGGAGGCATGGCGACGCCGAACGAAAAACTGGCGGCATCTTTGGCGCGACTTCGGGCGCTTCAAAGGGGCGGCAAACGCGTTTTTCAAACCGGTGAACTGACGCGGGTCCATCGAGAGCGTCTGTTGAAGAACGGATTTGTCCGCGAGATCATGCAGGGGTGGCTTTTTTCTTCGGGCGCCCACGTAAGAGAGGGCGATACGACGCCCTGGCGCGCCGCCTTCTGGGAATTTTGCACCCGCTATTGTCAACACCGGTTCGGCGATGAGTGGCATTTGTCGCCCGAGCAGTCGCTTTCACTCCATGCCGAGAACAGCGTGACCCCCCGCCAGGTGGTTGTCTACACCCCGGCCGGCGGAAACAACACCCTTCAATTGCCGCTTGATACATCGCTATATGATCTCCGAGAAAAGCTGGCGCCGCCCGAGCCGGACATCGTCGTGCGGAACGGCTTGCGGCTTTACGCGCCTGAAGCGGCGTTGATCCGGATCCCAGAGGCGTTTTATGCCCGAAACCCCATCGATGCGGCGACAGTGCTTATGCAAATTCGGGATGCATCCGATGTCCTGCGCCGATTGCTCGACGGGGGGCATTCGGTCGTGGCCGGACGGCTCGCCGGCGCGTTCCGCCATGTGGGCCGGGACGATATCGCCGACGACATCCTGGACGCCATGTCGGCGGCCGGATACGACGTGCGCGAAAAAGACCCATTCAGATCAGGGCGGCGGTTCGGCGCCGTCGGCGCCGCCGCGGCGCCCATCGAGCGGCGAATCCGGATTTTCTGGGCGTCCATGCGGGACGCCGTGATCGACATTTTCCCCGATGCGCCCGAACCGGTGGAAGACAAAGACGCCTGCATGCGGTTTATCGACGACATCTATCAACACGATGCCTATCACTCGCTGTCCATTGAAGGATACATTGTGACGCCCCGACTCATCCAAAAAGTCGCGTCGGGAGATTGGCGTCCGGACAGCGATGCGGAAGATCGAAGAGATCTCGATGCGCTTGCGGCGCGCGGCTACTGGCAGGCGTTTCAGCTCGTGAAGGACGCCGTGGCCGCGATCCTCGACGGAGAAAATCCCGGCCCAATCGTCGCCGCCGCTCACCGCCAATGGCATCGCGAGATGTTTCAACCATGCGTTCAGGCGGGCTTGATGCCGCCCTCGGCCCTCGCGGGATACCGAAACATCCCTGTTTTCCTGCGCGGCTCGCGATACGCGCCGCCGAGATGGGAAGCGGTTCGCGATGCCATGCCGGCGCTGTTCAGGCAGATCGGGGAAGAACCGGCGCCGTGCGTCCGGGCCGTGCTGGGCCACTGGCTTTTCGGCTACATCCATCCCTACGCGGACGGAAACGGCCGCATCGCGCGGTTTCTCATGAACGCCATGCTGGCTTCCGGCGGTTATCCATGGACGGTCATCCGCGTCGAAGATCGCGACGCCTATCTGGCCGCGCTCGAAAACGCCAGCGTTGACGCCGACATCGAGCCGTTTGCACGGTTTATCGCGCAACGCGTCAACGCGTCGATATCGGGGGCGGGACCATAGACCTGCGAGGTTTTAAAAACCTCGCAGGTCTATAAAACACAAAGGAGGAAACATGATACAAAAAGACGAAGAAACCGGCGCCGTTGGAACGGAAACCCCAATCACGCTGACCATGAGCCGTCAACTGCTAAAAGCCATCACCCGGGCCCAGTCGGAGTTCATCACCGAACTGGACGTTCGGGCGTTGTTCGACGGCCTTCTGGAGAATCTGCTGGCCATCACCGAGAGCGAATATGGGTTTATCGGAGAGGTCTTTTTCGATCCGGAAGGATCGCCCTACCTGAAAACCCACGCCATCACCAACATCGCCTGGAACGACGAAACCCGTCGATTCTATGAGGAAAACGCGCCTTCCGGGCTGGAGTTCCGGAACCTCGACACCTTGTTCGGGGCCGTGCTCACCACCCACGAGCCGGTCATCGCCAACCATCCGGACAGCGACCCCCGGGCCGGCGGCCGGCCGCCGGGGCATCCGCCGTTAAAGGCGTTTCTGGGGCTGCCTTTCTTCCAGGGGCAAACCTTCATCGGCATGGTCGGCGTGGCCAACCGGCCGGGCGGGTACGACCGCGGCCTGGCGGACTTTCTCAAGCCGTTTTTGACCACGTGCAGCAATATCATCCAGGCGTATCGCCTGGAACTGAAACGACAACAGACTGAAAAATCGCTTCGTTACAGCGAAGCCAAAAACCGGGCCATCCTGGATACGGTCATCAGCGGCATCCTCGCCATCGACAAGGACCGGATCGTGCGGGAATTCAATCCGGGGGCGGAACGGATTTTCGGATACGCGGCGGATGAGGTCATCGGACAAAACGTGAAAATGCTCATGCCCGAACCCTACCACGGTCGGCACGACGGATATGTCCGGCGCTACCTGGACACCGGGGAAAAACGGATCATCGGCATCGGCCGGGAGGTGGTCGGCAAGCGAAAAGACGGGACCACGTTTCCCCTGGAACTGGCCGTGAACGAGATGGTGCTCAAGGACGAGCGCATGTTCGTGGGCGTGTTGACGGACATCACCGCGCGGAAGCGGGCCGAAGAGGTGCTGGTCGCCGCCAAGGAGGCCGCCGAGGAGGCCAACCGGTTGAAATCGGAGTTCATCAACGTGGTCAGCCACGAACTCCGGACCCCGCTGACGGTCATCATGGGCAACATCCCTTTGCTCGTGGACCCGGAGGATCTGCCGGACAGCGAGGAGATCGCCGAGATCGCCCGGGATATTCAGGAAGACAGCGATCACCTGCTCAAGCTGATCAACGATTTGCTCGATATTTCCAAGCTGGAGGCCGGAAAGATGCAGTTGCACCCGGAACGGCTCAGCGTGCCGGTCCTGATCCGAACCGCCGCGGAGAGCATCCGCCCCCTGATCGAACGGAAAGGCGTCTCTCTGGACGTCGATGCGGCTGAGGGGGCTGTCATGGCCGATCCGACCCGGATGAAGCAAATCTTGTTGAATCTGCTGGGAAACGCCGTCAAATTTACGGACGAGGGCCGCATCTCGGTCAAAACGTACACAAAAGACGATATGGTACATGTCGAAGTGAGCGACACCGGTTGCGGCATTAAAAAAGAAGACTTGCCCCTGATCTTCGACGTGTTCAAACAGGTGGACAGTTCGTCCACCCGTCGGGCCTCGGGCACCGGTCTGGGACTGTCCATCACCAGGCGGCTGGTGGAAATACACGGCGGGTGGATTTCGGCGGAAAGCCGGTTGGATGAAGGCAGCACGTTTACGTTTACAACGCCGCTGGCCGGGGAGGGGGGCGTATGAAAATTCTGATTGTCGATGACGACGCCAAAATTCAGCGGATGCTGAAACGGCGTCTGAAAAAAGCCGGGCATGACGTGTTTTTCGCTGAAAATGGAAAAGAAGGGGTCGAAAAACACTGGGAGATCCGGCCCGATCTGACCCTGATGGACATGCACATGCCGGTCATGGACGGATACACGGCTGTCCGGACCTTGAGGGAACAAGGGTGCGAGGCCCTTATCGTGGCGCTGACCGCCAGCGCCACGAAGGCGGAGGTGCCCAAGGCGATCCAGGCCGGGTGCGATCACTTCATGTCGAAACCGATCGGGGACGATTTTGAGCAAAAAATCATAACTCTTTATGAAAACGAGGATAGGGGGTAATCCATGGAAGAGCCGACGCCGAAGATTCTGGCGGTGGACGACAGCGAGAATGTACTGAAAACCCTGACCCGGATTATTTCAAAAGGGGGGTACCGGGTCGATACCGCCCCCGATGGGGCCGCGGCCCTGGATAAAATCCGCGAGTGGCTGCCGGATGTCGTGGTGCTGGACGTGGTCATGCCGGTGATGGATGGCATCGAACTGTGCCGGCGGATCAAGGACGACCCTACGCTCAATTTCATCTGGGTGCTGATGCTGACCGACAAAGACCATGTGGCGGACGAGGTGACGGGCCTCGACGCCGGCGCGGACGATTACATCGCCAAGCCCTTCTATCCCGACGTCCTGATGGCCCGGGTGCGGAAAGGGCTGCGGATCGTCAGGGAGCGGCGGGACGCCTTTTTCGATGGGTTGACGCGCCTGTACAACAAGCGGGTGTTCGAACTGCTCCTGAAGCAGGAAACCGCCAAATCCGAACGGTACGACACGCCCCTGTCCCTGATCCTCGTCGATCTGGACCATTTCAAGTCCGTCAACGATACGCACGGCCACGCCGCGGGCGACACGGTGCTCCAGCATCTGGCCGCGATCTTGCGGGACAACACCCGGGTTTCGGACCTGGCGGTCCGGTGGGGCGGCGAAGAAATGGCGGTTCTGCTGCCCCAGACCGATGAAAAAGGCGCCCTGGCCATGGCGGAAAACCTGCGCGGCCTCATCGAAAGCCACGACTTCCCGGTTGTCGGCCAAGTGACCGCCAGTTTCGGCGTCGCCCAATACTCGGCCCAAGCCCCGGACCTGTTCAGCGCCGCCGACAGGGCGTTGTACCGGGCCAAACAACAGGGCCGAAACCAGGTGGCGGGGGAAAGCGCCGAAGTTCAACAAGCCCAACCAACGACAATCCTTGCTTATCCCAAATCCTTGTAGTTGGCGGTGCGGGAAGCCAACATAAAAGGAGGAACCCAAAATTGAGAGAGCCATTGAAAATTCTAATCGTGGACGACAACAAGGACCTGGCGGCCGTTTTGAAAGATATTTTGCGGGAAAAAGGGTACGGCGCCCGGATGGCGTTTGATGGGAGTTCGGCCGTCTCCATGTGCCGGGAAACCCCCTTTGATTTGATTCTTCTGGATTTCAAACTGCCCGACACCGACGGCCTGCGGCTTCAGGAACGGCTGGCGGCGTCCACGGACGCGGACTTTGTCGTCATCACCGGCCACGCCTCCATAGAGAGCGCGGCCGAGGCAGTGGGCCGTCGCAGGGTGGTGGGGTACGAAACCAAGCCGCTGGACATGATCCGCCTGCTGTCCTTTATCCAGCAGGTGGACGAGCGGCGGCGGGCGGAAAAGGTGGCCGAGCAGCGCGCCCGGGAGACCGACGCCCTGCTGGAAGCCGCCCGGGGCGTCCTTCAGTACAGCGACCTGGACCGGGCCGCCCGGCGAATATTCGACATATGCTCGGAACTCATCGGCACGGATTCGGGATACGTGGCCCTGCTGACCGAAGACGGTCGGGAAAACGACGTGCTGTTTCTGGAAAGCGGCGGGCGGGAATGCACGGTGGACCCGGGTTTGCCCATGCCGGTCCGGGGGCTTCGGGAGGCGGCGTACCGGACCGGCCGGGCGGTTTACGACAACGATTTTTCCAGCAGTCAATGGATGAAATTTATGCCCGGCGGCCACATGACATTGAACAATGTGATGTTCGCCCCCCTGACCCTGCACGGCCGGACCGTGGGGGTGATGGGGCTGGCCAACAAACCTTTGCCGTTCACCGATGAAGACGCCCGACTGGCCGCCGGATTCGGGGAAATCGCCTCCATGGCCCTGCACAACGCCAACATGCTGACATCGTTGGAAAACGCCAGGGAATCCGCCG
>JAABTM010000569.1 GCA_011389855.1 Desulfobacteraceae bacterium
GAGGCTCAAAAGCGAATTTCTGGCCCATGCCAGCCATGAAATCCGTAGCCCCATGAGCGCCGTTATCGGCGGGGCCCGGATTTTAAAGGACACGCCGCTGAACGAAGAACAGCGGGACTATGTGGAGACCATCGCCAATTGTTCCGACATCCTTCTTACGCTGATCAACGATATCCTGGATTTTTCAAAGATCGAGGCCGGCAAGATCGAATTGGAGCGCGCGCCTTTTTCGCCGGAAGCCGTCATCAGGGACGTGATCGGCATCGTCGCCATCAAAAGCCATGAAAAACGGATCGGTCTGCGCCGGGAGACGGACCCGTCGGTCGCCCGGTGGTTTTTGGGCGACATGACGTCGGTCGCCCGGTGGTTTTTGGGCGACATGAACCGCATCCGCCAGGTGCTGATCAATCTGGCCGGCAATGCGGTGAAATTCACGGAAACGGGCGAAGTGGTCATCTCCTTTTCCCTCCTTTCGGAATCGGACGCCGGGGCGATGGTCCGGTTCTCGGTCCGGGACACCGGCATCGGCATTCAGCCGGATCGGATCGCGTCCCTGTTCGAGCCTTTTTCCCAGGCCGACGCCGCCATCACGCGCCAATACGGCGGCACGGGCCTGGGTCTGACCATTTGCAAACGGATCGTGGAGATGATGGGTGGGGAAATCGGCGTCCGGAGCGAGGCGGGGGTCGGCAGCGAGTTCCGGTTTACCCTCCCCCTGGAAAAGGCCGGGGCGCCGGCCGCGCCGACGGAAGACGCGGCGGCGGTACGCGCGGCGGATGAAGAGCGGGAAGAGAAGGCGCCCCCGCGCATCCTCCTGGCGGAAGACAATGTGTTCAACCAGAAGATCATGCAACTGATGCTCAACAACCTGGGGTGCCAACCGGACGTCGCCGGGACCGGCCGGGAGGCGGTCCGGATGCTTTCAGAAAACCGGTACGATCTCGTGCTCATGGACATCGAAATGCCCGACATGAA
>JAABTM010000507.1 GCA_011389855.1 Desulfobacteraceae bacterium
GGGGGAAAGCAATATGAATCCGCAAACAATTAATATCCAAGAAGCTGGAGCAAATTTTTCAAACTTGATTCAAACCGTTGTATCAGGGGTGGAGATCATCACGGTTCCCAAGGGATCTGCTCAGCAACATCTATCATCTCTATGACTTTGTGCTTATGGTCCTTCGCCCCCCACGACATCTCCATGATCCTGGCCCTGGCCGGCGAGGCGCCGGACCGGGTGTTCGCCACCGGCGCCAATTACCTCCACAAAAAGATCGCGGACGTCGCCACCACCCACATGGCGTTTCCCTCGGGCCTCCATGCCCATATCTTCGTTTCCTGGCTCCATCCGTTCAAGGAGCAGAAGCTGGTGGTGGTGGGCAACGAGAAGATGGCGGTGTTCGACGACACCCGGCCGTGGGCGGAGAAACGAAACCGGCCGGATTTCACCACGAAGAGCACGAAGGGACACGAAGGATGGGATTCGATGAGCTATCGAACCAGGTGATCGGTTGTGCGATCAAGGTTCACCGGGAACTTGGGCCGGGCTTGTTGGAATCCACCTATGAGCAATGCCTGGCGCACGAGCTGAAACTGAACGGAATCGCGTTTCGTCTTCAGCACCCGCAGCCTGTGGAATACAAAGGAATCCGCTTGGACTGCGGCTACCGTATCGACATCCTCGTGGCGGATGCGCTGATTCTTGAGTTGATCAACGTCACCAAGCTCAAGAACGGCATCAAGCGTTTTGTTCTTTAACCCCTTCGTGCTCTTCGTGGTGAATACATGGGGAAAAACCTCAAGATCCGGAAGATGGATCAGGTATACGGGCCAGCATTACGACCGGAACATGTCCGAGACCTTTTTCAAACAGCTTGAAATCCCGGAACCGGATTTGAACCTGGGCATCGGGTCCGGGTCCCACGGGCGGCGGACCGGGGAGATGCTGATCCGGCCGGAGGAGCACAATTGCAGAGGATGGTAAGTTGTTCCTGATGGCAAATGGAAACAATCATGACCCCCGGTGGCTGTACGATCCTGGGGAAGGCAGATACAAACACAAATGGAACAGAGACGAAGCTGGATTCGAACCTTCGGGAAAAGGGCCTGTAGGAAAATGCCCCAATACAATGACCCGGGAGATCGCGCAACAGCTCCTCAACGATGGATTAGAAGTTTGGGAAGAGGGTGATGTTCGGGCGTCGTTGAGGGGTGAATCGAGGGAATTTAAAAAATGGATGAAGAAATTCGGCGGACCATAGGCGACAGCAACATGCTGTGCTTCCACCTGAATTTGTACCCGATAGATGACGAACGAGGCCAACTGGCGTGGGGCGATTTGATCGTCACGCTGGAAGGCGAGCCTGTCTGGTGTTCGGAATCGGAACGCGGCGAGGATGAGCCGATTGCCTGGACATGGGTGGATCTTCTGGAATTTTTAGGCAAAAAATGGGCTTGGCTGACCTTTGAGGAAAACTACCCTGTTTTCGTCTCTCCCCTGCACCCCGGCAAACTGCACGGTGAAGTGGAAAAGCGCTGGGAGTCGATGACGGAAGAACAGGTCCAGGATGAACAGGACGCCCTCTACCATTTTGTCGGCCGTCATGATTTGGCCCGAGGGTTGAAAGGCGTTTTCCCGCCGGCGCTGTTCCTCTTGCGCCAGGGCGAAAAAGCGTGGGTATGCACGGATGACCGGCAGGCGCTTCTGCCGTTCGATGCTGTACGCCGGACGTTGTCCGAATTGGGGGAATGCCTGGCGGCCAATGTCCAAACTTCGGATCACCCACGCGCCCGATATGCGCTGGAAGGCTGGCGAAACCGCGAAGCCGTTCTTGCGTCGCATTTCTGGCATTTGCGCAGTGGGTTGGGGACAGAGACGCGGGTCAGGCTGGAGGGGGGCGAGGCGCCGGCCGATTTCTGGGAAGCGGATCCCGAAAGCGGCCCCGCCGACAACGAGCTATTGGCCGCCGCCCGTTTGAGCGCCGGCGTCGTGGGCATCGACGACCAACGGACGATCCTGGATCGCATTAAACAGGCCCCCCATGGCGACATGCGCCGAATCGACGAGCTTGCCATGACGATCCGCCGCGATCTGGACGCGACCGCGCGCCCATACGAGCAAGGTTATGCGCTTGCCGCAAACCTGGCGCTGGAACTGAATGATGCCTCAGACGCCCCTGTGGACCCCGAAGCGCTTTTGCGGGACTGGGAAATTGGAATCGAGGAACTGACGCTCGACAATTGCCCGGTGGACGCGGTGGCGGTTTGGGGGCCGCGGTATGGCCCGGTGATTCTGCTCAACATCGGCGAAGGGGCCAGACCCCGCCATATACATGGTCGAAGGACAACCCTGGCCCATGAGATATGCCATCTTCTTATCGACCGGGATGGCGCCCTGCCATTTTCAGAAGCTTTGGGCGGGCGAACGCCCCTGCATGTCGAACAGCGGGCGCGGGCTTTCGCCGCCGAATTTTTGCTGCCGCGGGAAAATGCCGTCGCATGCGTAAGGCATTGCGAATCCATAGCCCAGGCGCTGAGCGAGCTGAGCCAAGGTTTCAATGTCAGTCGGGAAGTGGCCGCCCTTCAGGTGCGCAACTCCCGTGCTTGGTTTGATCTTTCCGAGGAGGAAAAAAGCTTTCTTTTGCGGACGAGCGAGGGGTGAAAACAGTTAACCCATCACCGTCATCGGTGAAAACGGCAACATCGGCCGGAACGTGGG
>JAABTM010000508.1 GCA_011389855.1 Desulfobacteraceae bacterium
TTCCGTTAGCATAGCCAGGGCCGCGTCGCGTTCCGGCGTGGACGCGGCAGCCGCCGCATCGGAAAAGACCCCGGAGACAAAATCCCAGGGGTTGCCGCCCCGGCCGAAGGAATCGGTGGTTGCGATGTCGAGGGCCAGATCCCGCACCGCTTCAAAGGTCAGGTCGTCGTGGCCCGCCAGAAACGCATCCACCACATGGGCCCGATGGAACGGACCGAAATAATACGACAGGTTGTTGTAGGCGTTTCCGTACGCCGGGGCGGTTTTGTTGTTCCAGCCGCCGAAATACCCTTTGGCCGGATTCCGCTGGGTGGACCGGGGCCGCAAGTCGTCCGCATTGTATTCCGCCGGCGCGCCCGTCATGCCCTGGGGCAGACGGTATTCCCCCTGGGGCCGCACGGGGTCCCGGCCGGACATCCAGTAAGCGATGTTGCCCTCGCGGTCCGCATAGCAGAAATGCTGGCTCACCCCAAGCCGGTCGATGCCCCCGCCGAAGGCGTCCACGCTCCGGGCCCGGACCAGGTCCACCATGCCGGCGATGCTCTCGAATTCATGGCCCCAGTGGGCGTATTTCCAGGACATGATGGGATCATCCTGGCCCGGCTGATAGGCCTCGGGATGGTAGGGGACAGGATTGACCACCGGGCCGTGGGCGGTGCGGTACACCGGCAGGGTCACGTCCTGGCCCCCGGCGACTTGAATGGTCTCCACCCGGTGCAGGTCGACGGTTTCGGGCGATTCCAGATAATAATCTACGGTCCGGGCGTGGCCCACCTGCATGGACCAGGCATGGTGCGGGGTGCGGCCGATGATGATGCCGGGCAGCCCGGGCACGGTCATGCCGGACACCTGAAAATCGCCGGCCGCCACCGACCCTTCCATGACAATGGACGGCACGGAAAAGCCCATTTGGGGCCCGGAGTAGAGGATCGGCTCTCCGGAGGCGGTCTTGTCCCCCGACACCACCCAGGCGTAGCTGCCCATCCGGACCCGGGCGTTGATGGCCGACAGGTTGGCGAACACCCGATCCAGCCGCCCGGCGATGGCTTGCGACGCCTCGGCGATCCGGTCCGCCTTTGGAATGTCCGGCGCCGACAGCGGCGCACGGGAAACGGCGGACGGTCGCGCGGCGATTCGGGAGTCCGGTCCCGCGCCGGCCGGGGCGATGTAGGTCAGCGCCGCGGCGTCGTTTTTCCATCTCAAATCGTTGAACATGACCGCGCCGTCTTCCGGAAAAGCGGCGGTGAGTTGGGCGTAGAGCCGGGCGTTGTCGAGCTGCCCCTGGTTGAGAGCCTCGGGGTCGAACTGCCGGAGCATCAGCGCCGTCCAGGCCAGCACGTCCTCGACGGTCCAGGGTTCGGGGAGAAGCTGGACGCCCAGTTGTTGCCCGATGGCCGCGAACTCAAAGGGGAGTTCCACGGCCGGATCACCGGCGATTTCCCCGATGCGTCGGTTGAACCCGTCCACGTAGGCGGTGATAACGACCCGGGTTTCATGATCCAGGGCCTCGAAGCCCGCAGTCAGCTCGGCGTCGCTGTAGCCGATGGTGCGCATTTTGATGTCGGTTTCGAGCGTGTCGGGGCCGAAAATCTCCGCCAGCCGGCCCCGGGCCGACCGCCGGTACAACTCCGCCTGCCACAACCGGTCCACGGCCACCGCGTAGCCCATGGCCTCGAAAATGCTGTACAGGCTTTCGTCGCCCTGGATGAACCAGACGCCTTTGTCGTCCCGGGTGGTTTCGACCAAGGCCCGGGCGTCCGCCATCAACTTCTCCTCGATGTCCTCTTCGTCCGTCAGCGTTGGCGGATCGTCTCCGAACAAGTCGGCGAGAACCGGCGCGATTTCGGCGTCGAAATCCGCGGCGGCGACGTCCCAGTCGATCGGCCGGTCCACGGCCCGGTCCCGCAGATATGAAGGGATCTGGACGCCGTTGTCCGGGTTTTTGTCTTCGTCCAGAACCCACAAAAATCGGATCAGGTTGACGGCGGCCTGGGCGTCGGGCTTGAGGTCTTTGAACGTCATTACGGGCGCGGGCTTGATTTCAGCGACTTGAAATGCGCCGATGGAAAAGCGGAGGGGCGTTCCGGAGATGTAGGAAAATTCGCCCTCGGCGTTGGTGACGCCGGTCTCCCCGTTGACGGTGTAATGAAGGCCGGCGATCATGGGGGCCGTCAGGACGCCGGACGCATCGCCGATGTCGACGGGAGGCGCGTCATTTTGGGAATGGCTGTCGGAGTCGTCGCATCCGATGGGGACCAGGGCGAGCATCAACGCCATTAGCGCAAGGACGGGCCGGGAGAACGGGTGAAGCCGATGCGGTGTTTTCACTGGAGATCCTTTCTGCAAAAAGTTCAGGTGGCGGAATGTGCCGGGCATCCTGGCGGACCCCGGCCGGGTTCTGATCTGAAACCCAAATAATGAATCATTTACCATAAAATAATTAACCTGTAAATTGGTTTTTTCCGTTGCCCGGGGGCATTGTCCGATCTTACCAAATGACGAACGGGGCGCGCCCCCGGCATATCGGTTGACGGGAAACGGCGTTTGGTTGTATCTAATATGTATAGAAAATGTTTTCCACGAAGAACTCGTCAAAATCGAGAAGGTTTATAAAATGCCCTATGTAACGACCGCCGAGAGAATCGGCATCAGGAAAGGCAAGAAGGAAGGCAGGG
>JAABTM010000509.1 GCA_011389855.1 Desulfobacteraceae bacterium
GCCAGGGACCGGGGGACCTCCAGGGCGGCCGCGAGGCTCGACATCCGAAGCGTTGGATGGGGGCGGCGGCGTCGGCGGTACAGCAACAGGACCGGCGCGACGGCCAGGAGCAGCAAATAGAGAGGGTCGGCGAACCGGAACATGGTTATGACGACGTCTCCCGGACAAACGCGACGGCAAAGGCGTGATCCGTTTCCATTTGGCGCTCGATGGTCGCGGCGGCCGCGAACTTGATGGGCTCGGCGGACCGAAAGAACGCCCGGAGGTTGCCTTGCAAATCCGTCGGCAGATCCAAATTCCTGATCCGGGGCGACAGCTCTTCGACGGTCATCTCGGGGGCGTCGATGCCGAATCGTCCCCTGAGGTATTCCCGGAGGATGGCCGACAGCCTGAAATAGAACTCCCGGCCGTCGAACCGACCGACATCCCGAAGAGCTTCCAAATCCTCGAGGGCGCGTTGCCTCGGGGACGGAGGGGGAACGGACGGCGCCGACTTCCGGCCTCTCGACCGCCGGAACATTAGGATCAGAAAGGCCAGGAGACAGACGGCCAGGATGCCGCCCAGAATGTAGTAAATCCGGTTCGGACCGGCAACAGGCCGTTCCGGCGCCTTGATGTCGTGGATGTCCGTCATGGGCGGATCGGTTTGGGGCGCCGCCGGGAGCGCCGCCCCGAGGATCAGCCATCCGATCATTCCCAGCACCAATAGCCCTCGAGGCATCACCGCTTTCGGCGCTCCCTGATCCTGAAGTAGCGGGTGAGCACATCCGCCGCATCGCTGGTGGTTTCCATGGGAATGGCGTCGATCCGCGCCCGCTTGAGGCCCCCCAGGATCCCGGCGTATTCCCGGCGTTTCAGGGTTTCGTAGCGCTCCCGGGTCTTCCGGTCTGATCCGTCCAGGTGGTAAAGCGCGCCGGTCTCGGCATCCTCCACCAGCAGGATGCCCGTTTCAGGGAGCCGGAATTCGCCGGGGTCCGACACCACCACGGCGATGAGTTCGTGCCGCATGGACGCCGACCGGAAGGCGCGGGCCAGATCGAAAGGGGCGTCCGGCCGGCGGTTTTGGACCAGAAAATCGGAAATGAGAAACGCCGTTGTCCGCTTGCGGCGGACCCGGCCCAGGTAATCCACGGCGATCTTCAGATCGGTGCCGCTTTGCGATGGCCGGAAAGAGAACATCTCCCGGATGACCCGCCAGACGTGGGCCGACCCTTTTTGGGGCGGGATGTATTTTTCGACGCCTTCGGTGAACAGAATGGCCCCCACCTTGTCGTTGTTCCGGATGGCGTTGAAGGCCAGGATGGACGCGACCTCGGCCGCGGTCTCCCGTTTGAGGGCGTCCGACGTGCCGAAAAGCCCCGATCCGCTCATGTCCAAAAGGAGCATGACCACCTGTTCCCGCTCCTCCTTGTACCGTTTCACGAAAGGGCGTCCCATGCGGGCGGAGACCTTCCAGTCGATGCTTTTGACCTCGTCTCCGGGCACGTATTCCCGCACTTCTTCGAACTCGATCCCCGACCCCCGGAACACCGATTTGTACTGGCCGGCCATGAGGGTGTTGACCCGCCGGCCGGCCTTGATGTGGATCTTTTTGATTTTTTTGATGATGTCGGGGGAGAGCATCAGGGGACTTCCACGGAATCGAAGATATGGCCGATAATGGCGTCCGGGGCAAGGTCTTCGGCCTCGGCCTCGTAGGAAAGGATGATGCGATGCCGCAACACGCCGGGGGCCACGGTTTTGATGTCCTGGGGCGTGACGTAGGCCCGCCCCTGGAGAAAGGCGTACGCCCGCGCCGCCTGGCTCAAAAAGATGGTGGCCCGGGGAGAGGCGCCGTACTGGATATAGTGGGCGATGTCGATGCCGTAATCGGCCGGACGGCGCGTGGCGAATACGAGGTCCACGATGTAGTCTTTCAGCTTTTCATCCACGTAAACGGCGTTGGTCAGCCCGGCGATGGCGTCGATCTGGCCGGGGTCGATCACCGGCCCGGCGCCCGCGGCCGCTTCAAACCCGACGCGGCGCATGATCTCTTTCTCCTCGTTCCGGTCGGGGTAATCCACGAGCAGCTTGAACATGAACCGGTCCACCTGGGCTTCCGGCAGGGGGTAGGTCCCCTCCTGATCGATGGGATTCTGGGTGGCCAGGACGAGAAACGGGCGGGGCAGGGGATAGGTCGCATCCCCGATGGTGACCTGACGCTCCTGCATGGCCTCCAGGAGGGCCGACTGGACCTTGGACGGCGCCCGGTTGATCTCGTCGGCCAGGATGATGTTGTGGAAAATCGGCCCCTTTCTGGTGTCGAAGTCCCCGGTTTTCGGGCGATAGATTTCGGTGCCGATAAGATCGGCCGGCAACAGATCGGGGGTAAACTGAATCCGTTTGAATTCAGCCCGGACGGTATCGGCCAGGGCTTTGACGGCGCTGGTTTTAGCCAGCCCCGGCACCCCCTCGATGAGAATATGCCCCCGGGTGAACAGCCCCATCAGCAGACCGTCCACCAGGTTCCGTTGACCCACCAGCACCCGGCCGATCTCCTCCCGGATGCGGTTGATCAGCGGATGGGTCTCTTCGATTTGGTGCTTCAGTTCGTCGATGCTCACGTCTCCTCCTGGTAGTGGATGCATTTTTTCAACCCGTTTACCGCACGATCATGAACCCGTCGGCG
>JAABTM010000214.1 GCA_011389855.1 Desulfobacteraceae bacterium
AACATTGAAGCCGATATCCAGCGCCTGTTCGATTTAATCAGGGCTGACGTAACAGCGGCCAGAAAACTGCTCGATGAATTGAAACAGCGAATAGAGGGGGAATCGCCGGATCTTGTTCGCGCGGAAGCGTTGCTTCATCGCCGGGAGGTTCTTTCAATCCCGAAACAAAATGCTATGACGCTTTCTGTTTTGCGGTAATCAATGTGCTGTCCAATTTGCTATGACGGCGGATGAGAGTATAACATGACCCACATCACCTTCGTCATCGGCGGCTGCCGAAGCGGAAAAAGCAGTCACGCCCTCCGCCTCGCCGAATCAACGCCCGCCCGGCGCCGGATTTTCGTCGCCACCTGTATTCCCCATGATGAGGAGATGAGAACCCGGGTGGTCAATCACCAAGGGGAGCGCGGCGGGGAATGGGAGACGCTGGAGGTTCCCGAAGCGCTGGCGGAAGCGGTCGCCGACCACAGCCGGCCCGGAACCCTTCTCCTGATCGACTGCCTGACCCTGTGGACGAGCAACCTGCTGTTGGCCGGGGACGACCCCAAAAGCATCAACGCCCCGCTGGATGAATTGATCGCGGCGCTGAAGGCCGCCCCCGGCCCCGTCATCCTGGTCTCCAATGAAGTGGGAACCGGCATCGTGCCGGAAAACCGGCTGGCCCGTCTCTACCGCGACATGGTGGGCAAGGTGAACCAGACGGTGGCCGCTTGCGCCGACCGGGTGATTCTGACCGTGGCGGGGATACCGGTAACCATAAAAGGAAACGAATGAACGGTCTGATCTCCGCCATACAATTCATCACCGCCCTTCCCATAAAAAAAAACGTCCCGTTCATCCCGAACCGGATGATCCCCTTTTTTCCCGTCGTGGGATTGATCCTCGGCGCGGGATTGGTCCTGTTCGACGTGATGGCCGGCGCGGTCCTGCCGCGATCCGCGGCATCCCTTTTGGATGTGATCCTGCTCATCTGGGTCACCGGCGCGTTTCACATCGACGGGTTGGGGGACACGGCCGACGGGCTGTATGGAAACTGTCCAAGGGAAAAAGCCCTGGAGATCATGAAGGACAGCCGGGTCGGGGCCATGGGATTGGTGGCGGTCTGGTGCGGGCTCAGCGTCAAATGGGCCGGGATCGCGGGGTTGTCGGACCATCGCCTTTTGCTGCTGCTGATCATTCCGGCCTATGCCCGGGGGGCCATGCTCTTCGGATTCCGGTTCCTGCCCTACGGACGCCCCGAAGGGACGGGCCGGGCTTTTTTCGACGCCCCCCTCCGGTGGACCGATTTCCGGTGGCTGCTCCTCCCGGTGTTTCTCTCCCTTTTCGCGGGATGGCGCGGGGCGGTGATCAACATCGTTTTTCTGGCCCTCGCCTGGGCGTTGCTGGTTTTTTACCGACGCCGGATGGGCTGCATCACCGGCGACATGCTGGGGGCCATGTGCGAGATCATGGAATCGGCGCTCTTTTTGGCCGCGTCCGTGACCCTGTTGGGGGGCGCCCAATGATCCGGGGACATGGCGGCAACATCCACGAACTGGCCCGGGAACTGGGGTGCGGTCCCGGCGACATCATCGACATGAGTTCCAACGTCAATCCCCTGGGACCTCCGGAAGGGCTCGTCGATCATCTGCGGGAACGTCTGGACGCGATCACTTCCCTTCCCCAGGTGGACGCCGCCGGGATCATCCAATCCTTCGCCGCCTACCACGGCCTTCCGGAAGACCGCATCCTGGCGGGCAACGGCACCACCCAGTTCATCTATGCCCTCCCCCTGGCCCTGCAAAGCCGCCGCGCCCTGATCCTCGGCCCCACCTATGCCGACTACGGCGACGCCTGCGCCATGCACGAAGTCCCGGCCCATTTCCTCATCGCCGACGAAACCCGGGATTTCGCACCGGACCTCGAGGCGGCGGCTCGGAAGGCGGCCGAAGCGGACATCGTCTTCATCTGCAACCCCAACAACCCCACCGGCGCGTTCATTCCCGCCGACGATCTCGCGGGGCTTTGCCGGTCCCGCCCGGACGCCCTTTTCATCATAGACGAGTCCTATCTTCCCTTTGTGGACGACGGTGAATCCCATACCCTGGCGAACCGGGATCTTCCCAACGCCATCGTCCTCAACTCCATGTCGAAGATCTTTCGCGTGCCGGGCCTCCGGATCGGATTCCTGACCGGGCCGCCTCCGATCATCGACCGGATCGGCCGCTACGCCCTGCCCTGGAGCGTCAACGCCCTGGCCCAGGCGGCGGTGGCGTTTCTCATGGAGAATCCCGATGCGCAAGCCGAATTTATCCGGGGGACCCGGAAGACGCTGGCGGCGGAACGGCGGGAATTCGAGTCGTCCCTGTCGGGAATGCCGTCCATCCGCCCGTTTCCCAGCCGGACCTCCTTCATTCTCCTTCGACTGAGCGGCGAACTGACCGCCGAAGGGGTGTGCGGCGGACTGGCCCGGCGGCGGATCCTCATCCGCGACTGCTCAAACTTCAAGGGGCTTTCGGACCGGCACATCCGCATTTCACTGAAAACCGGCGGCACAAATCGCGTGGTGCTGGAAGCGTTGCTCGACATCGTCCGGAAGGGACTTCGAGACGATCCAGACGGCGGTAAACTTTGAGTTTCAGTCGCCCTGAAAGTCGCGCATCCGGATGCCCATCTTGGACGCCCCCCAAACCATATCCTTCCTCCTGATGCCCGGCTTCTCGATGCTGGGCCTGATGTCGGCGGTGGAGCCGCTGCGGGTGGCCAATCGATTCGGCGGAATGCTTTATGAGTGGCGGTTTCTGACCGCCGACGGCGAACCGGCCGCCGCCAGCAACGGGATGCGATTCGTGCCGGACGGATGTGTGTATCAGGAGGGAATCGATGGCCCGTTGTTCGTGTGCGCGGGATTCGACCCGGAGGCGACCCTGGACGACCGGTTGCGGGCCCGGCTTCGACGGGTCGCGGCGGCGGGAGGGATCGTGGGCGGGATCGACACCGGCAGCGTGGTCCTCGCGCGGGCCGGGCTGCTGGACGGGCATCGGGCCACGGTCCACTGGGAGAGCCTGGCCGCGTTTCGCGAAACGTTTCCGGATGTGAAGGTGAAGGGATATCTGTTTGAAATCGACCGGAACCGGCACACCTGCTCGGGGGGCACCTCGGCCATCGACCTGATGCTCCACATGATCGCCGACCAGCACGGGGACCCCCTGTCCGTCCGGATCTCGGAGCAGTTCATCCATCAGCGGATCCGGGGCGTCGGAGAGGGGCAGCGGATGGAACCGGTGCTCCGGTACGGGGTCCATCATCCCAAGCTGCTCCTGATTCTGGTGATGATGGAGCGGAACATCGAGTCTCCGCTCCCTGTATCGGAAGCCGCCCGGCTCGCGGGGATTTCCGAACGGCAGATGCACCGGCTTTTCCAGGATCATTTGGGAGAATCGCCGTCCCGGTTTTATCTGGGCATCCGGCTGGAGCGGGCGGCCCAGCTTCTGGCCCAGTCGGATATGTCGGTGGTGGAGATCGCATTCGCCTGCGGGTTCAGCTCCGGCAGTCACCTTTCCACCCGCTTCAAGCACCGGTTCGGACAATCCCCGAGGGATTTCCGCCGGGATTCCGCCCTGGATTACGGGTCGGACGCCGACGGAACCGGGATCTGAACGCCCTTCCCCACCGCCACCGGCGCGGGATCATCGTTAGTCGCCGGCCGGTACCGGGCCGCGACGGCGTCGCGAATGGCCGGCATGAACGCCACGGTTTTGGGCGAAGGTTCGGTCTGTACATGGATCGCCAGAATCTCGGCGGTGGCGGCCAGCCGATTCTCCGGCCCCGCGAGCATCTCGTGGAGCAGCAGGAGCCGCTTGTCGTCATACCCGCAGATCCGCGAGCGAACCGTGATCCCGGCGCCTTCGGGGACCTCCCGCAGGTACCGGACGTGGGCCTCCACCGTATAGGCCGAGACCGCGTTGGCCCGTCGGAAGGCGTCGTCCAGACCGATGGCGTCATAGACCGCGTCGGTGGCGTAGCCGAACACCAGTACGTAGAACGCCTCGCTCATGTGGCCGTTGTAATCCACCCATTCAGGCCGGACCCGGTCCGTGTAGATCATTTCCCGGTCCATCATCGACCCCCTTTCGGACCGGGACCGGTTCGGCAGGCGTCCCGGACCTTCATGAATTCGATGACGCACCGATCCCGCTCCCGCGCCAGTTCCGCCGGGGTCATGCCGCCGGCCAGCCCCTCGCACCCCACCACCATGCGGTCCCGGAGGCGCTGGTCCAGTTCCGGCGCCTTCAGGCGGGTCCAGGGCGATTGCAGGGAGGGGCCGAAATGGTCGAGCATGTGGGCCATGCCGCCCTCGCCGCCGGCCAGATGGAAGGTCAGGCACGGCCCCATGACGGCCCACCGCAACCCCGGCCCGTCAACGATGGCCGCGTCGATCTCTTCCACCGTGGCTTCGTCGTTGGCCACCATGTGGAGGGCTTCCCGCCAGAGGGCTTCCTGGAGACGGTTGGCGATGAAGCCGGGCACCTCCCGGGACATCCGCACCGGCCGCTTCCCGGTGGACCGGTAAAAGGCGACGGCCCAGTCGACGACCGCAGGGTCCGTGGCCTCTCCCCCCACCACCTCGATGAAGGGGATCAGGTAGGGCGGATTGAAGGGATGGCCGACCACGGTCCGCCCGGGATGCCGGCATTTTTTCTGGATGTCGGTCATGGCGAAACCGGAGGTGCTGGACAGGATGGGCACGTCCGGCGGCGCCGCGGCATCCAGTTGGGCGTAGAGCGTCTGCTTCACTTCCAGGTTTTCGGGCGCGTTCTCCTGGATGACCTGGACGGCCGAGGCCATCTCCTCCAGGGAATCGGCGAACCGGCATCGATTCGGGGACGCGCCGGGTGCGAGCCCCAGTTCCTCCATGGTGGGCCACACCGCCGTTTTCATGGCGTCGAACTGGGTTTTGCTTTTCGGGGACGGGTCGAATATCGTCACCTCCATCCCGTTTCGCAGGAAATGGAGGGCCCAGCCGCCGCCGATGACGCCGGCGCCGAGGATTCCGACCCGTTGTACTTTGTCGGGTTCCGGCAACATGATCGCCTCCTGCTCCATCCAGCCCAGGGCGTTGCCCCGGGCTGGTATGTTTCGCCCCTTCCGGGGCTTTGTTATTGATCTTTTTGGGTCAACCCCAAACTGTCCCTGGCTTCGGCCGGCGTCATCACGTCCCCGTTCAGCAGACGGATGATCTTGATGGCCTTTTCCACCAGGGCGCCGTTGGTGGCCTTTACGCCTTTTTCCAGGTAGATGTTGTCCTCCAGTCCAACCCTGACGTTGCCGCCGGCCAGGTATGCCTGGGCCACGAAGGGCATTTGGAGGCGACCGATGGAAAAGGCGGCCCACCGGGCGTCGTCGGGCAGTTGCCGCTTCAGGGCCACCAGGGTTTCCGTCGTGGCCTCGGCGCCGTAGGGGATGCCGAGGCAGAGCTGGAACAGGGGCGGGCGTTCGATCAGTCCCTCCTGGATCAAGGTCTTGGCCATCCAGATGTGACCCAGTTCGAAGACCTCGATTTCAGGTTTGACGCCGGCGGCCTTGATGCGTCCCGCCATGATCCGGAGCTGGTCCGGGGTGGAGACGTAGGCCACGTCCGCATAGTTCATGGATCCGCAATCCAGCGTGCACATCTCCGGTTTCAGGGACTCGATATGGGCGACCCGTTCGGCGGCGGTGGCCATGTCCGTGCCCTCCGCCGCCCGGTTGGAAACATCCGGGTCGGGAATGTAATCCGCCCCCATGCCTGCGGTGACGTTGAGCACGATATCCGTGCCGTCGGCCCGGATGCGCTCCAGGGTCTCCTTGTACAGCGCCGGCTCCCGGGCGGCCCGGCCCGTCTCCGGATCCCGCACATGGATATGGGCCACGCCGGCCCCGGCGTCTGCCGCCTCCCGGGCCGCCTCGGCGATCTCCTTGGGCGTCACCGGGATGGCCGGATTTCTGGACGCGGTGTCCCCGGCCCCGGTCAGCGCGCAGGTGAGAATGACCTTCCGTTGCATCGATGCTCCTTTTCCATCCTACTCATACACGGCCTGGATGGCCGTCTTGTCGCCTTTGAGGGTTTTGATGCCCTTGAGCCACAGTTCCACCTGGTCGCGGTTGGCTTCTATCCATGCGGACGCCACGTCCTCGGGGGAACGCTCTTTGTAGGTATGCTCATAGACCCATTCGCTCTGGACCTCCGAGGGAACCTGGTACTGTTTGAAAAACGTGTAGGCCTGGGGATAGGCGCCCGCGAATCCGGCCGGCAGAATGGTGTAGACCACGCTGCGCTTGTTGGCGATCTTTTCCGCGCCCGGCACGTTTTCCAGGTATTTGATATCGAATTGAATGTTCATCCAGTGGGGCTTCCAGGCAAAGAAAACCACCCAGTCCTTGTCCTTCATTTTGCTTTCCGCCTGGGACAGCATGGCGGCGGTGTTGCTCTCCACCATCTCCCAGTCGCCCAGACCGGCCACGTCGCCGTCGATGACCTTTTGGATGTCGTCATTGATGCCGGAACCGGTCTCGATGGAAAAGATCTGTCGCTTGAATTTATCGCCATTGGGATCGAGATCCTTGATGGATTTCACGCCCGCTTCCCACACATAGGTGGGCACGGCCAGACCGGTCACGGCGTCCGACAGGTTCATGGTCACCTTTTCGATGGCGCCCTTTTCCACCAGGGGATCGATCATGCTGTCTTCCTGGGGGCTCCAGCCGCCCAGATAGGCGTTCAAATCGCCGGTCTGGAGGCTCTTGAAGATAAAAGAAGGGGAAACGCCGAGCTGTTCCACGTCATATCCCATGCCTTTCAGCAACTGGGACGCCACTTCGGTCTTGACCGTCACGCCGGGCCAGGGCGGCACGCCGAATTTGATCGGCTCGGCGGAATGGCCGATTTGAGGGGCCAGAAGCAGCCAAGCGGCCAGGGCGATGGACAATCCTGAGAGTTTGAGTCGGTTTCGCATGTGGTCTCCTTTCGAGGGTTGTTCCCGGTTTATGGGATTAATTGAAACTTGATATGATGTTTATCATGTTGGATTGGAAGTTACGTTCATTGATCGGCCTGTTATATTCAAATTTCGGACTCATTCGGGTTGACATCGATATAATCGACTTGGATTGTCCAAGCTCTGCTTATCCACTCACAGGCGGGGAACTGTCAGAAGAGTTTACAAGAAGTATTGAAATTATTAGTGGAAAGCGACAAAAAGATCAAGAAAGGTTTCAGGAACCGCCCGGCAGATGCGGGAAACCGACAGAATATTGCAGGAAACCACCAAAAACGTCGATTCGCTGACCGGCAAATGGGGTAAATTCGTGGAAGGCTTGGTGGCGCCGTTGGCGGAACGGCTGTTCCGGGAACGCGGGATCCGGGTGGACCGGGTGTATAAGCGGGCCAAGGCGAGAAAAAAACGGCCTTTTTGTCATTGCCCAGAGCGGCGACACGGTTCAGGTGGTAAACGACGAGAAGTTCGTTCCAAAGGAATGGTGAGAGGGAAATCAAACCCCCAAATACCCCCGCCGCACCCCCGGCGCCCCCGCCAACTCCCCCGACGTCCCCTCCCACACAGTCTTTCCTTTTTCGATGATGTAGTGCCGGTCGCAGATCCGCATCAGGGCGTCCACGTTTTTGTCGATCACCAGGATCGACAGGCCCCGCTCCTTCAACCGTCGCAGGGTCTTCCAGATAAATGATCGGATTTTGGGCGCCAACCCCTCGGTGGCTTCGTCCAGGATGAGCAGGCGGGGGTTGGTCATGAGGGCCCGGCCGATGGCCAGCATCTGCTGTTCGCCGCCGGAAAGCGCGTTGCCCATGAATCCGGCCCGGCTTTGGAGCTGGGGAAAGAAGTCGTAGACCTTTTCGGTCGTCCAGGCGTCTTCGGGCGGGACGCCGTTTCGGGCCGTGGCCACCAGGTTTTCGTGGACCGTCAGGTTGGGGAAGATCTGGCGGCCTTCGGGGACCAGGCCGATGCCCATCCGTGCGATGCGGTGGGCGGCCATGCGGTGGATGTCCACCCCGTCGAAGCGGATCTCGCCGCCGCGCACCGGCGTCAGGCCCATGACGGAGCGGACCGTGGTGGTCTTCCCCATGCCGTTTCGCCCTAGCAGGGAGACCATTTCGCCCCGACCGATCTCCAGGCTGAGGCCGAACAGGGCCCGGCTGGGGCCGTAAAAGGTATCGATGTTCGTCAGACTGAGCATGTGGTTCCTTTCTCCGACAGCAACGGTCGACCTGTTTTCCAAATCGTAGGATTTACACGTTACAAAGCTTGCGTTGAGACTCATTTCGATATACAATCGGGATCCAAATGAGAGGAGGCATCATGAAATTTTTAAGCGTCAGAGACCTCAAAACGAAATCATCTCAAGTCTGGAAAGAGCTTCCGGATCAAAAGGACATGGTGATCACCAGCAACGGCCGGCCCATCGCCATCCTTTCATCGATCAACGAGGAAAACCTCGAACAAGTGCTGGCCGCGTTCCGCCGGGCCAGGGCGATGCAGGCCGTGAATGCCATTCAATATGAATCCGTCCGGAAAGGAACGGACCGCATCACCTTGGATGAAATCGAAGACGAAATCAAAGCCGTTCGATCCAATCGGAAAAAATGAAAATCACGCTGGATACGAACGTCGTTGTCTCCGGGCTCCTGACGCCGTTCGGACCGGCCGGCGAGATCGTCCGCATGGTTTCGTCGGGGCTTCTGATCGTTCTGTATGATGCCCGAATTCTGTCGGAATACCGGGAAGTCCTCCATCGACCCAAGTTTCAATTTGATGTTGACGAAGTCGAAACCTTCATCGGCTTTATCATTCAAAACGGTCAATTGACGCCGGCGGTTCCATTGCATGATCCCCTCCCGGATCCGGACGATGAACCTTTTTTGGAAATCGCCCTTGCTGGAAATGCAGCCTGCATCATTACCGGAAACAGAGCCCATTTTCCACAACCCTTATGCCGGGGCGTCAAAATTCTGTCCCCTTCCGAATTCATTGCATTTTACAGACTTCAGTCTCCTCCCCCAGATACGCCTCCATGACCGCCGAATCTTCCCGGATCGCCTCCGGCCGCCCTGATGCAATGATCCGGCCGTAGACCAGCACGCTGATCCGGTCGGCCAGGGAAAAAAC
>JAABTM010000215.1 GCA_011389855.1 Desulfobacteraceae bacterium
TCCCCATCTCCGCCGAGAGATCGCCCTGGAGCGGCTTGCGCCAGTATAATCCTGGTTGACAATTCCCATTATTCATTCTATTTCTAACGGAGCACATCCGCAAAATGACCTTTATCGGAGGCACAAACCTACGCTTGGCCAAGGGCATTGATCGCTTTTCCGAAGACTTGGGTTTTGATTGCAAACCTGCGACGCAGTGGATTTAACGTGGAGGCCAGAGAACGAGAAAAGATATTCACAACCTTGCCGAATTAAAGGCTGCTGTTGAAGAATCGCTCCAAGCGGTTGATTTGCGACGGAAACAAAAGGATTTCGAGTACCTTCTGTTTCGTCGCGACAACAGTCGGCGCATCTTGCATTTTGCTGAGTTTATACGCGCCCTGTGATGAAGGTATTCGCTCAAAGTACCCATGCGGGACGTTTCTTTAAACTGAATCTCGATCACTTCTAAAAGGTTCTTCTGCGCTTCCTCCCGGGTTCTGCCTTGAGAGACAAGGGCCGTTCCCTGCTGCTCATTCTGCCGCGCCGAGAAGATACGCGCTATACGCCTCCTGAATCCCTTCCGCCAAAGAAATCCCTGCCGTCCATCCCATGCGCGTCAACAGCGAAACATCCAGCAGTTTGCGGGGCGCGCCGTCCGGTTTGGTCGCATCCCAGACTACTTCCCCCTCGTACCCGACAATCCCTTTCACCATCTCGGCCAGTTCAGCGATGGACGCATCCTTGCCCACCCCCACGTTGACGTGGGACCGCATCGGGCGGGTCCACTTTTGATAGTCCCCATCAGAAAGCGACATGACAAAAACACAGGCCGACGCCAGATCATCGACGTGGAGAAACTCCCGCCGGGGCGTGCCGCCGCCCCACAGAACCACCTCCGGCGGCGTCCCTTCCAGGGCGGAGCGAACATCCGGCGGAATCTTCCCATAGACGGTCTCGTCCCGCCCGATGGCGGCCCAGTTCTTTTCCGCCGCCAATTTGGACAAATGAAACTTCCGGATCAACGCCGGCAGGACATGGGAATTCATCAGATCATAATTATCGTTGGGTCCGTACAGGTTGGTGGGCATGACGGACCGGTAGCCGACGCCATGCTGCCGGTTGTAGGATTCGCACAGCTTGATGCCGGCGATTTTGGCCACGGCGTACGGTTCGTTGGTCGGTTCCAGGGGGCCGGTCATCAACGCCGATTCTTTCATGGGCTGGACCGCTTCCCGGGGGTAAATGCA
The DNA here is from genome assembly GCA_011389855.1 of Desulfobacteraceae bacterium. Taxonomy (GTDB): domain Bacteria; phylum Desulfobacterota; class Desulfobacteria; order Desulfobacterales; family JAABSP01; genus JAABTD01. The sequence continues at coordinate 1,230 of JAABTM010000215.1, forward strand.
CGAACTGCCCAGAAACAAAAGATGTCGGATGCCGGCGAGATGGGCCCCGTGGATCACGTTGGCCTCGATCATCAGGTTCTCATGGATGAAGTCCGCCGGATAGGCGTCATTGGCGTGAATCCCGCCCACACGGGCCGCGGCCAGCACGACGTGATCGATGTTTTCGTCCTGGAAAAAATCCCGGACCATCCGCTGGTCGGTCAAATCCAGTTCGCTTCGGGTTCTCGTGAGGATGTTTCCATACCCCTCGGCCCGAAGCTTTCGGCAAATGGCCGAACCGACCATGCCCCGGTGGCCGGCCACGAAGATGCGATTGTCCCTTTTCACAGTCTATTCCTCAAAATTGAAAACTTTGAAGCCCCGATCCTGGCAGAGTTGATCCCGTTCCGCCTCTATCAGGTCTTCTTCGATCATAATCCGGATCAATTCGTCCAGCGATGTTTTCGGCGTCCATCCCAGTGTTTCCCTTGCCTTGGACGGGTCCCCCAACAGGTACGCCACCTCGGTGGGCCGGAAATACCCGGGATCGATGCGCACCAGCACATTCCCGGTGTCGGCGTTGACGCCCTTTTCTTCCACGCCTTGGCCCTCCCAGGCGATGCGGATGTCAATATGAGAAAACGCTTTTTCAACAAATTCCCTCACTGAATAGGCATGACCCGTGGCCACCACGTAATCGTCGGGCGCGTCCTGCTGGAGCATGGCCCACATGGCCCGGACGTAATCGCCGGCAAAGCCCCAGTCCCGCTTGGCGTCCAGGTTGCCCAGGTACATGCAGTCCTTGAGCCCCAGCTTGATGCGGGCCACGGCCCGGGTGATCTTCCGGGTCACGAAGGTCTCGCCGCGGATGGGGGATTCGTGGTTGAACAGGATGCCGTTGCAGGCGAACATGCCGTAGGCTTCCCGATAGTTGACCGTGATCCAGTAGGCATAGACCTTGGCCGCGCCGTAAGGGCTGCGGGGATAAAACGGCGTGGTCTCCTTCTGGGGGATTTCCTGAACCTTGCCGTACATCTCGCTGGTGGATGCCTGGTAAAACCGCACCCGGTCCTCCATCTTCAGAATCCGGATGGCCTCCAGCAGCCGGAGCGTGCCCAGGGCGTCGGAATTGGCGGTGTATTCAGGGGTCTCGAAGGAGACCTTGACGTGACTCTGGGCCGCCAGGTTGTAAATCTCGTCCGGCTGCACCTCCTGGATGATCCGGATGAGGTTGGTGGCGTCCGTAAGATCCCCGTAGTGCATTAAAAAGCGGACATTCTCCTCGTGGGGGTCTTGGTAAAGGTGATCCACTCGTTCTGTATTAAAAGACGAAGCCCGCCGTTTGATTCCATGGACTTCATAGCCTTTTTTCAAAAGAAATTCGGCCATATAGGCCCCGTCCTGACCGGTGATGCCGGTAATTAAAGCGCGTTTCATTCAGTTGTGCCTCCTTGGTATTCCTACGTCGTCAATCATCTTCTTCATCGGAATCCTCTCGTATATCCTGACGTCTCAGTTCCAGCCAGATTGCCAGCGCATCGGGACCGGCGCCCATTGTCCGCAACGCTTCCGTGACCGGTTCCGGGTCGTTTTTCAGTTCGGGAAAACCCAGCAACAGCATGGCGATGTCGCGCCAGTCGGTGCCGGATTTCGGGCTGCCGCGGCGATTGGAATATGCGACGACTTTTTCCGCGATCAAATGGGGCGGCGCTACGACCTGTATTTGTCCAATCCGGCGCGTCGCCGGCATTGTTTCCACGGATCTTATGTCAACCAGATGACGATTGCCCGATTTTTGAATCTGATACAACCGATAACCTTTGCCGGACGAAACGTTTCGGACCCGGACGGCGATATGAAATCGTTTGCTCAGGTGTTCCCGCAATTCTCCACAAAATTTTTCAGCGGACAACGACATCAGATCGATATCCCGCGTCATGCGAGGTTCGTCGATGTACGCGTTGACGGCGTGAGCGCCGAACACGGTCACATCGTCCCGTCCCCGAATGAATTCGAACACCCCTTCATGGATCGTTGAAAGCGGCAAAGACTCTTTCACTATAAACTCCCTGAATGTCAACAAGCCGGCATTCAGATCATGGAAAACAGGAACGTCTGGAACATTTTCGTTTTGCAAGACCTTTTTCATGAGGGATCGGCGGCGATCATGTCCAGCGCGGCCTGTTTCAGTTCGTTTACGGAAAACAGCTCTTCGATTTCCGATTCATCATACCGCCCGCCGAATGCCTCCAGCGCCGCGTATCGGAGGGCCGCGGGATAATGCGCTTCGATGGATTCCAGCATCTCGGCGTCCGACATGTAACGCCCGCCCGATTTGCGGCGCTGGTTCCTTTTCCGGATTTCAAAAAGGGCGTTGAAGATCGACGCCTCCCATGATCGGGTCGTTCGCTTTTCCGCATATTGTTTGATGAGATGGATGAGCAGGACTTTGATAAAGCTTCCGATTTTATTGATTTTGTCCTCTCGGGACATTTCCTCCATCTCCTCGACGATCCGCAGGGCCGCCTCATAGTCCCGGTTTTCCAGGCAGTTCCTGAGCGCCGATAACTCTTCCATCCTTACGCTCCTTTTTCCCACTCGAATCGCACGATGTTCCGTTCTTTCGAGCTGAACTCCACGCCGATCCGAGTGATGGATTCGCCTGGATATTTTTCAGCATATCCCTTGTCTTTGATCTGTTGAAGCGCGTTGCCTTTACCGGTCAGTTCCACGACTTTGAACTCGATCACGTAGATCCGTCCTTGAAACCGAATTACCAGGTCGATGAGCCCATGGTTGGTGGTTTCCTCGGGCCGGACGTCGAGACCCAGCGCGGCGAAATAACAGTAGACGATGGAGGCGTAATACCCTTCGTACCGGGCAATCTGGTTTTTTCGGTACCACTGGTGGGGAATGGACGCGAAAAATCTCTGGATGACGTGGCGCAGCCGCTCCATGTCGTCGGCCATGAGGGCGTTCAGCGCGTCGGACTGGTTTTGGGTCTTGGCCAGCCGGTCTTCAACAAGTGTGGTCAGGATGGCGTTGTTCAGGCTCGCCCTGACTTCCAGATTCGGATAGCGAAGCCGGTAACGGCGGAATGCGCCCACCTGCTCGAGGTCTTCGATGGTCAGATACCCCGTTTGAAAGAGCAGGGTTTCGGCGTTGATGTGGTCTACATCGAAGCTGCCCATGATTTCTTCTCCGGCGGTGAGATGCTGAATGCCCGGGATATAGTATCGGCCGGTTCTCAGGAGTTCGACCAGGAAGCCGGGGGTTCCGGTTTCGAACCAATAATTGCGGAATTCCCCGGAATCCAGATACAGAAGGACATCGAAGGGGTTGTAAACCTCTTTGCCGAGCCAGTTGTAGCCATTGTACCATTTCCGCATTTCGGCCAGGTCGATGCCATCCAGTCGATCGGCGAAGACGGTTTGGAGTTCGGTCTGGGTGTAGCCGCAGATGTCGGAATAGCGTTTTACCAGGGTGATGTCGTTGAGGTTGTTCAATCCGCTGAACAGCGAGACCTTGCTGAACTTGGAAACGCCGGTGATAAAGACGAATTTGATGTAAGGATCGCTGTCCTTTATGACGGAATAGAGGTTTTTAAGTTCGTCCCGGACAGCGGCGGCGGTTTCCGGATTTTCAATATTGTCAAGGATCGGCTTGTCGTACTCGTCGATCAGGACGACGACGTTCTGTCCATGCCGTTTGGCCAGAATCTCGATCAGTTCCGAGAATCGGCCTTTCAGGCTTTTTTTCCCAAATTGGATGTCGTGCAGCTTCTGGTGGTCGTAAAGTATTTCTTCGAAGGCGACCCGAAGGTCGTCCACGCTCCTGGCGTAACCCGCGCCGAAGCTTATGTGGACTACGGGCCATTGCGTCGTCCAGTCCCAGTTGTCATAAAGATAAAGACCCTCGAACAGCTCTTTTTGTCCCGAGAAAGCCGACTTGAGGGTGCTCATAAACAGGCTTTTCCCAAAGCGACGCGGACGAGAGAGGAAATAATACTTCCCCTTATCGGCAAGTAGTTTGATGAAAGGCGTTTTGTCGACGTAGCAATAGTTTTCCTGGATTAAATTTTGAAACGTCTGAATGCCGATGGGAAGCTTTTTCATGCCATCAGCCCGGCCATTTCTTGCAGGCATCGATCTCGTCGGCGATGCGCTCCGCCGCCGCCGCCGGGTCTTGGGCGTCCCGGATCGGCCGCCCGATCACCAGGTAATCGGCCCCGGCCGCCACCGCCGCCGCCGGGGTGACCACGCGTTGCTGATCGTCCGACGGATTCCCGGAAAAGGGCCGAATTCCGGGAGTAACGGCTTTGAAGTCGTTTCCCAAGGCTTTTTTGATGCGGCGGGCCTCCTGGCCGGAGCAAATCACGCCGTCGCATCCCGCGTCTTTGGCCATCCGCGCCCGTTTCAGCACCAGGGACCGGGGATCGTCCCCAAATTCCGGAAGAAACCCGGCTGAGCGCAGATGATCGCCGGACACGCTGGTGAGCACCGTCACGCCCAGAACGCCCACCCTGCCGTCCGCGCCGGCCGCCGCCGCTTTGAGCATATCCGGATTTTCGCCGCAATGGACCGTGGCAAAGGCGACGCCCAGGTCGGCGATGCGGGCCATGGCCCGTTCCACCGTGGCCGGAATGTCGTGGAGTTTCAAATCCAGGAAAACATCGGATCGCCCGTCTTCCTTTATATGCCGAACAATGGCGGGGCCGGATTGGATAAACAGTTCGAGCCCCACCTTGAACAGGCCGACTCTGCCGGAGAGCATATCGATATATTTTTTCGCCTCGTCCTCACCGGGGAGATCGAGGGCGAAGATGATATAATCCCTGGGCGCTTTATCCACTGGTCGAGGTTCCATAATGGGCTGAAATCCATTGCCGGTATTCGCCGCTCTGGACCCGTTCCACCCAGTCGGTGTTGTCGGTATACCACCGGATGGTGCGATGCATGCCGGTTTCAAAGGTCTCCCGCGGCGTCCATCCCAATTCTCTTTCCAGTTTCGCGCAGTCGATGGCGTATCGCAGGTCGTGGCCGGGTCGGTCTTTGACGAAGGATATCAGGGTTTCGCGGGGCTCCGCGGCCGGTTCCGTTTCGTCCAGGATGCGACAGATCATCCGCACAACGTCGATATTTTGTTTTTCGCACCGGCCGCCGATGTTGTAGGTCTCACCGGATTTTCCGCGCCGCATGATCTCCCAGACGGCCGCGCAATGGTCGACGACGTAGAGCCAGTCCCTGACATTCAGGCCCTGGCCGTACACGGGCAGCGATTTGCCGGATCGCGCATTGAGGATTATCAGCGGGATCAGCTTTTCCGGAAACTGGTAGGGGCCGTAGTTGTTGGAGCAGTTCGAAACGGTCACGGGGAGGCCATATGTCCGGTGATAGGCTCTCACCAGGTGGTCCGAGGCCGCTTTTGATGCCGAATAGGGGCTGCTCGGGTCGTAGGGCGTGGTCTCGGTGAACAATCCGTCCGCGCCCAGCGACCCATAGACTTCGTCCGTGCTGACGTGGTGAAACAGCGAAAGTCGATCTCCCCGGGCCCGTGCCAGTTCCAGCAGGTTGAACGTGCCCTGGATGTTGGTCCGGATGAAGGCGTCGGGTCCGACAATGGAGCGATCCACGTGGGATTCGGCCGCGAAATGGCAGACGGCGTCGATGGCGTACCGCTCGAAAATGTTTTCCAGGGCGGCATTGTCGCAGATGTCGGTTTGGGAAAAAATATAGCGATCCGGGTATTCATGCCCGATGTCGGCCAGATTGTCCGGATTGCCCGCGTAGGTCAGTTTGTCCACGTTGATGATCCGGCCGGCGAAGCCGGCGTCTTCCAGCAGATGCCGGATGAAGTTGGCGCCGATGAAGCCGCTGCCGCCGGTGACCATCAGGTTCTCGAAATTTCGCTCAATCATATCGCGTCCATTAGTTCCACGAGGATGTCATAATTATCCCCCTTGTTGACCGATTTCAGCACCGACCGAACCTCTTCGGCATCGAATGGGTACTGATCCCATTCCATGGCGTTCAACAACAGCATGATGTCCACCTGGTCTTTCGGTTTGATCCGGGTCAATTTGGAGGTGATCAGGTATTCCGGTTTAGCGATGTTGATGCGCAAGGGGCGTCCTTTATGTGGAATTTCCACAGCCAGCGCCGTATCGATAATATCTTGATAATAAGCGGGTATCCCTTTCAAATCTTCCGGTTGGGTTTGGTAATTGAGATTGAACCGGCGGGGGCCGTCCTGGAGGATGAATCGTTTGGCGAAATTGTGAAAGGTATACGACCCCGGCGGGTTCCGCGGGATAGAGTTAAATGTTTGGACAAGCTGCGAATCGTCTATGTTGAATGAAAGATCGATATCGCCGGTCCGTCTCAGGGCAAACGACATGCCGTTGAGTGCTTTGATTGATTTTAAGCCATATTTTTTCACCGCGACGGCGGATACGTAGACCTGGACCGCGCCGCCCCCAACAACGGCATAGGGGTCCGATTGGAAATGATCGTGGATCAGCTCCAGCGCATCCAGAAAAATATCATCGTGAATGTTGTAGGCGTTTTGCTTTTTCATGTTGATTTACGGGCCATGGCGGCGCATACCTCCGGCTGGTCGCCGCCAATTTCGACGGCGTCGTTCAAGAGTCCCAATCGTTTCGCCGTCGGCATTTCGTGGATGGCCGCGCCCCGGCCAAATTCCGTTTACAAAAGTGGCCGCGCTTGGTACATTCGCATCGACGAAATGGTTATCATATTATGTCGCTTTCCGCGGATCAAGGGGTTTTAAAACTTAAATTGGAAAAAAGAATCGAAAACACTGCATCAACCGGCGCAGCCGCCTTCTCAAAACGGGTCCGCCGCCGCGTCGTCGGGCGGGTTCGGGATTATTTCGCCGTTGCAGCGCCCGGGTTTGAATCGGTCCTTTCGGAAGAGCTGAAGCGCCTGGATTTGGGCGGAAAGACGGTTAAAGCCGTCCCCGGCGGCGTCGGGTTCGAGGGACGGCTCGTGGAGTGCTGGCGCGCCAATCTCCATCTGCGCACCGCCGGCCGGGTGCTGTCGCGGATCGAGACTTTCCGGGCCACTCGTTTCGACCGGATGGCCGCCTGTCTGGCGGAAGTCCCCTGGGAATTGTACCTTCCCGCGGATGCCGTTCCAATGGTTTCGGTCACCGCCAGGCGCTGCCGGCTCCACCATTCCGACGCCATCGCGGAACGGACGGCGACCGCGGTTCGAAACCGCCTGGAAGGAACGGCCGGCGATATCGGGGGGACCGAAGCGACGGGCGGCATCGCCCAAAGGCTTTTTGTCCGGGGGATCGACGACGTCTTCACGGTCTCCGCGGACAGCAGCGGCGACAACCTGTACAAGCGCGGCATCAAGATCCAGGGCGGCCCGGCGCCCCTCCGGGAGACCCTGGCGGCGGCGGCCCTCAACCTGGCCGGTTATTCGGGACAGGAGCTTCTGATCGATCCCATGTGCGGGACCGGTACGTTTTCCCTGGAGGCCGCGCTCATGGCGGCGAACATCGCTCCCGGTCTTTTCAGGCCATTCGCCTTCATGGGGTGGCCCTCCTTTCTCCCCAGGCGGTGGGACCACTTGAAACGCGAGGCGGCCGCCGCCCGCCGGACGGTCCCGGAACCGATGGTATTCGCATCCGACATCTCGGCGCGCTCGTGTCATCTGCTGGAGGAGACGGTCCGCCGGCATGGGCTGTCCGACGTCCTCCAGGTCGGCCATGGGGATTTTTTCGGATTCGTCCCCAAAAAGATGACCTCAAAGAAGGGGACCGTGGCCCTCAATCCCCCCTATGGCCGCCGTTTGGGCGGGGTCGGCGAGAGCGATGCGCTGTTCCGGGAGATCCGCGCCAAGCTCGGCGCCGACTACCGGGGATGGCGGCTGGTCCTCATCGCTCCCAGGGAC
>JAABTM010000510.1 GCA_011389855.1 Desulfobacteraceae bacterium
ATCCGACCGCCGGGCCAGGAGCTGATCCGTCAGCAGCAGCGCCACCCGGCACACCAGCCGGGAGTGGGAGACGATGTGCTCCATCATGGCCATCTCCCGGATGAGGCGGTCGCATTCTTCTCTTGTAGGGATGGGGGGGCGGCGTGTTGAAGGATTGTGTTTAATCACTGAGACCCCCCTGCTTCAAGGCGGTGGATGGCTTCGTGCGGACCGACAGGCCGTGTTGCAGATCGCGGATGACGTCAATGCTCTCCTCATAGGCGGCAAGGGCCTTGCCCAAATCCCCCCGCGTGCGGTGAACGTCGCCGACCTTGTTTAAGCTCGAGGACAGGCCTCGGCGCCATTCGGCGCGATTCGGGTCAAGTGCGATCAATTCCTTCATGATTTTAAGGGATTCCAGATGGTCGGCCTCCGCCTGGGCCAGTTGCCCCCAATTCATCTCATAATCACCGAGGCGGCCCAATAAAATAACCAGGCTTCGCGCGGCATCCACGTCGTCCGGCCGCTCGACGCGCCGCCGCCGGGCCTCGGAAATGCGGGCTAACAATCTTTCCACATCGGGCCGGTCGGCGACGGCTTCTGTTCGATCCCTGTCATAAACAGGTTCAGCACCACCGAACTCCAAACCCGGCGCCGACGCCACCTTGGCATACGTGCTCCGAATGGACCAGAAATCCGGGGCCCGGTAGCAAAACTCAATCTCCAGCAGCGGTGGCGCCACTAGCAGCAATGGCCCCGGCAGCCGCTCCATCAGCACATTACGCATCTCATTAAGGCGCTGAAACAACGCCATCCACGCATCTTCTTCCTGTTTGCCCGCCCTGGAGGCGTCGATGACAAACACCTCCTCTCCTTCTGCGGATTGCCTGTCGAACAGCGCGTTCAGTACATCGGCCGCAAGCCGGTCATAATCCAGTCCGGAGACCGGCGAGTCATCGACCAACGGGAACCGCCGGAAACGGACCGCTTCGCCCCGCAACGCCGAAACCGCTTTCCCCAGAACCGCCAGGGCCGCGTCCGCCTGAATCGGCATGTCGCAAGACAAGACGCTGAAATGCATCCGGTCGGCCAGGGCCAGGCATTCCGCCAGATGCCGGACGCCCGTCTCCTTCCCAATGCGGGTCGTCAGATCCGCCAGCCGGTCATTCCGGCTCACAAGCGCCCTCCGCGCCGTCCCCGTCCAATTCCTGAATGGCCTTTTGAACCCCCGGGATCCCGTACACCGCCGGATGCAGTTCGAACCAAAGGTCATCATTCAGGTACCGCAAAATCGCATGATTGGCCAGCATCAGATCGGCGGCCCGCCGGTGATCGTCGTTTTCAATGGTGAGGAATTTGGTCTTGGCCACCGAAGCCAGCCAGTCAAAGGCATCCGCCGTGACGATCATCCTGTACTGGTTGGCGATGTCGGCCTTGATGTGTTGAAGGGTTCCTTCGGGAATGGGATGGGTCTTCTGGGCGATGACGTTTTGCAGAATCTGGATGATCTCTCGGGGGTATCCGCCGGACCAGCAGATGAGCCGCTCCACCCGGTCTTCGACGTTGTCTCCGAACAGTTCGGTCAGCACATCGTCGGGAATCCGCCGGCGGATCAGTTCCCGCGCCGTCTCGATGCCGGGGCCATAGGGATTTTTCTCCTTGTCGCAGACCTTGATCATGGGCATGAAATCCACGTCCATGATGCGAGTGGTCAGGGCCGCGGGAACCGTGTACAGCACATTGACCGGCAGCCGCACGTAGGGCGCGCCGCCGCCGAAAATCTGCTCGGCGCTTTCGAGCACCTGGTGCCAGTTGGTACTGATACCCCGAAGCTTTTCCAGGGAATCGAAGACAATGACCATGCCGTCAACGTCGAATGCCGCCTTGGCATCGGCTTTAATCAATTCCAATTCTTCGTAGGCTTCTTTAAGGAAACGGGTGAGATGAGCGGCGATGGTATTCCGAACGAGTTGCCGAAAATTGGGCCGGGTCTTCATCTCCATGACCAGTTTCCCGGCCGAAGGAATCGAAAATTCCGCCTTTTCGAAGGCTACATCGGTTTTCCTCACCCAGGTCCACAGGCGGCCCAGGAAGCCTTCCTCCAACGCCTTTTCCGGGTCGCCACCTCTTCGCCGGCTCAGTTCCTTTTCGGCCGAATACACCGCCGCCGAAACGATATCGACCACGTCGATGGGGTTTTTCAGATCGATGACGTCCTCGGCGTTGATGTAGACGGGAAACAGGTTCCCCTCATCCGTCCGGGAAAGGCGCGCCGCCATGCGTTTCAGCTCGGTGGACTTGCCAGACCCCGGCAGCCCGGTGAACAGCTTGAAGACCGGTCTGTCCGACAGGGAAATCTCTTCCACGAGACGGTCGGCCCAGTTGACGCCCCGGACCGGGTTGCCCTTCTCTTCGCTGTAGGTGTCGATGTCGATGTTTCGGGGATCGTCCGGCTCCAGGGCTTCGTAGGGGCGGCACAGGTTGTAGTATTTTTTTCTTGTCTTGTAATCCATAGATGAATCCGATTTGAAGATTGTCTGAAATGTCACATTTCAAAACGGCATTGATTTCGCCCTAATTGTTCAAACTGTGAATCGGCGCCGGCATCCGTCCGCCGAGGCGGATGAAGCGGTTGTCGCCGGTGGCGTTGTTGACCGGCATGATCACCGACTGGCCC
>JAABTM010000511.1 GCA_011389855.1 Desulfobacteraceae bacterium
GCCACCCCCCAGCGGGAGGAGAAAGAGGATTATGCGATCGTTTGTCATACTGCTGCTGATGGGGTTCGCCGCCGCCGGGTTCGCCGCGGGGGACGACCTCGTTCTCAAACCCGCCCTCAAGGAGATCGTCCTCACCGGGTACACCCGCAGCGACACCACCGTGACCGTCTCCCCGGAGGTCTCGGGAAAGGTGTTGCGGGTCAACTACGATGTGGGTGAAACCGTCGGGGAGGCCCCCTTTTTTGAAATCGACCCCACCTTCATCGATTTCCAGATCGAGAGCGTCCGGCAGTCCATCGAAAAGATCGAGGCGGCCCGGAAGAAAAACCGGTCCCGGACGACCTATCTGAAAAAAGAGTTCGAGCGGTTCGACCGGCTTCACAAGGGGGAGCGGGCCACGGAGGTCCGGCGGGACGCGGCCCTGGAGGAGTACACCCAGGCGAAACTGGAGGCCGGCACCCTGGCGGCGGAAAAGCAGGGCCTCATGATCACCCTCGAGGAACTCCTGGAACGGAAGCGCCGCCACCGGATCCACGCTCCGGAAGGCTGGGTCGTGGTGGCCCGGAAGGCCCAACCGGGGGAGATCATCGCCCCCAACGTCCCCCTGGCCCGGGTGGCTGATTTCCGCAACCTGGCGATCCCCCTATCCGTGTCCGGCGAAGAGCTGGCCGCCATCCAGGCCATGGACCCGGTCTTCGGGGCCAGGATGGACGGGACGCCGGTGAAGGCCCGCATCGCCTGGATCAATCCTGAATTCAACGAAGAGACCCGGAAGCTGTCCATCGAACTGACGCTGGTGGATTACGGGGGCGAACACCGGGGCGGCCTCCGATTTTCTCTTCCCCTGCAAGTGGCGGCCGAGGGGCTCTGGGTTCCCAGACGGGCGGTGATCAGCCGGTACGACAACCCCCGGGTCCGGCTCAAATCCACGGGGGAGACCGTCAACGTCATGGTGCTGGGGGAGAGCGACGACCACCTGATCATCGCGCCGGGAACCGACGACCGGCTGACGGTGGGAACTGAGCTGGCCCTGCCGTGAGATCCGTCGTCCGCTACTCCATCGGCCAGACGGTCTTCCCAACTCCTGGACGTGGTCAGGGTGGAGAACGTGGAGATCACCGGCAAGGCGGACCGGGCCTTCATGCTCGACGCCGGCCGCACCTTTTCCGAACAGGCGGCGCTGGATGTCATCGTACGACGGGACGGGGACGGGAAGCCGCGCTTATCTTTTCGACGGGATGTGGACTTTTCCGAGCATTAGTGCCATATTGCATTATACCATCATTTGATTGCCGGGCCGAACGTATTAAGTAAAAGGAGCATTGAATGATAGTTAACCGGGAAATGATAGAGCGTATTGAGATTAACCCTAAAGTTATGACGGGAAAGCCTGTTATTAAGGGTTCTCGCCTGACGGTTGAACACATTCTGAATTTGTTGGGACAGGGCGCGACGAATGAAGAAATTTTAGAAGAATATGAAGGATTAAAGAGGGAAGACATTCAGGCGTGTTTGCTGTTTGCCGCTAAATCCATGCAAAGGGATGGTTGCATGCCCAATTTACGAGAACTCGGCAGGGAATGGCTTAAATCTTTACAAGAGATAGGCCGCCAGGGTGGCCGAACAGGGGAAATTGTCCTTTTTGAGCAAGAAACAAAAGAATTATCTTCCAGGCTTCGCCCTCTCATAGTCAATAGCCCGAATTTTGATGATGAAATGGCGGCGGCGCTGGCCGTGGTCACTGTTAATCTGGCATATTACTATTATGAAGGCGCCGGAGGCGTCGCTTTTCTTCAACATTTGATTCCGGATGGTTATCCAATCAACACGGATAAGGTTGGTCCAAGAATCGAAAAACTGATGCTGGATTGCGACCTGATTTCAAAATGTGGGTATGGGACATCATGGCGATATGTGGGTCTTTTTTTACGCCAAGCGATTGTAACAAAGCATTATCTTCCTCAATTAAAGTATTATTTGAAAAGATTTGACAGTTTAATTGGATTTGAAAAGTTTGAGACGCTCCCATTCGATGACTATTTCAATCGATTGGAACGGATGCTCAATCAACAGCAATATAACACAGGAATATTTCTCGATACCTTAAAGTCATATGATGGTTTTTATCTTCTCAAAACGGTTGCATATTTTCTTGATAAGACGCGATCGAATAGGATGGACAGAGAGGAACTTAAAGCGATACAGGGTTTTAGAGATGGATTTTGGGATGATATTCTCCCTGTTATCGACCAACCGGTCCCACCCCCAAAACCTTTTTATCCAATGCCATTTTTTGGATATGATGTCGAAACAAATCGTGTCGGATTTTTTTTCGACGCCATCGGAGTTGACAATGGAGCATTTAAAATACGTTTGAACGGAAATTTGAAAACTATTGATAAAACATTCTATACCATCAGAGATGAAAATTATCTTGGGTCCCCGGTGGAAGTCTGGATTAAGGGTGACACTTATCCTGTTCTTACATGGACTCCCGAACATAGTGAAGAACTCTTGTTCCAGGCGCTGTTTAGCGTCAATGATGGTAAAATTATAAGCAGTCGAAAGTATTCTCGCAGGAATCTGGAACAGGGAGTTTATTACTTGCTGGTAAGCGGAGAGTTGGACGACGAGTGGGCTTCACGACTTGGCATA
>JAABTM010000512.1 GCA_011389855.1 Desulfobacteraceae bacterium
GAATATCTTCGTGAATGTGAAAAAGTAAAAAATGCGATGCCGGAAAAATCCGATGACCTGCTCTCCATAGCCGATGAAATGGCGCAACGTCTAAAAAGCTACAAAATTCCCGTTACACGGATCAAAGGCGGCTCCACAGGTGAAGCTGTTGAAATTTTTGCACGGTTAAACAGCGCCGGCGTCAGAATCACAGGCGACCAGATGGTTGCCGCTTTGACATACCAGGAGAATGAACAAAAAAGTCTTGCCGACCACATCGACGATATTCTAATCGAAATGGAAGCCTATAATTTCGGCGGCATTTCCCGCAAACAGATTCTTCAGTCCATACTGGGGGCGGCTGGTTTGGACATCAATATGAATGAGTGGGAAGCCATATCCAAAAAGCTTCAACCGGAACTGGAAACTCATGTGAGCATCGCCCGCGGAGGATTGTTGACTGCAACGCGATTTCTTTATGAAGAAATTGGCGTACCTGGCAATGGGTATTTGCCGTATGTCAACCAAATCGTATTGCTCGCCGCTTTTTTCTGGTCAATTGGGTCGGCAGACGACGCACCGGGTGAGAAAATAGAAGAGTTGAAAAAATGGTTCTGGGGAACATCACTGACGGGCTGGTTTGCGGGCGCCAATCCTTCTCAGTTACGAGATATGTTGAAAAACATCGAAGAATTCGCCGAAGGCGCCAATGGCGACATTCAGCCCGCACATAACGCTGTAGCTGTCGCCCGCCCGATTCCAACGAGATATGACTCCCGAAGCGCCAGAATTCGGTGCCTGATGATTTTTCTTTTTTCATTAAATCCTATGTACCCGGACGGGTCGAAAATAGATGCGCAAGAGCTGTCGAACGAAAGACGTGGATCAGAATACGTATTCACGGATATCCATAGGAAATTGCTGTCAAGTCCTGCAAACCGGGTTCTTCTGCCGAAAAAGCCGGGCATGACGATTCGCAATCGATTGCTGTCGACAGAAGAAGAGATCCGGCCGAAATTCTTAAAAAGCCACTGCATTCCACAGGAGGCTTATGAGGCTCTTGAGAAGAATGATCCGGAAGCATTTATCGAACTCCGCAAAGACTATATGTTTTCAAAGGAAGCCGAATTCATGCGCCGGTTCGGTGTTGATCCTTTCGCTACAAACAGGGAAGAATCGGCCGATGAACCTGAAATAGATGCAGAGTAAGTTCGATTTCCTCCACCCGGCACTCCAGCACCACATCGTCAACAGCCTCGGCTGGACCGAGCTGAGACCCTTCCAGGAAGCGGTCATCCGGCCCATCCTTGGCGGCCGGCATATGCTGGTGGTGGCCCCCACCGCCGGCGGCAAGACCGAAGCGGCCCTGTTTCCGGTCCTGTCCCGGATGCTGCACGAAGACTGGCGGCGGCTCTCCGTGCTCTATATCTGCCCCATCAAGGCCCTGCTGAACAACCTGGACATCCGTCTCAACCGCTATTTCGGACTGATCGGTCGCCATTCCGCTCTTTGGCACGGCGACATCTCTCCCACGGCCCGAAAGCACATTCCGCGGGACTCGCCCGACTGCCTGCTGACCACGCCGGAATCCCTCGAAGTGATGCTGACCTCCCGAAAGGTGGACCACCGAACCTTTCTGACCGATGTGAAAGTGGTCATCATCGATGAAATCCACGCCTTTGCCGGCGACGACCGGGGATGGCATCTTCTGGCGGTGCTGGAGCGGATATCCAGGATCGCCGGACGTGAGATTCAACGCATCGGCCTGTCGGCCACGGTGGGCAATCCGGATGGGCTGGCCCGTTGGCTCCGGGGCGGCGGCCAGGGGGCCTATGAGATCCAACAGCCGACCGAAAAGGACCGCGGCGGTCTTTCGGCGGATGTGACTGTCGATTTCGTCGGATCCCTGGACAATGCCGCCATTGTCATATCCCGCCTCCACCGGGGCGAAAAACGGCTGGTCTTCACGGACAGCCGGGCCAAGGCCGAGCGTCTCGGGGCTGAACTCCGGCGGCGGGATGTCGCGGTCTTCGTGACCCACGGTTCCCTGAGCCCCGACCAGCGGCGGCGGGCCGAACAGGCATTCGCGGAACGCGAAGACTGCGTCATCGTGGCCACCAGCGTTCTGGAACTGGGCATCGACGTGGGCGATCTCGACCGGGCCATCCAGATCGACGCCCCGGCGACGGTGAGCGGTTTTCTCCAGCGGATGGGCCGGACCGGCCGCCGTCCGGGAATGAAACGAAATTACCTGTTCCTGGCAACGTCCGACGAGTCGCTGCTCCACGCCCCTGACGCCGCCCCCCATCCCCTATCATGTCTTTGCCCAGCAACTGATGGCCCTGGCCCTGCAGGAAGGCGGCATCGGGGAGAGCGCCTGGAAGGAATGGATCGGTGGATTTTGCGAGGCCGCCGGACTTCGGCCCGAATCACTGGCGGAGATCGTCGCGTTCATGGTCGCGGAGGATCTTCTCTGGAATGATGAGGGGATGCTCTGGTTCGGCCGGAAAGGCGAGGAGACGTTCGGATATCGCCATTTCATGGAGATCCTCTCCATGGTCGCGGACGATCCCATGTTCAAAGTGCTGCACGGCCGGGAGGAACTGGGCGCGGTCCATCCGCTGTCCTTCACCTCGACAAAGGGCGAGGACGCCGTCATCCTCCTGGCCGGTCCC
>JAABTM010000513.1 GCA_011389855.1 Desulfobacteraceae bacterium
CATAAGTCCCGATGCGGTACAGCGTGGTGTCGTAGGACCCGATGTCGTCGCCGATGACCGCCGATTCGGAGGGGTCGTCCGGCCACTGGACAAAGGAGATCATTTGGAAATCGGCGGCAGCCTGGCCGTGGGGCGTCGGGACGAATTGGGTTTCCGAGGTTCCGACTTTGAAGGCGATTTCTTGGGATTCGGGTGAGGCGTCGCCGTAGCCGTCCAGGAACGCGGCCTGCCAGACGTATTTGAGACCGGCAGGCAGTCCCTCGACCGTGTATTCGGTCAGATGTTCGCCCACAAAGGTTTCGTCCAGCCCGAACGGGTCGCTTTCCGCGTTGTAAGGCATGTCGGCCCGGCGCAGGGTCCAGTGGGTGCTTAAATGGACGTCGCCGTCCGGGTCGGAGAAATTCGAGGTTTGCAGGGTGACGATGCCGTCGGCGTCGATGGCTTCGTCGGTCGGCGCGGACGGCTGAGGGGCGGCCGGCGGCTGGTTGTCGCCCGGCGACCCTACGGTGAAATGGACCCGGTTGCCGTAATAAATGTGGCTGATGGACGCGTTGTCGATGTCTTCGTCCGGGGCCGCTTCGCGGTATGCTTCGAGCCGGTAGCTGTAGGTGTTGCCTGTTTGGAGGATTCCGGAGGGAATTGTGTAAACGCTGTTTTCCAGGAAATCGCTTCTGTGCAGGTTACCCCCCCACCCATCGTACACCCGAACCCGATAAACCGCGGCGCCGGGCACGTCGCTCCAGTCGATGACCGGTGTGGTGGAGCCAACAATGGAGTCCTTGACGGGCGTCAAATTCGTCGCCTGGGGGATTTCGTTCAGGGTCAGGGCGTCTTCCATCGTGGCGCTGTTGCCGTCGAAATCCGTGACGGTGATGGTGTAAACGCCTTCGGCGACGTCGTCCAAGGATGAATAAAAATACTGGCCGGAATAATAACTTTCCGTCTCGTCCACCGCGTCGCCGCAGATCAAAGACCGGGTTGCGCCGTCCGGCCCCGTGACCGTAACCGAGGCGATGTTGCCCGGAACGCCGTCGCCATCTTGAACGGTCAGGTCGAACATCAGGCCGTAAATGGGCGCGCCCGTTCCCGGTTCATTGGAACGGAAAACCCACGCGCCAAATCCCTTGAGATCGATGACCGGCTGGGCCGTTCCGCCGGTTTGAGCGCCGGTGAAAAACGTCGGCGCCCTGGACGCGCCGCCGACCAGCACCGAGTTGTTGTCGTAGTTTTCTTCATAGAATTTGTCATAAGCCGTGACCCGGTAGCGGTACAGGGAATCGGGTTTTAGAAATCCGGCGGGGAGGCTGTAGGCGCTTTCCGTTGTGTGAAATTGATAAGCGGTCGAAAAATCGCGGTTCAGGATTTGCAGTTCATAGAAAACGGCGCCCGCAACGTCGCTCCAGTCAAAATCCACGGCCGTGGTGTCCAGCACCGCGTCCTGGGCGGGAAGGCTGGTCCTGACGTCGGGGACGGGCAGCGAGTTGACGATCACTTCGTCTTCAACGGAATGTTGGTGGCCTTCCATATCCTCGACGACAAGGGTGTAGACCCCGTTTTCGATAAAATCGGCGAACATATCGTTGGTGTAAACCCCGCAAGTGGCGGTGTTGTCTCCATCGGCCGGATTGTGATAAAGCGGCGCTTCCTTGCCGCTTGGGGAAATGATTTTGACCGACGCGATGTTTTCAGGAACGCCCTGGGCGTCGTGGACTTTGATCCAGGGTTGGAGATAGAGTCCGATGATGTCGTCGGTGCGGGTTTTGACGAGGCTGGAGGAGCCGGTTTCGATGAGGGGGGTGGTGGCGATGGCCGTGGGGAAAAATTCAAAATCAGCATTGTTGGCGGGTTGCCGGGACAAGTTGTCAATATCGAAGTTGGAATGGGCGTCCCGTGCGTCGATGCGGGCATAGTAGGTGGCGTCCGTGTATTT
Organism: Desulfobacteraceae bacterium; assembly: GCA_011389855.1. Classification (GTDB taxonomy): domain Bacteria; phylum Desulfobacterota; class Desulfobacteria; order Desulfobacterales; family JAABSP01; genus JAABTD01. The sequence continues at coordinate 1,931 of JAABTM010000513.1, forward strand.
TGTCGGGTCGAATGTAAGGATGCCGGGCGGGATTTGGTAAGAGGTCTCCCCCGTGTAGCCTCTCCATAAGGTTTCGCTTCGGTTGTAGTTGTAAATGCGGATGCGATATTCAAGCGCCCCTTCCACCGGCGCCCACGAAAAGGTCGGCGAGGTGTCGGGCACGGAAAGGCTGATCCGGGTGGACAGTCCTATGGATGGGCCATTGGGCGATGCGACGGTTCCTTCCGGCGTGAACGAGGCGGTTTCACCGTTGGCCGCGAAAGTCATGGTGACGCCGTCCCAGGAAATCGACGCGGAAACGGTTTCGCCGGGGGCAATCTGTATAATGTCTCCGTTTGCCGCCGTGATCCATGGGGCGTGGGGCTGATTTGTTTCGTCGTTTCGTCCGACATAATAGTAAACGCGGTCCGTTGTCACGTTGATCGCCGCGTACATGTCCCCGACCCCGTCATTGTAAAAGGTCCCGCTGATTCTTCCCCGACCTAGGCCGGAAGAAGCGTTGGTTACCGTAATGTCGGCCTGGATGCCGCTGGCGGCTGCCGGGTTCGACAATCCCATAGCGTAGCAGGAACCGCCGCCGAGCATGTTTTCCTGGGAGATGACCAACTTGCCGTCCTGGATTTCCGCAGTTGGGCAGTTGCCTCTCCACCATTTGGCTTCATCGATGTTTTCAATGGCGGCGTAGTCGTCAAAGTTGTCATAAAATTCCCCGTTGA
>JAABTM010000514.1 GCA_011389855.1 Desulfobacteraceae bacterium
GGTGGTCACCTACGATCCGGCGGCGGGCGACTTGCCGCCGGAGGGACGGGAGCGGCTCCTCGCCGCCATCCGGGCCCAGTTGGCGGGCCTGGGCCGGGACGACGCGCCCACGGCCCTGGTGGACCTCCGGACCGACTGGGAAAAGCCCTATGAGTGGCCGGTTTCCATCCGCCAGCGCATCGATGCGGCCCCGGCCGGAAAATCGTCCAGGAAACCGTCCGGAAAACCAGCCGGAAAACCGTCCCGGAAACAGGAAGACGGCGGACAACCCTCCGCGGACGCGGTCATCGACACCCTTCTGGGCCCGTCGGCCCGGCCGGCGCCGGAATCCGCCGCTCCCGCCGAACCCGACGCCGACAGCGACCCGGCCCGGGGCATCGGCATCCCCTCCCTTGAAAAGCGGTTGATCGCCTTTATCCGGGACAACGTCCGGCCGGCCCGCCATGAAAAATCGGTCCGGTTTCTCACGTCCCAGCTCCGGCTGGCCCGGGTGCGGGCCGCCACGGAACTGGCCGCCATGGACCGGTCCGAATCGGAGCGGCGGCAGGCCCTGGACGACCTCCGGGAGCGGGAAGCGGCCATCCGGGCGGAACACGAGGATTTGACGGCCCGGTTCCGGGAGGAACTCAACCTCGTCCGGCGGCGGTTCACCCTGGAAATCCTCCAGGGGATCGACCGGATCACCGAAGACTTCATCGCCGGCTTCGACGCCTGCGAGGAGATCGGCGACGTCCAGGCCCGGATCAATATGGCCGAGGTCGAGTTGAAACGGGAAATCGAGGCCCTCTTTCATCGCGAATCCGAGGCGGTGAAAACCGAGATCCAACGGCTTTCGGGCGACTTCCGGGCCCGGGGCCAGGTGCTCTTCGCCCCGTGGCGGGAGATGATCCAAAAGGATCTGGCGATCAGGGGCGGCGTCCTGGCCAACGTCCCGCCTTCGGCCATTTTCGCCCTCGATTTCTCCATCTTCGTGCTTTTCGGCCCTTTCCGGCCCGTGGCCCGGATCCTCATCCGGCTCCTGGCCAGCGAAGTCCCCTTTCTCAACAAGATTCTGCCCGCCAACGTGGCCGCCGGCGTTCTGCGCCGGAAGGTCAAAAAATCGCTGAAAGACCAGTTCAAGACCACCAAGTCGGAACTCCCCCAACGCATCGAATCGGCCTTCCGGGCCGTGGAAGACACCCTGATGGATGAGTGGAAAACCGCCGCCGAAGAAGAACTCGCGGCCGTCCGGGAAGGGGTGGCGGCGGCGCTGGACGGGCCGGTGGATGACGGGCGTCGCGAAGTGTTGATGGGGGTGCAGGAGGAAATCGACGGTCTTACCCGCCATCTGACGATATGAAGCCGATGAGAACAACCAGACGTCCTCTGATGTTTTTCAGGCGTCGGCCCGATCCCTGCAAAGCATCTGGAACGCGCCAGAGGAATGGGCAACCAAGCAGGGCCGCTGCATGGTCTTTATGCGGTGAAGATGCGTGAGCAAATCCAAAGACAAAGGAGCAAGGGCGTCGATATTAACGGCCGCGCTGTTGAATTGCTGATGTACGCGCATCGCGCGGCCTTACTGGGTACGGTGACAGTGGAGCAACTGGTTCGATGATTCCATTTCTGTGTTTCCATCTCGTGGAGCGGCTCCGAAGTGTTGCAGTGCAAGAATCAAAATGCAAACCACAGCGAAGCAGGCAAGCCCAAAGCCAAAAGGAAGAACGGCAACCCATCGCCTCTTGCCATTGAGGATACACAGGAGAGTCACTCCGGCTGCGATGCCGCCGACTCCCAATGCTACGCCTGCAATCATTATGATCATTTCATCTTCTCATCGAACGTCGGAAATCACGGGACCAGTGGGGTGCGTCCGCGCGCCCCACTGGGAACCGCAGATTTCATTGTTGTGAGTCTTCTGTCTTGTTCAAGAATGTGATCTCGTTTGCCTTGGCGAGGTTTCCGGCCTCGAGATGCTGGATGAGTTTTCGCATTTCCGAATCCTGAAGCTCTCGATATCCCTCGTCCCGTTCCCGAATGTCAGCGTCACTGAGATAGTGGAACAGGTTTCCGTAGAGTTCGTCGAGTTCCTCGAATGATACGCGGTCGAGTTGGGCTCTTGCTTCCTCTGGCGAGCGAGAACCGTCGAGCAGTCCTTGGAGGATGTCGCACAGTTGGTCCAGATCCAGTTTCATCTTCTCACTCACAACGCTTAAATCAGCGACGCGGCTTTTTGCGTCCGCTGGATTTTTTTGTTCAAGTAAGCCGCTACGCGGCAGAAAATCCCAACCTTTCCCCTTAAACTTCCGGCAGCAATTGGGCTCTACAAACATCTCACAATATGTCATAATGTTTCTCAGGCTCCATCAATCCATTTTTTACGAAAGGAGACGCGTCATGGCAAAAACCCTGCAAACCAAATGGTATGACGAAACCGTAAAAGCCCTTCAGATTAATGGTAAAAGCGAGCGCACTCAGCAATGTTACGCTCGGGCCGTCCGAATGTTGATCGAGCATTCTCGATAAAGTCAAAACATTCCACAATTGGGCCTTTTTGACAACCGTTTATTCTTGCGGACTCAGGTTTGAAGCCCATGGCCATCGACAGCGTCCAGGGCGCTTTCAGGCGGGCGAAATTCGCCGCCGGGATCAAAAAGCGTCGCGTT
>JAABTM010000216.1 GCA_011389855.1 Desulfobacteraceae bacterium
TGCTCTTCCGATCTAGATCGCTTTGATCTTTTCGCCCAGTTCCAGGATGATGTCGCCGTCGGGGCGGCTGTTGCCCATGGGCATGGGGCCCCGATACCGCCATTGCATCCAGCGGCCGGAGTTGGTGATGCTCCCCTCTTTTTCCACAAAGGCGGAGGCCGGCAACATAAAGACTTCGGTCTGGGTCGCTTTGGGATCGACGCCGGGGCCTTTCCAGAAAGAACCGGTCTCGTTGTCGAAGAGGTTGACGTTGACCATCCAGTCGAGCTTGGAAAGGGCCTGGCGGGTCTTGCCGGAATTGGCGCCGGAACAGGCCGGGTTCTGGCCCCAGGCGAAAAATCCCTTGAAATTCCCCTTGTACATTTCGTCGAAAAGGTCCAGCCAGGAATAGTGCTTGCCGTCGTCCACCCTGGGCATCCAGTCGTAGCCGAAGTCGTTTTCTTTCGTGGCGGCGTCGCCGAAAAAGGACTTGAGCAGGGAGACCGAATACTTGGGGTAGTTGGCCCACCAGTTGGCGCTTTTGGGATCGTGGCTCACCGGCGTGTAGTGCTCGTTGTAGACGGACAGGGACGTATCCGACGAGCGGGGCGTCTTGAGGTAGCCGGGCCAGATGTGCCAGAGGAGGCAGTGGTCCGTGGAGCCCTGGACATTGGACTCGCCCCGAAGCGCGTTGACCCCGCCGCCGGCCACGCCCATGTTGCCCAGCAAGAGCTGGATGATGGCCATGGTCCGGATGTTCTGCACGCCCACGGTGTGCTGGGTCCAGCCCATGGCGTACATGATGGTGCCGGCTTTGCCCGCGGCGCCGGTGGCCCCGTAGGTTTTGTAAATTTCAAGGAGGCTTTTTTCCGGGGTTCCGGTGATCCTGGAGACCACGTCGGTGGTGTACCGGGAAAAGTGTTTTTTGAGGAGCTGGAACACGCAGTTGGGGTCTTCCAGGGACCGGTCCGTTTTGGGAACCCCGTTGTCGTCCGTCTGGAAGGACCAGGTGGACTTGTCGTAGGAACGGGTCTCGGGATTGTATCCGGAAAAGACGCCGTCCTCGAACTTGAAGTTCTCGTTCACCAGGAACGGCCCGTTGGTGTACTGGGCCACGTACTCCTTGTGGATCAGGTCGTTGTCCAGGATGTACTTGATCATCCCCCCGAGAAACGCGATGTCCGTGCCGGACCGCAGGGGCGCGTAGATGTCCGCCTTGGAGGAGGTTCGGGTAAACCGGGGGTCCACGGAAATGAGCTTGGCGCCGTTTTCCATGGCTTTGTTGACGTACTTGAAGGAGATGGGATGGTTTTCGGCAGCGTTGCTGCCCATGATCAGAATGCAGTCACTGTTTTGGATGTCGATCCAGTGATTGGTCATCGCGCCGCGTCCGAACGACTCTGCCAGAGCCGCGACCGTAGCGCTGTGTCAGATCCTCGCCTGGTGTTCGATGTACACCAGCCCGATGGCGCGCATGAGCGCCTGATAGATCCAGCATTCTTCGTTGTCCAGGGCCGCGCTGCCCACCGAGGCGATGCCCATGGTGCGGTTGACGGTCTGTCCCTTGTCGTTTTTTCGCTGAAAGGTGGCGTCCCGGGTCGCCTTGACCCGCTGGGCGATCTGGGTCAGTGCCCAGTCCCAGGAGACGGTGCGCCATTCGCCCGAATAGGGCGCCCGGTACTGGGGCTGGGTGAGCCGGTTTTCGTTTTCCACCAGTTGGGACAGGGCCGCGCCCTTGGCGCAGAGGGTCCCCCGGTTGATGACGTGGTCCGGGTCGCCTTCGATGTTCATGACCCGGCCGTCGCCCCGTTTGCTGGTATGGACGATGGCGCCGCAGCCCACCGCGCAATAGCAGCAGATGGTGGTGGTCTCCTTGGCGTACCGGGTCTTGAGCATCTGGGCGTGGGCCCTGACCGGCGCAAGGTCGAAGCCCAGTCCGCCGACCGCCAGTCCGGCCGCGGCCGCGCCCGACACCTGGATGAATTTCCTGCGCGTTACTTTCATTCATGCCTCCTTTCAGAGCAGTGATTTAAGAAAAATCGGACAAATACTAACCGAAAAAGTAAACATTGTCAAGAGAATGAATGAAATTTATCGAATAATGAACCCTATTTCTCTTGAAGCCATATAGTGCTTGCAAGTCATCGAATTGGAAAGTATAAATCACCCTTTTTCTTTTGGAGCGGAAAGGTGAACCGGGCATGAAGTCAGATACATCATTGGCCGGGCGGCCGTTGGCGCGGATGGACGTCGCATCGGTCGGGGCCGCCATCGCCGCGGCGCAGCGGCCCAGCGGCGAGATCCCCTGGTGCGAGGGGGACAAGACGGACCCTTGGGATCATGTGGAGGCGGCCATGGGCCTCTCCGTGGCCGGTTGTCATGAAGCGGCGCGGCGGGCCTTTGTCTGGCTGATGGACACCCAGTTGCCCGACGGCGCCTGGCACGCCGAGTACCGGGACGGGGTCCCCGTCCAGGAACGGCGCGATCCCAACATGTCCTCCTACATCGCCGTGGGCGTTCTGCACCACTATCTGGTCATGGGGGACCGGGGTTTTCTGGAATGGACCTGGCGGGCCGTGGAGGCGGCCATCGACTTCGCCCTCTCCATGCAGGCGGAGACCGGCGCGATCCACTGGTCCCTCAACCCCGACGGACGGGTGGATCCCATGGCGCTTTTGACCGGCTCCTCCTCCATTTATATGAGCCTCAAATCGGCCCTGGCCATCGCCGACATCCTGGGCAAGACCCGGCCCCGGTGGCGCCGCGGACTGAGACGCCTGGGAGAGGCCATCGCCCACAAACCCTGCCTGTTCAACATGACCAAATCCCGGTATTCCATGGACTGGTTCTACCCCGTTCTTTCCGGCGCGGTCACGGGCGAAGCCGCCCGGAAGCGGGTGGAGCGATACTGGCGAAAGTTCGTGGTCAAAGGGCAGGGGGTCCGGTGCGTCTCCGACCAGCCCTGGGTGACGGTGGCCGAAACCGCCGAATTCTGCCTGGCCCTGGACGCCATGGGGAACACGCCCCTGGCCCACATCGTCTTCCAGTGGATCTGCGAAAAGCGGTACGAGGACGGCGCCTACTGGTGCGGCTTCACCGTTCCCGACATGACCGTCTGGCCCGAGGAACGGATGACCTGGACCAACGGCGTGATGCTCATGGCCGCCGACGCCCTCTACGGCCTGACCCCCGCCGGCCGTTTGTTCCGCCACGACTTCTGGGAAGACCGCCTGCCGGATCTTTTTGCCGCCCGTTGAATTTCCCCATGCGCCGCGACCATCGCCCCTACGCCCTGAAAAAAGCGGACCAGCGGTTCCAGCGGTTTTACACCCGCCGGATCCTGGCCCCTCAACTGGACGGCCTCGGCAAGGGCTGCACCGTCATCAAACCCTGGTGCGTGGAACCCTTCGGACCCCGGATCGCCGTCGGCGACTATACCACGATCATCGCGGCCCCGGACCGCCGGGTCCGGTTTTCGGTCTGGCCCCGCGACGAGGGGGAAGGGGAGATCCGGATCGGAAATTACTGCCTCGTCTGCCCCGGCGTCCGCATCGGATCGGCCGCCTCCGTGACCATCGCGGACAACGCCATGGTGGCCTCGTCGGCCTACATCACCGATTCCGACTGGCACGAAATCCATAACCGGGTGGCCATGGGCCGCGGAGAACCGGTGCGAATCCTGGAAAACGCCTGGATCGGCGACAGCGCCATCATCTGCAAAGGCGTGACGGTCGGCGAAAACAGCATCGTCGGGGCTGGGTCGGTGGTGCGGCGGGACGTGCCCGACAACGTTATCGTGGCCGGCAACCCGGCGTCGGTGGTCAAAAAAATCGACCCGGAAGCGGAAATGACCAAACGGTCCGACTGGTTCGCGGACCCGGCCTGGTTGTGGGAACAGTTCGATCTGCTGGATTGGGAGAATTTGCGGGGGAATACGTGGTGGGGGTGGGTGCGGCGTTGGGTAGGGCTGGGGAAGCCTTCGTAAACAGCAGTCTGGAATTGACTTTGGCGTCGGGATATTTTAAACTTTGTTTAAAAGTTTAACTGTAACAGAGGAAGCGCCATGCCAACAGTTATGAAAATCAGTCCCCAGGGCCAGATTCGGATACCCAAGCAAATCTTGAGGGATCTTCAGATCGCGCCGGGCGATTATGTCGAGATGGATATCGAAGACGGGCATGCGGTATTAATGCCGCGAAAACTCATCGATCCGGCCCAGGGGTGGTACTGGACGAAAGAGTGGCGGGCGACTGAAGCGGAAGTCGACAAAGAGATTGAATCGGATGAGGTTTCGCCGACCTTTCATACGGCGGAAGATGGCCTGAAATGGCTAAATGCCATCGGCACTCACGACATCCTGCAACGGGAATCCTGATGGCGCCGGAAGTTCATTTCTTCGGCGCAAAGGTGAAACGCCGTCCGCCAGTCCGGCAATCGGATGCCGAAAGTGTCGGCCAACTTGTTGTTGGACAGAACGGAATTCAGGGGGCGCTTCGCCGGCGTCGGGTAATCCGAAGTCGGAATGGGAAGAATGCGGGCGGTTTTCGATTCGGCGGGCGCGAAAGAACGAATCTCTTCCGCGAACCCGTACCAGGTCGTTTGGCCGCCGCAAGTGAGATGGTAGATTCCCGAAACGGATGAAAGATCCATTCGCCCCTTGGGGTTGACCTCCCGGCATTGGATCAGGATCTGCGCGGTGGCTTCGGCGATCATCCGGGACCAGGTGGGCGCGCCGAACTGGTCGTTGACGACCTTGAGTTCGGTCCGTTCCCCGATCAACCGCTGGATGGTCAGGAAAAAATTTTTGCCCCGGCCGCCGTAGACCCAGGCGGTTCTGAAGATCAAATGGGGGGCCCCGGCGTTTTGTACGGCTTTCTCTCCGGCGAGCTTCGATTTGCCGTAAGCGCCCATGGGATTGGGTGGATCGTTTTCGGAGTAGGGGGCCTGGGCCGCGCCATCGAAGACATAATCGGTGGAGTAATGGACCAGGACGGCGCCGATCTTCCGGGCCTCCTCGGCCAGGATGCCGGGCGCCGTCCCGTTGACCGCCATGGCGGTTTCCGGGTCGGATTCCGCGGCGTCGACCGCCGTATAGGCGGCGGCGTTGACAACAATATCGGGCCGGGTTTCCCGTATCCGGTTCCGGATCGCATCCGGATTTCCCAAATCCAGATCGTCTCTGCCGAATGCGACGACGTCTCCCAGCGGGGCCAGTGTCCGGCGGAGTTCCCATCCGACCTGTCCGTTTTTTCCCGTGATCAGGATTCGCTTCATGATTTAGAGCCTATCCGAAGATTTCCGCATCTTTTAAAGGCGTTCCGTTTTTGTCCTTTTGGGATAAAAGGGGATCTCCCGTAAACGGCCAGGGAATGGCGAGGTCCGGATCATTCCACAAAAGCGTGCGTTCGTGTTCGGGGGCATAGTAATCCGTCGTTTTATAGAGAACTTCCGCGAAATCGGAGAGCACCAGAAACCCATGGGCGAATCCGGGCGGGATCCACAGCATGTTTTTGTTTTCCGCTGACAGCCTTTGGGCGGTGAACCGGCCGAAGGTCGGCGAGGATTGTCGGATATCCACGGCCACATCGAAAATTTCGCCGGCGATGGCCCGCATGAGTTTGCCCTGGGGCTGTCGGATCTGGTAATGAAGGCCGCGCAGCACGTTTTGGGAGGATCGGGAGTGGTTGTCCTGGACGAACTCGGCGGCGACGCCGGCCGCCTCCGCCAGCGTTTGTTTATTGTAGCTTTCAAAAAAAAATCCCCGATCGTCGCCAAAGACCTTTGGGGTCAGGAGCAGGACGTCGGGGATGGGACTGGGAGTCACTATCATGGCTTGGCCTCGTACACAAAGATGATCACGTGGGGTGTTTCAAAACACCTGGTCTTTCACAAGATTCGTCAAGTATCGTCCATAGCTGTTGTTCCGCATGGGCGCCGCCAGTTTTTCCAGTTGTTCGGCATCGATGTATCCCATGCGAAAGGCGATCTCTTCGGGGCAGGCGATTTTCAGTCCCTGGCGTTTTTCGATGGTCTGGATGAACAGGCCGGCTTCCAAAAGGGATTCATGGGTGCCGGTGTCCAGCCAGGCGTGGCCCCGGCCGAGGGTGACGACCTTGAGCTTCCCTTCTTCCAGGTATCGACTGTTGACGTCCGTGATTTCCAGTTCCCCCCGGGCCGACGGCTTCAAAGATTGGGCGATCTCCACGACCCGGGGATCGTAAAAATACAGGCCGGTGACCGCGTACCGGGATTGAGGCTGTTTGGGCTTTTCCTCGATGCTCACGGCCTTGCCGTCGGCGTCGAACCGGACCACGCCGTAGCGTTCCGGGTCCCGGACCGGGTAGGCGAAGACGGTGGCCCCGTCGGCGTGGGCGCCGGCGTGGCGCAACTGCCGGCCGAAACCCGGACCGTAAAAGAGGTTGTCGCCCAGGATCAGGGCGCTGTAGTTGTCTCCGATGAAATCCGCGCCGAGGATGAACGCCTGGGCCAGCCCTTCCGGGGCGGGCTGGACGGTGTATCGCAGGTTGAGCCCCCACTGGCCGCCGTCCCTCAACAGGTGTTCAAACCGGGGCGTGTCCTCGGGCGTGGAGATGATCAGGATGTCCCGGATCCCGGCCAGCATCAGCGTGGTCAGGGGATAGTAGATCATCGGCTTGTCGTACACCGGCAGGAGCTGCTTGGAAATGGTGCGGGTGACCGGATGGAGGCGCGTCCCGGCGCCGCCGGCGAGGATGATGCCTTTCATGGTGTTTCCTTACAGACGGTGATCTTCAAATCGGTCCTTTCCGGACGGGTTCAGGTCAGGCGATCCAGGACCACGAACACCGTTCACACCAAACCTCACATGCTCACATGATCTCACAAGATGACTTCATAGCGAACACCGGCGCCCCGACCCATTTTATTGACAATACCCATATCCTGAAGCTTTTTCAGACGGTTAAGAGCAGTATTTTGATGGATGCCCAACTGCATGGCGATTTGACTGCTCCCAAGGCCGGTTTGATCGCTCAAGAGATCGACCACCTTCGCCAAATCCGGCGGTAAATTGGTTTTACGCCGCGGAAAGGTCACTTTAAAAAAATTTCCAACTTCCTGGAACTGGGGTTCGGAAAGACCTGCTTTGCCACACGCCTGACGCATTCGAATGATGCCGGTGCCCAATTGTTCGATATAACCGGCTTTTCGAAAAATTTTAACGATCTGCCCATTGCGGACCTCGGAGAGGCCTTGCCCGAGATCATCCAGGGCGATGCCGGTGGGCAAGGGGCCTGGACTGACGATTTCGACGCGATCGGAAAACACTTCTATTTTGTTGACGGCGCCCTGCATGGAATAATCCCTGTGGCAAATCGCGTTGACAATCGCCTCCCGCAATGCAAGCACCGGAATTGCCATATCTTCTTTTCTGCGAAGCCCGGTAATTTCAACGTCATCGCCCAAATAGGAGCCCACGCCGTCCAAAACCGCTTCCGGCATATCCAGAAGACCTGTTTTGACGCTATGGGAGTGGGTCAGTTTTGATCGGTCGCCGCCGCCATACAATGCCATGGTAAACCCTGCGTATTCGTAGGGCTCCGGCAGAAAGTCGCAAAAAAGCAGGATGCCGCCAATACTCGGGTGACAATCGCCGTTGAACCGCACGGCAAGCTTTTCCTTTTCAAGGTAGCTCACATCCGGTTCGATTTTCAGCCCACGCCAACTCAAATATCTGCCCAAGACCTGCATGGAAAAAAGATCACAGCCAAAACGCGTTTCAATCTCTTCGTCGATGCTCCTGTTCATCGCCTGCCGGCGCAACTCGGTCAGGCCCCATTGGTCCACAACCCGGTTTGTGGAACCAACCCGTACATAACTTCCCTTTTCCGGACCTTTTATCCGAAGATAATAAGGTTTGCTCGGTCCGGACAGCACTTTTATTTTGAATAAAACCTTGTCCTGGATGGCGATCGTCTGGAAAAAAACACTCGGAATGGGCGAAATGCTGTCATAGATCGAGCTGGACAGGCGTTCTTCAATCTCAAGAGGGTCGTCCTGCTCGACGCCGACGATCATTTTGTCGTCGTCTACACCGATAATGATCTGTCCGCCGGACCCGTTTGAAAAGGCGATCACCGTGCGCAGGATGGCATCCATTTTTTGTGGCAGCTCTCTTTTGAATTCCAAAGTCCGGCCTTCAGGGGCGTTGATGATGTCGATGGGGTTCATTTTGGATGAGACCTTACATGGTGCTTCCTTACAGGCGATGATCTTCAAAACGGTCTTTTTTGGACGGATCCAGATCGGGCTCGAACCATCCCGGTTGATCGCTCTCAAGCGCGGCTTGGATGACATCCAGTGGCTCGTCGCCCTTTTCGATCCGCTCCAGGCCCTTGTCTTTGATCAGGAAATGATGGGAGATGGTTTCGCCGGCCCGTGTTTTTCTCGCCCCGTCGATCAGGTGCAAGGCCCGGCCCACCCGGCGCTCCAGCCCAGCGATCTGTTGCTGCTTTTCGGCCAATGTCCGGATCAAAAAATCGATGAGGTGGAATGAATCGCTCCAGGTGGTTTGGAGTTCCGTGATCTGAAATTCGATGACATCGTCGGTCAACGCCCCCTTGATGGGTTTATACGCCACGAAGACGGTGTAGGCCAGAACCACGAACACTGTATAGGTCTCGCCGGGCTCTTCGTCGCGATACACCGGCTTTCCCCGGTCGTCAAGCCGGATCTGGTCGAAATAGACGCGGATCCCCGTCGGCGCGCCGGCCATCAGCGACCCGACGCGGCATACCTGCAAGAAGCGATCGAACCGTTTGGTTTGCAATTCGACCTCGCGTCCTTCGATTTCCACAATGAATGAATCGAACATGCCCATTTTGCGATGATCCTGATTTCACGGTTGGTTGTGTATCCAACGCCCCTATGTTTTATACAGCATTTCGGGATCAAGCCCTCTTTATACCGCTAATTGCAATAACCGGCACTGAAATAGTCTCCCTTGGAACCAGGGCGTCTTCCTTTTGCATCAATTCCCCTATTTTTTCAGCCCATTTACCAGGAACATACTGCTCTCCACATTGGCGGCATTGATTTAAAGCAATACCCTTAAAAATTATCAGGCTGCCG
>JAABTM010000217.1 GCA_011389855.1 Desulfobacteraceae bacterium
CCTTTTTGGGGTCGAGTTCCGCCATCAGACCGTTTCCCCATTTGGTCTTCTCCTTGACCAGCAACTGTTCCATGCCGGCCGCGGCCATCCACATCTCCAGATGTTCCTGGGGCGGGAGCTTCTTTTTGGGTTTGCTTCCCTTTTTGGGGAGCATGATCGGGGACAGTTCCTGGGTGAACTGGCGCTGCTGCCCCGGCTGGAGCCCGCCGGCCACCCGCCGCCACAGGATCCACCATTCCGATCGGACCTGGGGGTTGTTGGCGTGGACGGGGCCGTTTTTGTAGATCTTCCAGAGGGTTTTCATCCGGTGAGGGTCGAACCCCTCGCCCAGTCCCGGCCGCAGGCAGAACCCGGTCAGGTTGAGCCACCGGCTTTCGGCCTTGACCGACGCCTTTCGCAGGTGGATCACCTCCAGAAGCGCGTCGGCCAGTCGCCGGATGAGCCCCAGGGGCCAGTCTTTTTTGGGCCGGTCCACGGCGGCGGCGATCTCCTTGACCAGGCCGTCCAGGCGTTTCGGATCGCCGCCCTCCGCGAAGGCGTCCCTGACCCGACCGCTGAGATCGGCCACCAGGGATTCGTCGAAGACATCCTCCTCGGACACCGTCATGGCCTCGGCCGGGGCGGTCGCCGCGTCCCGGAGCTGGAACTGGAGCCGCCACCGGTGGTCCGACACGTGGGACCGGCACCAGAGGGCCAGGGTCCCCATTTCGGTGTATTCCGCCGCCACGCCCACGGGGATGGCGGTCCTGACGCCTTTTTTCCCGTACTGGATCACCGTCTGGATGGGCGGGAGCGGGGTCAGGGAGTCGTCCACCCCGATGATGTCGCCGCACCGGTCCCCGGACCGGTAGGAGGAGCTGTAGACGTCGAAGGCCACCGGCTGGTTGGCCAGCACCTCGAATTTCCGGTCGGGCAGGTCGATGCGGGAGCCTTCGTCCAGCCCCCGTTCCACGAGGCAGATGGCCTGGTCCCGGCGCTGTGTCGCTTCCGCTTCGCCGGTTTCCACGCCCAGGTAGTAGGCCCGGGCGCTGCCGCTGCCCACCCGGACCCCCTGCCCCATCTTGACCAGCCCGTAGTAAGCGGCGCCCAGGGAGACCGCCAGGTCCGGGGAAGGATTTTCCATAATCCGGGGAACCGCGACGTCCCCGATATCGAACCAGTGGCGGACGGCGGCCCGGATCCGCTCCTGGACCACCTCGGCTTTAAGGGAGCCACCGTTGAAAAGGATCAGATCGGGACCGGGGTTCTCCCGGTCCAGGGTGGCGGCCACGGTGTCGCGGTGCCGCTCCAGAAACCGGCCCAGGTGGCGGGTGATGGCCGGGTCCTGCTCGTAGGGGAGGCCGAATTCGGTGATCCCCTTCCGGGCCGCGGATTCGCCGGCGGCGTCCGAAGAGACCAGGGGGAAAAACCCTTCCAGGACGGACCCTTCCACCGCCGGCCGGTCGAGGGTCGCCGACAGGGTCTCGGCGATGAGCTTCCGGCCCTTGCCCATGAGAGTGATCTTCCGCTCGTCGGCCTCGCCGTCCAGGATCTCCTCCTTGGCCTGGCGGCACTGGTGGCAGAGGGCCTTCCACCGGTCGGTGGACAGGGACTGGCGCTTGCCCGAAAACTTCCGCTCCACCTGGCGGGCCAGGGCCAGGTCGATGTTGTCGCCCCCCAGCAGCAGGTGGTCGCCCACGGCGATCCGTTCGAACCGGGGGCTGCCCTCGGCCTCCCGGAGGGTGATGAGGGTGAAGTCGGTGGTGCCGCCGCCCACGTCGCAGACCAGGATCAGCTCGCCGGCCCGGACATGGTCGTCCCAGTCCTTCTCGTGCCGGATGAGCCAGTTGTAGAAGGCCGCCAGGGGCTCCTCCAGCAGGGTGACGTTCTCAAGGCCGGCCTTGGCCGCGGCCTCCACCGTCAGATCCCGGGCCACCTCGTCGAAGGAGGCCGGGACGGTGACGATGACCACCTGGTTTTCCAGATAAAGGTCGGCTTCTTCGCCCAGGGTGCTGTTCCAGGCCCGGCGGATGTGGGCCAGGTAGGCGGCGGTGGCGTCCACCGGCGAGATCTTGTAGACCTCCTCCCCGGACCCCCAAGGAAGAATCCGGGACCGGCGGTCGGCTTTGGAATGACAGAGCCAGCTTTTGGCCGACGAAACGAGCCGGGCCGGCACCTGGGCGCCGTGGTCCCGGGCGAAGGCGCCCACGAAATGCTCGGGATGCTTGTCCCATGGGATGGTCACCGCCTCCGAGGAAATGTCGTATTCGCCTGAAATGTAAAGAAAAGAGGGCAACACCGGCAGGCCGGCGAACTCGCCGGGGGCGGTGAGCTGGGGGGTCCGGAAGATCCGGATGGCGTCGGCGTCTTTTTTCCGGTCCGACGCCAGATCGACGTAGGAAACCGCCGAGTTGGTGGTGCCCAGGTCGATGCCGACGATGAAGCGCTTGTCCAGTGCGGCGTCCACGGGCATTACAGGCCGCCGCCTTCTTCCGCTTCGCTCTCCCCGGCCGCTTCAGGGGGCGCCGCGGCCTGTTCCCGCACGTTGAACTCCAGCTTCCACCGCTGGCCGGCGTCCTCCCGGGCCACGCACCAGATTTCGAGGGTGCCGATCTCGGTGACGTTGATCTCCAGGTAGACCGGGATGGCCGTGCCGGGCTCGCCGTCCAGGGTGGTCTCCACGGTGGTGATCTCCTCCACCTCTTCCTCCCAGTCGTCCACCACCGCGCCGATGGGATCCTCCAGCCGGACGGTGGAGCCGAGAAAGTCGAACTTCACGGGCTCCCCCACCATGAGCACGAACTCCTGGTCCTCCATCCGGGTTCGGGTACCTTCCTCCATGCCGAAGGGGGCCACGCAGAGGGCCTTGATGGGCGCCGGCATCCCCGGCACCGCCGGCATGGCCGCGGCCACGCCGATGTAGTAGGTCCGGTTGAGGCCGCCCCGGATGCGGATACCCTCCCCTTTCCGGGCCAGGCCGTAGTAGGCCGCGCCCCGGGCCACGGTGAGGTCGAAATCCTCGGTGAGGATCTCCCGCGGACCGGCCCCTTCGCCGCCCCAGGACCCGATGACGTCCAACACCTGGGTCCGCACCGACTGGGCCTTCATGACCCCGCCGTTGAAGAGGATGGCGGTGGGCAGGTCCGATCCCTGCTTTTCCTGGCGATTGAGGAAATGGGCCAGGTGATGGGTGATGGCCGGGTCCGCCTCGTAGGAGAGCCCCACCTCCTTGAGGCCCACCCGATGGGTCGCGGCGGGGGTCTTGTTCCGTTCGCACTTGGGGAAGAAGCCGTACAGGATCACCTCCTCCACCTCTTTCCGGGAGACCATCTTCTTGCGGGTCCCGCCGATGAGGCTGGAGCCGCGGCCGAGAATGGTGACCGGATATTCCTCCAGGGACGGGTCCGACAGGAGAGTCTCCTTGGCCTTGCGGCAGGCGTGCCAGAGCCCCCGCATCTGCCAGGAATCCAGCTTTTTCTCCCTGGACATCCGCTGGGAGACGGTATAGGCCAGGGCCAGATCCATGTTGTCGCCCCCCACCAGCAGGTGATCGCCCACGGCGATCCGGTCCAGGACCAGTTCCCCCTCCTCCTCGGAGACGGTAATGAGGCTGAAGTCGGAGGTGCCGCCCCCCACGTCGCAGACCAGGGCCAGGTCGCCCTTGCCCACCCGTCGGCGCCACTCGTCGCCGGCGGCCTGAATCCAGGCGTAAAAGGCCGCCTGGGGCTCTTCCAGCAGGGTGATGTTCTCCAGACCGGCCAGGGACGCCGCCCCGACCGTCAATTCCCGGGCCACCGCGTCGAAGGAAGCCGGCACCGTGAGGAGCACTTCCTGGTTGGCCATCCGCAGATCGGGATCGGATTCGGCCATGGTATGGTCCCAGGCGTCCCGGATGTGGCCCAGGATGAGGGCCGCGGCCTCCACCGGCGAGCGCTTGATGGATTCGTCCGGCCCCTCCCAGGGGAGGATGGCCTTGTTCCGGTCCACCAGGGGGTGGCAGAGCCACGATTTGGAGGAGGCGATGAGCCGGTGGGGCAGTTCGGCGCCCCGCTCCCGGGCGAACTCGCCCACCACGATGTCGTTGTCCGGGTTCCAGGGCAGGCCCATGGACCCTTCGGGGACGTCGTGCGGCCCTGGAATCAGCACGAAGGACGGCAGGACGTTGCGGTTCTCCACCGTCCCCGGCGCCACCAGCTGGGGGATGGGCAGCACCCGGATGTCGGGCGTCCGGCCCTTTTCGATATGGGCTTCGGTATAGGCGACAACGCTGTTGGTGGTGCCCAGGTCGATGCCGATCACGTATGTCTGTTCAGTCACCCCTTACCTCCGTATGCAAAAACGTGTCAGTCTGTTGTGTATTCTTCTAATTATTGTTCCTTCGGAACCCAATGATTCACGGGCAATGTCTGCCGGATTCGGATCCGAAGCAGTCAGAATGATCAGTAATGATAACGGCATTGAAAAATGACAATCATCTCATCAGCCATCTGATATACGAGTCTGTGTTCCTGACTGATCCGGCGCGACCATTTTCCCGACAGCTCGTAACGGAGTGATTCCGGTTTGCCTATGCCCTCTTTCGGATGACGTTTTATGTCCCGTATCAGATCGTTTATCCGTTTGAGAACTTTTTTGTCATGTTTTTGCCAGTACAGGTATTCTTCCCATGCCCGGTCAGTCCATGCAATCATCATCGGCAATATCCCGTATTTCATAATTGCCGGATTCGAATTCGGCGATGCTGGCACGCAGCCGGGCGGCATTGGCGGGGCTGCGCAACAAATACATCGTCTCTTCAATGGCGTTGTAATCTTCGAGCGACATCATAACAACAGGCGCTGAGTCTTTGCGGGTTATGATTACCGGATTATGATCATCACATACCTTTTCCATTACGGAAACAAAATTTTTTCTGACATTGGAATAGGCGATTGCATCCATGGCGAAAACCTCGTAGGTCTAAAATGTCTGATTGGGTTTGATGTTAAACCCGTTTCCTCAGACGATCTCCACCTCCGCCGGCGCGATGATCAGGGGGTCCCGGACGGTGGAAAGGGCGGGCAGGTCCAGCTTCTTGGCACGCCATCCCCGGTGCCGGACCACGCCCTTGAAGGGCGGATCGCCGGAGACGTTGCCCGTCAGTTTGATGGCGTTGGGATCGAAATCGGGCGGGACCTCGATCTCCTCGTCCTCGCCCTCGGACACCACGGGCTCGGTCTTGAGGTATTTTTCCATCCCCTTTTTGCTGTTCTCGTGGATGGTCCGCACCGCCGCGCCTATCTGGTCGTCTTCGAATGCGTCCATATCTTCGGCGAAAAAGTCGATGAGCCGGCCCTCCCGCTGGAGCACCGACAGAAGGTGGAGAAAGATCCGCTTTTCCCGGCGCTCCCGCTCCGCCTTGTCTTCAACCGGCGGCTGGGCTTTCGGCGCCGGCTTCTTTCCCTTTTTGGCCTTGGGGGCCGTTTCGGGCAGGGCGTCGGTTTTCCGGAGCATCCGGGCGAAGGAATTCCGGAGGCCGGCCCAGAGGATCAGGCCGAAGATCAGGAAGACCCCGGCGGAAGCCGGGATGAAGTAGAGCCTAAGCAGGTCGAGGACCACCGCCGCCTGCTGAAGGAGTTTGCCGATGCCGGGATCGTCGGCATAGGGGCCGGCAAGGGAGACGATTTTCACGGTGGCGATGTTGAGCAGGTAGAGGAATCCGAGGTCCACGGCGACGCACAACAGGCCGAGGACCAGGATAATCCAGAACAACGAACGGCGGGAACACTCCTTGAGGATAGTCATTTCCATCTCCTTGCGGGCAACCTCCATCATGTCTATTTTCAGTTCGGACCGGCGTCGGGCGAAATCGGGGAACGGCCGTCCCCGCGAATATCCGGGCATTTAATAATAGATGTCCGCGGGGTGTCAAGACACATTTATTCCCTCTCTTATTTCCCCGAAAGTTTCCCCGAAAGTTTCCCCGAAAGTTTCCAACGATGCTTTGCCTTTCAAACAGTTCGGTGATATGATAAGCATCGACAATGATATGGCAAGCTGTTCACCGGAACGGCGTTTTCCATTCCCCGGACCTTTGGACGATGACCTATTACAGATTCAGATTCGATTTCGAAATCGGAAACCTGGTTAAAAGCCCCTGCCGGGAGTGCGAGCGGCGTCGTCGGGAGTTTCCACGGTGCATCGACACCTGCGAACTCCTGGATAGAATCCACGCCATGCTGGCCCAGACCCGTTCCTGTACCCGGGAATCTTGATCCTTTTCTCCACTCCCATGGCGGTTCCGGAAGCTCATGAGGAGTTGAGCCTCGACCCCGATCTTTACAGCGCATGGAAAGACGACGACGGCGTCCTGACCCTTCGGGTCCGCGATCCCATGGACGTCTCCACCGCCTCCGGCTTGGTCGCCGCCTTCGACACCCTGCTCCGCAAAAGAAAACCCGATAAAATCCGGCTGGATCTCTCCGGGATCGACCGGTTCGACGATTTCGGCGCCCTGGTGATCGACCATCTCCGCCGATCCCTGGAAGGGAACGGGGCCGGGGACGGGGACGGCCGGCTGGACCTGACGGGCGCCGGGGACCGGATCGAGCGGGTTCTGGCCGGAACCGACTTGTCGCCGGAAGGGACGTGTCAACTGACCCGCGACCGCCGGTCCGCCAACCTGGCGGCATCCATCGGCGGGGCGACCCTCGACGAGATCGGGAACATCCGGTTCATGCTCCTCTTTCTGGGCGGGCTCAGCCTGTCGCTGCTCCGGGTCCTCCGCCGTCCCGCTCTCCTCCGGTGGGACGACGTCCTCTCCCACATGGAAAAAACCGGGGTGGCGGCCCTGCCGGTGGTGGCCCTCATCGGCTTTCTAATGGGGCTAATCATCGCCTTCATGTCCGCCGTCCAGTTCCGCCAGTTCGGGGCCGAGATCTACGTGGCCTCCCTGGTGGCCTTCGGCATGGTCTCGGAACTGGGGCCCATCATGACGGCCATCGTGGTCTCGGGCCGCTCCGGCTCGGCCTTTGCCGCCGAGATCGGAACCATGAAGATCAACGAGGAGATCGACGCCCTCGTCACCATGGGGTTCGATCCCACCCTGTTTCTGGCCGTGCCCCGGCTCATCGCCGCCGTGGTGGTCATTCCGCTGCTCACCATTTTTTCCGACCTCTTCGCCATGACCGGCGGATTGGTCGTGGGGGTCTTCATGCTGGATCTCAGCGTCGGCAGCTACGTCAAGCAGAGCCTGTCGGTCCTGACGGTCGCCGAGGTGCTGTGGGGAACCGGCAAAAGCGGGGTCTTCGCCGTGCTCATCACGTTGTCGGGCTGCCTGCGGGGATTCCAGGCCCGAGGCGGGGCGTCCGCCGTGGGCACGGCCGCCACCTCGGCCGTGGTCACCAGCATCTTTCTGATCATCCTCTTCGACTCGGTCTTTGCGGTGATCCGCAGCTACTGGAGTTAAGAACATGGGCGAGGCTTCCATCATCCAGGTATCCCGTCTCGTGGCCCAGTACGGGGAGGACCGGATTCTCGACGACGTCAGCTTCGAGGTGGAAAAAGGCGAGATCTTCGTCATCCTCGGGGGCAGCGGGTGCGGCAAGAGCACCCTCCTCCGCCACCTGGTGGGGCTGGACCGGCCCCATTCCGGACGGATCACCGTGGCCGAAAACGACATCGCCGACGAAAAGACCTACAGCCAAACGCTCAGAAAGATCGGGGTCCTGTTCCAGTCCAGCGCCCTCATCGGCTCCATGACCGTGGCCCAGAACGTTGCCCTGCCCCTCAATGCCTATTCCGGCCTCCCCCGGGACCTGGTCCGGCGGGCAGTGATGATGAAACTGGGGATGGTGGGGCTGGAGTGCTACCCCGACCACCTCCCCTCCGAGATCAGCGGCGGCATGAAAAAGCGGGCCGGCCTGGCCCGGGCACTGGCCTTCAACCCGAAGATCCTTTTTCTGGACGAACCCTCCGCCGGCCTCGACCCCATTACTTCGGCGGAGATCGACGACATGATCCTCGACATCAACGACCGTCTCGCCACCACCATAGTCATCGTCACCCACGAGCTGGCCAGCATCTTCCGGACCGCCCGGCGTGTCATCATGCTCGACAAATCGACCAAGGGGATCATCGCCGAAGGTGATCCGGCCGATCTCCGGGACCACAGCGACAACCCCCGGGTGCGGCGGTTCTTCAACCGCGATCCCAGTCCGGAAACGGCGGAGGCCGGATAGCCCATGGCCTCCAACCGGACCAAAATCGCCGTGGGGATCTTCGTGCTGGCGGGGCTGGCCCTGGCCCTCTCCGCCATTTTGTGGCTGGGCATGTCCAACTACCTCCGGACCGGGGACAAATACGCCGCCTATTTCGACGAATCGGTCCAGGGGCTGGAGCGGGATTCGGCGGTCAAATACCGGGGCGTCACCGTGGGCCGGGTGGAGGCGATCGCCGTGGCGCCCGACGCCGTTCTGGTGGAGGTGATCTTCGTCATCGAGTCGGACGTGGATCTCGATCCGTCAAAAGACACGGTGGTCCGGCTCCAGTCGGTGGGCGTCACCGGCATCATGTACCTGGCGCTGGACCGGAAAACGGAAAAGAAACCGCCGGCGCCCCCCGAGCTGGGTTTCAAGCCCGACTACCCGGTTGTGCCGACCCGCCCTTCGGACTTGCAGCGGCTCTTCAAGGGCGTCGATTCGGTGCTCAATCAGCTCAACGCCCTGGAGGTGGAAGCGATCTCCGACAAGCTCCAGTCCACCTTCGACACCGTCAATCAGGCCCTGGCCGATGCGGAGATCAAGTCCATATCGAAAGACATCCGGAAATTTTTCGCCGCCCTGGAAAAGACCTTCGACCGGGAGCGGACAAACCGGATCATGACCGCCCTGGAAAAGACGGCGGTCCACCTCGAGGAAATCACCGCCGGCGCCGTGGGTATTGTCGCCGATGTACGGAAACGGGTGGACGGCCTTTTGAGATCGGCCGGCCGGATTCTGGCGGCGGTCCACGACACCAGCGGCGATCTCGACGCCCTGGTGTCGGCCAACAGAGGGGAGATCGGCCGAGCCCTCGTTCAGTTCCGCCGGTCTTTGGAAAGCGCCGAGGCATTTCTCGAGG
>JAABTM010000024.1 GCA_011389855.1 Desulfobacteraceae bacterium
AAACGATTTGAATTCCTGATCCTCCGGATCCCGATCGCATAAGAAAGGGGCCACGTCCCCCCGGACGCCCCCTTCGGTCATTGCCGGCCATGCCCGCTTGAGCATATCCACCGGGATCAGGTATCCTGAAACTTTTTCGTCCCGAACATTCCGCCCCACAACCATCCCCACGGCCCTGCCGGATGCTTTATCCCACACCGCCGTGCCGCTGAAACCGCCTTCAATCGCTTTGCTGGTCAGGGTTCCATCCATCTGGACCCATCCCCGGCCCGTGGTTCCCATGAGCCTGCCCTCGACATAATCGCCTTCTTCAAACCCTTCCGGGAACCCGCACATCCGCATGGTGTTGTTTTGCAGCGCCTGAAAATCGAACGATTCGATAAAACGGGCGGGTTTGGCCGCCTCCGGCAATGTCTGACCCAACAACAGCTTCAAAACGCAGATATCCTCGGGTTCCCCGAAGGACGGGTCGTCGGAAGGTGGGACCAAGTGGGACACGCGGGCTCGAAACATCGGATAGCCCGGCATCAAGGGGAAATCGATGAAGACATCATCAGCGATGTTGCCGACAACATGGGCGCAGGTCAAAAAATGGCGATCAGCGATCAAGAAACCGGCGCCTTCCGGCTGTCGGGGATGGTCGCCATCCTTTAAGATGCGAATCAGGCAAGGGGCTAAATAGGGCATAGTTTATGCATATAGGCTATGGATTCAAATGGTTGTGGCAAAACCCCATCAAGAGATTTTCCGACTATACACCGAAAAGAGCGCCCATTGCAACCGCTTCAATGTCATTTCAAGAGGTTGGATAAAAGGTCTTCGGCCATATGCCCCCCCTTTGGCGTCACCCGGCCATCTTATCCTTTCTCCAAATCATCTTGACAATGTATGCCGCGCTCTGGCAACCTTTCGCCATACCACGCCCACGCTATATTTCAAATCCTCTTCCATATTGCGGCGATCTGTTGTACAATTTCTAAAAGGTTTCTCTTCCAGCGAATGAGAAAGCGTTTTGCTATTCGAGGTATAATGTGGGACCATAGGGGGACAAAACAGGAAGGAAGGAAGGAAGGAAGGAAGGAAAAAAAAGGGGCCGACCATAATGATGATCAGCCCCTGAACGATTTGGTACGCCTGAAGGGATTCGAACCCCTGACCTACGGATTAGAAGTCCGTTGCTCTATCCATCTGAGCTACAGGCGCGAAATGCCGCATGTAGACTCTCCGCCTAACACACTTCGGGCGGAAAGTCCATAGAAAACAGATTATAGACCCCGTTTAAAATACTCGAAAGGGACACCCCATATCCAATGAATCCGACAGCCAAAGCCGCCGGTTCCCAAAAGGCGAAAAAAACCGACCGTAAGGATCCCAAAAAGGATCGCAAGATGGGCCGGGGAGACAATCGCTCCGAAACCGCCCGATCCAAGGACGACGACAAGGCCCTGGTAAAATTCGACCCGCTCCAGCGCTATCTGGCGGAGGTCAGCCGCTACCGGCTCCTCACCCGGGACGAAGAACGCTCCCTGGCCCTGCGGGTCTGGGAGGAAAACGACCGGGAGGCCGCTTACATGCTGGTCACCTCCAACCTCCGGCTCGTGGTCAAGATCGCCCTGGAATTCCAGCGGGTCTGGATGCAAAATCTGCTGGACCTGATCCAGGAGGGCAACATCGGCCTCATGCAGGCGGTCAAGAAGTTCGATCCTTACAAAAACGTCAAGTTCTCCTACTACGCCTCCTTCTGGATCAAGGCCTACATCCTCAAGTTCATCATGGACAACTGGCGGCTGGTCAAGATCGGCACCACCCAGGGCCAGCGCCGCCTCTTCTTCAAGCTCAAAAAGGAGAAACAAAAGCTCATCGACCAGGGGTTCGACCCCAAGCCAAGGCTCCTGTCGGAACGACTCGGGGTCTCGGAGCGGGAGATCGTGGACATGGACCAGCGGCTGGACAACTGGGACCTCTCCCTGGACGCCCCGCTCAAGGATGATTCGGATACGGAGCGGATGGATTTTATGAGCACCGACTCCGTGTCCGCCGAAGACACCATGGCCAAAAAAGAGATGGACGTGCTCCTCCATAATAAGATAGAAGACTTCCGCAAGGGGCTCACCGAACGCGAACTGGAAATCTTCGACCAGCGGATTTTCGCCGAAAACCCCGCCACCCTCCAGGAGATCGGGGACAACTACGACATCTCCCGGGAGCGGGTGCGCCAGGTGGAGAAAAACATCGTCAAGAAGATGCGGGAGTTTTTCAAGGAGAAGATGCAGGATTACGACGCTTATGCCGCCGAGGAAGAGATCGCCGCAAGCAAATAGACGCGGGGCCGAATGGAGCGCTCAAATCGAAAAGGAACCGGAAGCCGGCGCCTACCGCCGGACCTTCAGTTGATGGATGTATCTATGAAATTGTTCAACCGCGAGACGCCGCGGCAGGGGATCGCCGCCCCTGCCCTTTCCATGATGATTCTTTGCGCCATGGGGGCCGTTCTGCTCTTTTCCGGGTGCGCCCTGGATCGGCGGACCCGGCCGGACGAGGCGGCGTCCGCCCGCCAGACGGAGACCGCCCCCCAGGCCCCGACGCCCGGGAAACCGGCGGCCGAATCCCCGGAACCGGATGTGGGCGACGTTCTGCCCGGCGAGCTGCTGGACGACCGGGCCCTGCTCTCCAACATCCGCATCTCCACCGACCGGCACACCGGGCCTCCCAACCAGTTTTTCTACTACCTCGAGTCCCAGCTCCGCCTGCGGCGGGGCGACATGGACGGGGCGATTCTTTACCTGAAAAAAGCCTTGGAAATCGACCCGGAAGACCCCTTCCTGAAGCGGGAGCTGACCGACCTGTACCTGCGCAACAAGGAAAACGACAAGGCCCTGTCGGTGATGGCGTCCCTGGTCGGGCACAATCCCGAGGACGTTGAACTGCTCACGCTTTACGGAAAGCTGAAACAGGGGACGGGCGACCTGGCCGGGGCCCGGGATGCCTACGAGAAGGTGCTCGAACTGGCCCCGGAAGAGGAGGAGATCTACATTCTCCTGGGCAACCTCTACCTGGAGGAGGAACACTACGGGAAAGCGGCCCAGGTCTTCAAAAAGATGGTCGACCGGTTCCCGGAATCCTATGCAGGCCATTACCTCATGGGACGGACGGCCCAGAAGCAGGGCCGGTACCGGTCCGCGGCCGCTTCCTTCGAGCGGTCCCTGGCGCTGGAGCCCGAGCTGAACGAAGCCCGGTTCTCCCTTATCGACATCGCCGGGGCCCAGGGGCTTCACCAGCGGTCCGAGACCTTATATAGGGAGATCCTGGCCGATGATCCCGACAACGTCCGGGCTCTTTTCGGCCTCGCCCTGCTCTACCATAAAACCGGCCGGAAAGCCCGGGCCCGGAACATCCTGGAGCCCCTCGGCGAGAGGGCGGCCTCGGAGCCGGACATCCTCCGGAAGATCGTCCAGATCTACATCAACGAAAAGGAATACGCGGACGCGGCCGTTCTTCTGGAGAAGATGCTCGAAACCGCCCCGGAGAACGAAGATGCCCACTACGTTCTGGGGGTGGCCCTGAGTGAGATGGACCGCGGACCCGAGGCCATAGGGCACCTGCTGAAGGTGGGCCCCGACTCCATGTTCTACGGAAACGCCTCGGTCCACATCGCCTTCCTCTACCAGGAGGCCGGGGAACTGAAAAAGGCCGTCGATTTCATGGAGAAAACCATCGCCCGGCGGCCGGAAAACCTCGATTTCCGTCTCTACCTGGCCTCTTTCCATGAAGAGCTGGAGGCCTACGACGCAGCCCTTGAAACCCTGCAAAACGCGCTCGGGATCGCGCCCGATTCGCCCCAGGTCCACTTCCGCATGGGGGTGATCCACGACAATATGGGGAACAAAGACGCGTCCATCGCCGCCATGCGAAAGGTGATCGAGCTGGAGCCGGACAACGCCAACGCCCTCAACTACCTCGGCTACACCCTGGCCGAAATGGGCCGGGACCTGGAGGAGGCCGAATCCCTCATCCAGCGCGCCCTGAAAGAAAAGCCCGAGGACGGCTACATCACCGACAGCCTGGGATGGGTCTATTACCAGCAGGGACAGTACGAAAAGGCCGCCCAACTGCTGGAGCGGGCGGTTCGGCTGGCGCCGGACGACCCCATCATTCTCGAACACATGGGGGACGCCTACCGGAAGCTGGGCCGGGATAAAGAGGCCCTGGAATTCTACCGCCGGTCCCTGGAAAAGAAAGCGGCGGCCGACGACAAGGGTCCCATCCGGAACAAAATCCGCGACCTCGCCGACGCCATCGACCCCAAGGGGATTTGACCCGCATCCATGGCCCATCCCTTCCGATTCCTCGCCGTCCTGTTCCTCGCCTCGGCCCTGGCCTTTGCCGGGGGGTGCGCATCCCTGACCCGTCGGCTGACGGTCCAGGAATTCGACGCCCCCGCCACCCGGGATCTCGTTCGGCGGATCGCCGACCGGAACAGCGATCTGCGGGGGTTCAAGGGTATCGGGAACCTCCGGCTCCAACGGCCGGAAGGTCGGACGACGGCCCGGGCCGCCTGGATGGGCCTCTATCCGGACCGGCTGCGCTTCGAACTGATGAACGCCGGTCAGCCCATGGCCAAACTGGCGGTGGACGGCCGATGGTTCACACTCATCTCCCATGCCGACGACAGGTTCTACAAAACCGAGTCCGCCAACCCCAGCCTGAAGCGGCTGGTGGACGTGCCGGTCCGGGCCGGCGACATGATCGCCTTGTTGTCCGGCCGCATCCCCCTGGCCCCCTTCCACGCCGCCGACATCCGTAAAGACGACGACGGACAGTGGGTGCTGGTCTTGAAGCACTGGGGCCGAACCGTCCAGCGGCTCTACCTGGACGAGGCGCGTGAACGGGTCCGGGCCATCGAGCGGTACAGCGGCCACGAGTCCTTCCGGTACCGGGCGGCCATCGAAGACGTTCGGGACGTGGACGGCTACGCCATCCCCTTCCGCCTCCGGTTTACAGACGAAGGGGGATCGGGGTTTTCCCTGTCGGTGGACCGCTACTGGCCCGATGCGGACATCGATCCGTCCCGGTTCGCCCTCCGCCCTGTCGAGTAGCCCGGTGAGCCGCACCGTCGTCGCCCTGGAATCCCGCCTCAAAGGCTGCGCCAACGTCGCCACCCTGGGGGTCCGTCCCAATTTTTCGGACTACGGCCCCGAAGAGACGGAGATGATCCGGAAGGCGGACACGGTCTACTACCCCGCCACCTTTTACGCCGATCTGCTGGACGCCATGGGCAAGCGGACCTTTCCCAGCTACCACACCTACAAATGCGTCATGGACAAGATCAAGCAGACGGCGCTTTTCGATCTCCTGGACCTGCCCCATCCCCGGACCCGGGTCTTTTACGGCCGGCGCTGGTTCTCCAACGTCCTGGCCCGGTTCGACTACCCCTTTATCGCCAAGATTCCCCGGGGGTCGGCCATGGGCCGCGGGGTCTTCCTCATCCGAAACAGAGCGGATCTGGAAGCCTACGCCCAAAAAAACCCGTCGCCGGCCTACATCCAGGAGCGCCTGTCCATCGACCGGGACATCCGGGCGGTGATCATCGGCCGGGAGATCGTTCTCGCCTACTGGCGGCTGGCCCCGGCGGGCGACTTCCGGTCCAACGTCTCCGCGGGAGGACGGATCTCCCTGGACCCGGTCCCCCGTGCGGCCCGGGACCTGGCCCTCCACTGCGCGGAGGCCTGCGGGTGGGACGACGTGGGCATCGACATCTGCCGCCACGACGGCCGGTACCTGATTCTGGAGGCCAATATGAAATACGGCAAGGAGGGGTTCAGGGCCGCCGGCATCGATTACCTCCACCTCATGGAAGGACTCATCCGGGATGGCAAAATCTGACCCCGGCCGCCTCGACGCCATCGGGGCGGCCCTGAACCGGCGGGAGAGCGATTTTTTGACGTCCGGGGCCGAGGCCAGCGCCCGGGCCCGCCGCCGGAAAGCGGAAGACCGTCTATCGGCGGACCGTCCAGGGGCGGACTACCGGCAAGCCTTTTCCCTGGACGTCGACCGGATCATGCATTCCCGGGCCTACACCCGCTACATCGACAAGACCCAGGTCTTCTACCTCATACAAAACGACCACATCACCCACCGGGTGCTCCACGTGCAACTGGTTTCCAAGATCGCCCGCACGGTCGGCCGGTTTCTGGGGCTCAACGAAGACCTCATCGAGGCCGCGGCCCTGGGCCACGACATCGGCCACGCCCCCTTCGGCCACGACGGGGAGCGGTTTTTGTCCGACCTCTGCCGGGACGCCGGCATCGGCCATTTCTACCACAGCGTCCAGAGCGTCCACTTTTTGGAGTCGGTGGAGCGCAAGGGCAAAGGCTGGAACCTCTGCCTCCAGACCCTGGACGGGATTCTCTGCCACGACGGCGAGATCCACAACCGGACCCTCCGGCCCGACCGGGAGAAAACCTTCGACCGGCTGGACAACGAACAGAGGGCCAAAAAAGCCGACCCGGGCGTCAAGCTGGTCCCCATGACCCTGGAGGGGTGCGTGGTCCGGTTCGCGGACACCATCAGCTACATCGGCCGGGACATCGAAGACGCCATCCGCCTCGGGCTTCTGGCGCGGACGGACCTGCCCGCCGACAGCGTCCGGATCCTGGGGGACACCAACGGGACCATCGTCTACACCCTGGTGACGGACATCATCCGGCAGAGCTACGGCCGGCCTCACATCGCCTTCAGCCCCGACGTCTCCGAGGCCCTCCGGGGCCTCAAGCGGTTCAACCTGGAGCGGATCTACATGAACCCCGCCATCAAGGGCCATACCGACGCCATCCGGCGCCTGTTCGCCGCCCTTTTCGACCGGTTCCTGAACGATATCGAGAAGGAAAACCGGACCTCTCCAATTTTTGCCGGTTTTCTCGACGGCATGTCCGACGCCTACCTGACCGCCCACCGGCCCCCGGAGATCGTCCGGGACTTCATCGCCGGGATGACCGATCAGTTTTTTCTGAAACAGTGCCCCGCCCCGCTCGTCGCCGACCTCGGACTGTCATGACCGCCCACGGGGAACGGACATACCGCCGGCTCATGACGGACCTCGAACTGGCCGCCTTCCGGGTCGTCGTCAAGGAGACGGATCTGCTGATCCAGGCCCGGACCCCGCTGCCGGAGGCGGCCCGGGAACTGATCCTGAAATGCCGGGGTCATATCGAACGCTGCATCGCCGACCACCCCGAATTCGCCCGGACCCTCTCCCCCTGGACGGCCGACGACTGGGCGCCGGCCATTGTCCGGGAGATGGCCGGCGCCGGACAAAAAGCCGGGGTCGGCCCCATGGCCGCCGTGGCCGGCGCCGTGGCGGAATTCGTGGGCCGGGGGCTGCTGGACCTCTCCGACGCCGTGGTGGTGGAAAACGGCGGCGATCTCTTCATCCGGAAACCGGGCCCCGTCACCGTGGGGATCTATGCCGGGGACTCGCCCCTGAGCCTCAAAGTCGGGGTTCGCCTGGACCCCGGAGACGACCCCGTATCGGTCTGCACCTCTTCGGGGACGGTGGGCCATTCCCTGAGCATGGGCCGGTCCGACGCCGTTTGCGTGGTCTCGGCGTCCGCGTCCCTTGCCGATGCGGTTGCCACGGCGGCGGGTAATCTGATACAATCGCCAAGCGATGTCCGACGGGCCGTCGATTTCGCCCGGGGCATCGGCGGCGTCGCCGGCGTGGTTGCCGCGGCCCGGGACCGGATCGCGGCCTGGGGAGACCTGGAGGTTGTACCGCTAAAGGGAAAAAAGGGTTGAGTTTCAGGGCCAAAGCGGTTAAATTGGCAGAATTTGAAACGATCCTTTGTTAACGTTTGGTAATGCCTTAAGGGAGGGAACGTCATGAGCAAATTCAAAATCGGTATATGGGCTGTTGTTTTTTTGTTCATCCTTCTGTTTTTCCTGCACAACCAGGACTTCTTCATGACCAAGAACGCCTTTGACGTCAACGTCTTCGGCATCCCGTCCCTCGCCGAATACAGCGGCTTTTTCCAGAAAGCCGAAATTCCGGCCGTGCCCAACGTCGTCATCTTCCTGGGCTTTTTCATACTGGGGGTGGCGGTGAGCTATTTCTTCAATTTTTTCGGATGGCTTCGCTCCAAACGCGCCATCCGTCGGCTCTCCACCGACAACGAACATTTGAACCAGAAGGTGGAGCAGCTTGAAACGGAACTGGCCTCCGCCCGGGGCCAGCGAATGGCCCAGTTGCCCGGACACGAGGAGATCCCCGAAGCGGAACTGGCCTCCAAAGAGGATGAGGCCGCAGATTCCGCCATGAAGAAAGGGTAGCCGGACGGCTCGACGATACGTCGTCGGCGCGGCGCGGTGGTGATCTTTGCGTATGGCCAACCCGACGCCCATGATGCGGCAGTACTTGTCCATCAAGGAGAAGTACCCGGATGCCATTCTCTTTTACCGGATGGGGGATTTCTACGAGATGTTCCACGAGGACGCGGAGGTCGCGTCC
The DNA here is from genome assembly GCA_011389855.1 of Desulfobacteraceae bacterium. Taxonomy (GTDB): domain Bacteria; phylum Desulfobacterota; class Desulfobacteria; order Desulfobacterales; family JAABSP01; genus JAABTD01. The sequence continues at coordinate 8,504 of JAABTM010000024.1, forward strand.
AGGATCCTTGAAATTACCCTGACGTCCCGAAACAAGAAGAACGGCGCCGAGGATCGGGTTCCCATGTGCGGGGTTCCGGTTCGGGCGGCCCAGGGGTACCTCTCGCGCCTCATCCGGAACGGCCGGAAGGTGGCCATCTGCGAACAGGTGGAGGACCCGGCCGCGGCCAAGGGACTGGTGGAGCGGGAGGTCGTCCGGGTCGTCACGCCGGGCATGATCGTCGAAGAGTCCTTCCTAGACGAAAAATCAAACAATTACGTGCTGTCGGTCTCTCGGGACGGGGAGCGGTTCGGCCTCGCCTGGCTCGACATCTCCACCGGCGAGTTCAAAACCGCCGAGGCAAAGAAGCCCAGGGCCGTTCTGGAAGAGATCCGGCGGGTGGAACCGGCCGAAACCGTCCTGCCCGAATCGTTCAGGACCGGGGCCGACCCGGACGCCGCTGCCATATCCGAGGCCGCGGTCGATATGACGCCCTCGTTTCTGGCGGATCTCCACTTTGAATTCAAGTCCGCTTATGATCGGCTCACGGGTCAGTTCAACACCCTCTCCCTGGAAGGCTTCGGGTGCGAGGGGATGACCGCCGGCATCAGGGCCGCCGGGGCACTGCTCCACTACGTCCAGGAGACCCAGAAGGGGGCCGTGGACCAGCTCCGGCGGATCACGCCCTACACCCTCAGCCACTATTTAATGGTGGACGACGTCTCGACCCGGAATCTGGAACTCTTTCGGAATCTGCGGACGAACACCCCCAGGGGCGGGCTCCTCGCGGTTCTGGACAAGACGGTCACCGCCATGGGGGGCCGCCGGCTCAAGGAATGGCTTCGATATCCGCTGATGGACCCCGCCCCCGCGCGGGCGCGCCTCGATGCGGTGGAAGAAGCCGTCAACGACCCGGCGATCCGGGGCCGGCTCCGGGACCACCTGAAGAGCGTCTTCGATGTCGAACGGCTCTCCACCAAAATCGTCATGAGCCAGTGCAACGCCCGGGACCTGACGGCCCTGAAGCGGTCCCTCCAGAGACTGCCGGACATCGCCGAAACCCTGGCCGGGTTCTCCGCCGACCTCTACCGATGGGACGCCGATCTCTCCCCCCTAACGGTTCTGGCGGACGCCGTCGAAGCGGCCATTCGGGACGACGCCCCCCTGACGGTGAGCGAAGGGGGGATGATCCGGGAGGGGTACAGCCCGGAGCTGGACGAGCTGATCCGCATCACCACCGACGGCAAGGGGTGGCTGACGGAACTGGAGGTCCGGGAAAAAGCGGACACCGGCATCAACACCGTCAAGATCCGGTACAACAAGGTCTTCGGCTACTATATAGAGATCCCCAAGAGCCGGGCGGCGGAGGCCCCGGAGCACTACATCCGGAAGCAGACCCTGGCCAACGCCGAGCGATTCGTCACCGAAGAGCTGAAAGACTTCGAGTCCAAGGTGTCGCGGGCCGAGGAGGAACGGTCGTCTTTGGAATACCGGCTCTTCGACGAAATCCGTGAACGGGCCGTGGCGGAAAGCCCGCGGATCCAGGAGGCCGCGGCCTTCGTCTCACGGCTCGACTGCCTCCTCTGCCTGGCGGAAACCGCGGAAGAAAACGATTATGTCCGGCCGGAGATCAACACCGACGGCCGCCTCCTCCTGGAGGAGGCCCGCCACCCGGTCATCGAAAAAATGATCACCGGCGAGCGGTTCGTGCCCAACACCATCCGGATGGACAACTCGGATCACCAGGTCCTGATCATCACCGGCCCCAACATGGCGGGCAAGTCGACGGTGCTCCGCCAGGCGGCCCTGCTGACCCTCATGGCCCAGATGGGCGGCTTCGTGCCGGCCCGGCGGGCCGACATCCCGGTCACCGACCGGATCTTCACCCGGGTGGGGGCCCTGGACAACCTGGCCCAGGGCCAGTCCACCTTCATGGTGGAGATGCAGGAGACGGCCAACATCCTGAACAACGCGACGCCCGACAGCCTCATCATCCTCGACGAAATCGGCCGGGGCACCTCCACCTACGACGGCCTGTCCATCGCCTGGGCCGTGGCCGAACACCTTCACGACCTCCACGGCAGGGGCGTCAAAACCCTTTTCGCCACTCACTATCACGAACTGACGGCCATGGCCGAAACCAAGCCCCGGGTGAAAAACTACAACATTGCGGTCAAGGAATGGAAAGAGGAAATCATCTTTCTCAGAAAACTGGTTCCGGGCGGGACCAACCGGAGCTACGGCATCCAGGTGGCCCGGCTAGCCGGGATCCCCGACGGGGTGATCCGGCGCGCCCGGGACGTCCTCTCCCGGATCGAGTCGGACAACGGCGGGGCGGGGGCGGCGCCCGACCCCGAATCCGACCCGCCGCCCGCCGCTTCCGACATCAGGACACGGAAGCGGGGCAAGCCCCCCAAGGATGGCGGCCCGATCCAGCTCGACCTTTTCGGCGGCCCGGCCCGGCTTCTCCTTGACGAACTCCAAACCCTCGATCTCGACCGCATGACGCCACTGGACGCGCTGAACGCCCTTCATGCGCTCCGGGAAAAGACGAAAACACTCAATGGTTGAATCCATGGTCTATCGATATGTCTTACCCTGCCTGCTGGTCATGGGCCTGCTGTGGGGGGCGAGCCGCCCCCAATCCGCATGGGCCGTCACGGCCGAACGGCAGTTTTTCAAGGCCCAGACCTGCTATGCCCGGCTGATGGCCGACGAGGACAAGCCCGACTTCCGGGAAAACTGGTTCCCCTGCATCCGCATGTTCCAGGAGGCCTACAAGACGGCGCCCTCCGGCCGATACGCGGCCGCCAGCCTCTACATGGCCGGCAAGCTGTTCCAGCAGCTCTACAACCGGTCCTTCAAGTCGTCGGATAAAAAAGAGGCCCTGGACTATTTCCAGCGGGTCCGGCGGCGGTTTCCCGACAGCGCCTACACGCCCAAGGCCATAAAGGGGATGGCGTCTTTCGGCGTCGAGAAAGAAGACGACGCCCCGGAACTCAAGACGGTCCGGGTGGAAAAAGCGATCGATCCCCCCGAACCCGCCGCGGTCCCCCACAAGCGCCGGGACCCCTCGTTCAAGGCGGCAAAGGCTGAATACAAAGCCCGGGGGAGAACGTCCCGGAAGCCGCAGCCGAAGTCTCGCTCAACCTATACGCCCCCGAAACGGACCACGGACGCGGATTCGGTCACCATCTCGGGCCTTCGGGTCTGGTCGAACCCATCCTACACCCGCATCGTGGTGGACGCCACTCAGGAGACCGCCTACCGGTACAGCTTTCTGGAAAAAGATCCGACCCTGGACAAGCCCCAGCGCCTCTACATCGACTTCGACAACGCCCGGCTGGGGGACGACCTGCGCAAGATCATCCCCATCAACGACAATCTCCTCCTGGACGCCCGGGCCGGCCAGTACCGCGCCGATCAGGTTAGGGTGGTGGTGGACATCAAATCCTTCAAAAACTACAAGATCTTCTCGCTCCGGAACCCGTTCCGAACGGTGATCGACGTCTGGGGGCGGGGCGCTGGCGAGGAGGAGACCTATGCGGATCGGCGCAGAAAAACGGACCGGCCGGCGCGGCGGCCCGACCCCCCCTCCCCGGCGGCGGCGCCGCTGCCCGTGGAAGGCGGCGGGGTCAACGGGCTGGCCCGGCAGTTCGCCCTGCGGGTGGACAAAATCGTCATCGACCCGGGCCACGGCGGTCACGACTCAGGCGCCGTGGGGTACTATAAACACGTGCTGGAAAAAGACATCGTCCTGGCCCTGGGCAAGCGGCTGGCCCGCAAGATCCGCCAGGCCGTCGGGTGCAAGGTTATCATGACCCGCGGCGACGACCGGTTCATCACCCTGGAGGAGCGGACGGCCATCGCCAACACCACCAACGCCGACCTTTTCATCTCGCTTCACACCAACGCCCACCGCGACCGCCGGGCCTACGGCATCGAAACCTATTTCCTAAACCTGGCCACCGACGACGACGCCATCCTGGTGGCGGCACGTGAAAACGCCACCTCCCGCAGGAACATCTCCGATCTTCAGATGATCCTCAACGATCTGATGAAAAACGCCAAGATCAACGAATCGAGCCGGCTGGCGGGCCATGTCCAGAAATCCCTCGTATCCCGGGTCGACCGCCATTACAGCAACGTCAAAGACAAGGGCGTCAAGCAGGCGCCCTTCTATGTCCTCCTGGGGGCCCAGATGCCGGCGATCCTCGTCGAGACCTCGTTCATCAGCAACAAGCGCGAGTGCAAGCGGCTCACCGACGCCACCTACCAGGAACACCTGTGCAACGCCATTTTAGACGGCATCCGCCGCTATATCCAGGAGACCAACCCCACCGCGCTGATGGACCGGAATGGCGGGGGATGGGGAGGGTAGGGAAATGCCGCGGAGCGGCAACGGCGTATAGCCAGGGGTTTCAACCCCTGGATGGTGGGGGACGACATAAAAAAAGCCCCGATGACGTGTAGTCGGGGCTTTTTTCAGGCAGAATGGGGGGAGATCGTTAGGCCTTTTTAAGGGACTCGATCTCCTGCTTCAGTTCTTTGATCTCGGACTTATATTTCTCTACGTCTTCTTCCTCTTTTTCAGGGGCGGGAGTATCGTTTTTCTTCCAGGTGTCCTTCAACTCGTCAAACCCGAGATAGAGCGCCAGACAGCCGCCGAGGAGCAGCATGATCGGAATCGCACCGGCCAGAAGCTGCAAAAAGGGTTTCCACCAAACGGACAAGCCGATCAGACCCAAAACCGCCGCAACCGCACCACCAATTAACGTCTTCATAGAACCTCTTCCTCCTTTAAAATTGATTCTTTGGATAATACCCGAGTGATTTACACGATGCGCTATACATCCAAAGCCTTGAACGTCTCTCCTCTTTCAACAACCGCTTAAGTTTCAACAACCGCTTAAGTTTTCAACAAGCAATTTGAGCACTGAGAATATCTAAGGATTTTGACAGGATAAACGCCATCCCAACCCGATCCTCAACGGATTTCTAACGGGATATCATAACCATCCGGACAACGCAAGCTTATTTTTACCCATTTCCGCGGTAAAAAATAAACCGTTGCAAGCCCTCCGGGATTCTGATAGCGTTTTTTGGTTTAGATTCAGACGGGCGGGCGGGGCGAGCCCGCCCTAAAACCGAACGCCGAACGACTGTATGGATGGCAGAGATGTGGAAAAGCTTTCGATCGAAACTGGGCCGAGCGCGGAATCGGACGCGGAATCGGATAGGACGCTGGGTGGATGTGGCCCTGGGGGGAACTCATCATTATTATAGCTGTTATCTTCCGCCCTCCGTCGGCCGGCTTCTCAATTTTATCTTCCGGCTGTTCTATTCCGGCATCACCTTCCGGGAAGAAGAGCGCAACAAGCTGCGGGCCCTGCCCGAAGACGCCGTCATCGTCTACGCCACCAAATACAAAAGCCTTTTCGAATATCTTTTCTACCATTACCGCTACAAAACGGACGACCTACCCGCGCCCGTCGTCGGCTTCGACTACAACACCCTGCTGTTGCAGCCGGTGTCCCGGATCGCCCGCATGCTGCTGGCCCACATCGACCATCTTTATCGCCACCTCAGCCTGCCCGATCCCTACGAAAGCGGATATCTCCGGGACGAACTCGTCTCCGGCGGCGCCGGCCTGCTCTCTCTGGTGGAAAAGAAGGGGTTCCGCCGGCGGTTCGTGGAATCCTACACCGACCCCCTCCGGTACCTCATCGAAGCCCAGCAGGCCATCGAACAGCCCATCTACATCGTCCCCCAGCTCATGTTTTTCGGCCGCACCCCCCACCGGGCCGTGCCGAGCATCATCGACATCCTTTTCGGCACCGAGGAACGGCCCGGGCCGACCCGTCGCTTTGTGACGCTGATCCGGAACCCCGGCAAGATCTTCGTGGAGGTCTCCGATCCTTTCGATCTCAAAGCCTTTCTCGACAACCCCGAAAACCAGCACCAGAGCGTGGAAAACCTGGCCTTGGCCCTCCGGCGACGGCTCCTGGTCCAGCTCAACCGCCACCGCCAGTCCATCACCGGGCCGCTGCTCAAAAGCCGGGAGGAACTCAAGGAGAATATCCTCACGGGCAAGCGGCTCCGGGAATTCATGGAGCATTACGCCAAAAGCCGGGAGATCCCCCGCCACAAGGTCCATAAAGAGGCCGACAGCTACCTGGAAGAGATCGCGGCCCGGTACAATCTGCCCATGATCGGGATCTTCTCCACCATTGTAAAGTGGCTCATCAACACCATGTTCGAGGGCTACACCATCAATATGGAAGGGCTCAACCAGGTCAAGCGGATGTCCCAGCGGGGCCCGGTGGTGCTGATCCCCTGTCACAAAAGCCATATCGACTACCTGATCCTCTCCTTCGTCCTTTACCACAACAACATGCCCTGCCCCCACATCGCCGCCGGCAAGAACCTCTCTTTCTGGCCCCTGGGGCCGCTGTTCCGGAGCGGCGGGGCTTTTTTCATCCGACGGACCTTCCGCGGCGCCGTGCTCTACGCCAGGGTCTTCTCGGAATACGTATACAAGCTGCTGGAGGAAGGGTTCAATGTCGAGTTCTTCATCGAGGGCGGCCGGAGCCGCACCGGCAAGCTGATCCAGCCCAAATTCGGCCTCCTGTCCATCCTCGTCAACGCCTTCCGGGAGGGAGCCGGCAAGGACCTGATCTTCGCGCCGGTTTACATCGGCTACGACCGGGTGCCGGAGGAGAGCGCCTATCTCCACGAGCTGGAGGGGGGGCAGAAAAAGCCCGAGAGCCTCTGGCAGGTAATCAAGGCCCGGAAATTCCTTAAAAAGCGATACGGGAAGATCTACATTCAGTTCCACGAACCGTTTTCCCTCAAGGACTACCTCGAATCCCAGTCCACCCCCATCGAGGAGATGACATCCAAGGAGCAAAACGGCCTCGTCCGGTACCTGGGCTACCGGTTCATCAATTCCATCGACCATGTCACGGTCATAACGCCCCACGCCATCGTGGCCGGCGCGGCCCTCAACTGCGCCAAGCAGCGCTTCACCTACGACCACCTCATGGCCGACGTGGAAACCTACGTCAACCACCTCTTTCTGCTGGAAGCCAAGCTGGCGGACACCCTGCTCATCGACTACAGCCACGCCATCGCCTATGTGTTCGAATCCTACGTTCACCGGAAATTCCTGGAGCGGATCCCGCCCCAGAAAGGGGCCCAGCAGTCCCAGGACTTCTACCGGCTCAACGAGGCCCGGCGGCCGGTGCTCGATTACTACAAGAACAACGGGGTCGTCTATTTCATCCCCGCCGCCTTCACCGCCATGGCGATCCTGGAAAAGGACGCCTTCCAGTTCTCCACCGAGGAGCTGTTCGACTCCTACCGCTTTCTGCAGGGGTTCTTCAACAACGAGTTCGCCTTCGACGTGGACCGGTCCCCCGAGCATTTCGTCCGGAAAACCATCAAAATCTTCATGTCCGACGCCATTCTCATGCCCCATCCCGAACTGCGGGACACCTACAACCTGACGTCCGCCGGATACCGGAAGCTCAAACTCTTCTCCAGCTTCCTGAAAACCTATTTCGAATCCTACTGGATCGTGCTCAACGTCTTCATGCGGTATCCCAAAAACTTTCTGGATTCCAAAAACCGGACCAAAAAAATCACCTCCATGGGCAACCGGATGTACAAACGGAAGGAGGTGGAGCGGATCGAATCCCTGTCTCTCCTGAACTACAAAAACGCGGTGGATTATTTCACCACCCACGGAATCCGGGGTTCGGAGGACGGCGAGGCCATCGATCAGTGCGCCAAGACCATCCGACGCTACCTCAACCGCATCGCCCCATGAAGGCCCTGGTTCTGGCGGCCGGGTTCGGAACCCGGCTGCGGCCCCTTACCCGATATATGCCCAAACCCCTTTTCCCCCTCGGCGACGCGACGCTGCTCGATGCGGTCATCGGGAAACTGGTTGCGGCCGGGTGCGAGGCCGTCGCCGTCAACACCCACCATCTTCATGACGGAATCGACGCCCACATCCGGGGCCGGTCCTATCCGGTTCCGGTAAATACGGTTTTTGAGCCCGAAATTCTGGGAACGGGCGGGGCCATCCGGAACCTGTCCGATTTCTGGGACGACCGGCCCTTTTTCGTGGTCAACAGCGACATTTGCTTCGACATCGACCTGCGCGCGGTCTACGAGTTTCACCTGACCCATTCCCATCCCGTTACCCTGGCGATGGTGGACGATCCCCTGTTCAACACGGTCGGGGTGAATCCAAGGGGAGCGGTCCGGACCTTCGACAGGTCCGAAGCGACCGCGTCCGACGGGCTGCGATGGGCGACCTTTACGGGGATTCAGGTGCTGGAGGCCGAGGTGCTCGACCCCATCCCCGAAACAACGTTTTACAGCAGCATCGATGCGTTCCGCTCATTGATGGCCCGGGGGCGGGAGATCCGGGCCTTCATCCCGGAGAACGCGGCGTGGGCGGATCTGGGAACCCCCGACCGCTACCGGGACGCCGCCCTGAAACGGTTGGCGCCCCTGGCGTTCAGACGCCGTTGGCCCCATGAGGCCGACGGCCCCGTTCTCTTCCAGCGCCTGGCGGGAGACGGCTCCGACCGGAGCTGGCATCGGCTGACGGTCGGGGACCGATCCCTGGTGCTGGCGGACCATGGATTGCGGGAACTCCCGCCCGATGAGACCGCGGAAGTCGACGCCTTTTGCCGCATCGGCGAACACCTGATCCGCAACGGCATACCCGCGCCCCGCATCCATCTCCAGGATCGGATCTCCGGGTACGTCTTTTTGGACGATTTGGGCGACGTTCATCTTCAGAACCTTGCCCTGAAGGCGGCCGGCGAGGACGATCTTTTCCGCCTGTATCGCCCGGTCATCGACATCCTGGTGGATGTGTCCCGAGCCGCGGCCGGATTCGACACGGCCTGGACCTGCCAGACGGAGCGGTACGACCGGGGTCTCATCCTGGAACGGGAATGCGGCTATTTCGTGGAGGCGTTTTTAGAGGGCTATGTCGGTTTAGACGGCCCATTCAACCATCTTCAGCCGGAATTTGAGCGGATCGCCGACGGGGCCGTCCTCTACGGCTTCGAAGGGTTGATGCACCGGGATTTCCAGTCCCGCAACATCATGGTGAAGGACGGCAAGCCCCACATCATCGACTTCCAGGGGGCCCGCCTCGGCCCGATCCAATACGATCTGGCTTCGCTGCTCATCGACCCCTATGCGGCGCTTCCCGAGTCGGTTCAGACCCGGCTGCTGGACTACTGCCTCCACCGGCTCTCCGCCCGCGCCGAAGTAGACCGCCATCGATTCCACCTCGGTTACCGATACGCGGCCCTGGCCCGCAATCTGCAAATTCTCGGCGCTTTCGGTTTTCTGACAAAGGTTAAAGAGAAACCGGGGTTTGCAGAATTTATACGACCGGCCCTGGAGTGCCTGATGCGGAATCTCGAAACTCAAGACTTCGAAGATTTTCCCGAGCTTCGGCGGGTGGCGCATTCCGCCATTGAGTTGATTTTCAGCAACCTGTTGACAGCCCCTCCGCCCATCCATTAAAATATAAGGGCAAGTTTAACCGCGAGGATTGACAGTGCCCAAAGAGAAACGACTCAGCCTGCCAGACGCCATCGAAAGATTCATCCCCGACAACAGCCGCATCGTTATGGGCGCGTCCCTGGAGTCGGTCATCCCCTTTGCCGCCGGCCACGAGATCATGCGGCGGGGGCGCCGGGATCTCACCCTCATCGGCCCCATCTCCGACATTCTCTTCGACCAGATCATCGGCGCCGGCTGCGTCCGGAAAGTCCAGGCCGCCTGGGTGGGCAACGTCATCACCGGATCGGGGTACAACTTCCGCCGGGCCGTGGAAAGCGGGCGACTGGAGACCGAAGATCACACCAACCTGACCATTTCCCTGGCGCTTCGGGCCGCCGCCATGGGAGTCCCTTATCTGCCCACCCGCACCGCCCTGGGCAGCGACCTGTTCAAAACCAACCCGGGCCTGAAGACAACGACCTGCCCTTTCACCGGCGACAGGCTGACCGCCGCGGCGGCGATCCAACCCGACGTCGCCGTCCTTCATGTGCAGCGATCCGACGTTTACGGCCACGCCCATGCCTGGGGGAACCTGGGCATCAGCCGGGAGGCCTGCCTGGCCGCCCACAACATCATTCTCACGGCAGAGGAGATCGTCGATCCGGAGGTGATCACCAGCGATCCCAACCGGGTGGTCGTCCCCGGATTCCGGGTCAGCGCCGTGGTCCACACCCCCTGGGGGGCCCACCCCTCCCCGGTTCCGGGGCACTACAACCGGGATCACCAGGCGTTTCTGGACTACCGGGAAGCGAGCAAGACCCCGGAGGATTTCGCCGCATGGAAAGCCGAATGGGTGGACGGCATCGGGTCGCCGGCGGATTACGCCGCGCTGTTGGGCCGGGAGCGGATGGCCCGACTGGCCATCAGGGAACATGACCATTCCGAACCGGTGGACTATGGCTGCTGACCCGACCCGAAACGCCGGGAGCGACTACACCCAGGCCGACCTCATGGTCGCGGCCGCGGCCCGGGAGATCGCCGACGGCGAAGTGGTCTTCGTCGGCATGAGGCTGCCCCTGCTGGGATTCCTGGTGGCCAAAAGCCTCCATGCGCCGGAAGCCGTGGGCGTCTACGAACTGGGGATCATCCGGGAATCCCTGGCCTCGGAACCGATCCTGACCATGGGCGATTTGCCCAACCTGCGCCGATCCCACTGGCTGGCCGACACCGCCGACATGATGGCCATTTTGGGCCGGGGCGACGTGGATGTGAGCTTCATCGGCGGCGCTCAGGTGGACCGGTTCGGCAACCTCAACACGACGATTATCGGCCGCCCCGACCGGATCGAAACCCGGTTGCCCGGCTCCGGCGGCGCCTGCGACCTGGCCTGTCTGGCCCGGCGGCACATCATCATCATGGCCCACCGGAAACACCGGTTCGTGGACCGGGTCGATTACATCACCTCCCCCGGCTACGGGGACGGCGGCGACTGGCGGCGGCGGGTCGGCCTGGCCCGGGGCGGCCCGTCGGCCGTGATCACCACCCTGGGAGTGCTCCGCTTCGACCCGGACACCCGTGAGATGGTCCTCGCCTCGGTCCACCCCGGGGCGACGCCGGAAACGATCCAAAACAACACCGGATGGCCCCTTCGGAGGGCGTCGGACCTCCAGACCACGCCGCCGCCCACCGCCGGGGAGCTGGCCATGATCCGCCGGTTCGACCCCCACCGGTACTGGACCCGCTGACCCTATGCCCGGCGTTTTTCTCTTGACAAGCGACATCTTAGCTGCGATATAGCTATACAGAGCTATTCGTTTAATGAATGGCATTTACTAATTTGGAAATCATTCCAAAAAAGGAGGACCCGCAGATGAACCCCGGAAAAGTGTCAACCCTTTTGGTCGCCGCCCTGATCGCCGTCGCCCTGGCGGCCGCCCCCGCCCTGTCGGCGGGACCGGCCCTGGACAAATGGAAGCCGAGTTTCGACCCGTCCGGCGCGGAGTACAAGTGCATCGTCTCCAACGTCTCCCACCCCGTCATCAAAGGCGTCTACGCCGGCTTCGCCATCCGTGACGAACTGTGGAAGCGAACGGACGGCAAAATCTATCTCGACTACAAGCCCTTCTCCATGCTCGGCGGCGAAGTGGAGGTGCTAAACCAGCTCCAGATGGGCGCCATCCAGGGCATGGCCGTCTCGTCGGTGGCTTCCACTAACCTGGGGCCCCGGTTCGGCCTGATCAACCTCCCCTTTCTCGTCAACTCTTTCGACAAGCTGGACAAATTCGTCAACTCCGGCAAGCTTTTCGACCATTTCATGAACGCCATGGACCACCAGGGCATCATGGGGCTGGACATCACCGGCTACGGCAACTACGGATGGGCCACCACCACGCCCGTCAAGACCCTGGCGGACGCCCGGAAGGTCAAGTTCCGCATCGCCGAGGCCGCCGTCAACCAGCGCCTCTACAAGCAATGGGGCCTCACCGCGGTGGTCATGCCCTGGCCCGACGTGCCCGTGGCCCTGAAACAAGGCGTCATCGACGGCCTCGACCATACGCCCATGGTCTGCAACATCACCAAGAAGTTCGAGGTGGCCGAATACTACACCCGGATCAACTACGCCCAGGGACTATTTATCTGGATCTTCAACAAGGCATGGTTCAACTCCCTGCCCGAAGACCTTCAGAAGACCTTTACGGCGGTGGTGCATGACGTCTGCGCCCGGATCCGGGTGGAGACCAAACAGCAGGAGATCGATCAGATCGCCATGGCCGAGGAGGCCGGCATCGAATTTTACACCCTTCCCGACGCGGAGATGACTACGCTGCGCCGGAAGGGCGACGCCGTCCACCAGGAATACGCCGAGGAGATCAACCGGATCTATCCGGGCGACGACTACAAACCGGAAAACTTTCTCAAGGAAGTCCAGGAGTACATGGAGTATTCCCCCAAATAAGTTCCATGCTCCGATATGCCGCGCGGGGGGCTTTGCGAAAAGCCCCCCTTCTCTTTCCGGCAGAATCCCCAAAACATCTAGGAATCCCGCCATGATCGGCAAAACATTCGATGTGATCGACAAGATTTTGACGTTTTTCGAGGACTGGACCCTTTTCATCTCCGTTATCGCGGCGTTGCTCGCCCTCTTCGCCAACGTAGTTCTGCGATACGGGTTCAACCACACCCTGGCCTGGTCCGAGGAACTGGTCCGGATCGTGATCATCTATACGACCCTGATCGGGTGCGGCTCGGCGGTGAAAAACCGCTCCATGATCAAGATCGACGCGCTGGTCCAACTGGTCCCTTTCCTGAAGCGGCCCCTCAACTATTTCAGCCTCCTGGCGACCCTGATCTTCTCCGTTCTGGTGGTCTATTACGGCTGGAAAATGGCGGCCCTCCAGGTCATGACCGGCCAGAAAACGATCATCATGCGGATCCCGCTGGTCTATCTCTACGCCACCCTGCCGCTGATGGGGGTTCTGATGTTCATCAGAACGCTCCAGGTGATCCATACGGATGTGCTGGAACATCTGGCGTCCCGAGAAACCGTGTAACCTGAAGCATTAGGAGACCCCCCGCCAATGGAGATGTCCAACCTCATCGTCATGCTCCTCCTTCTGGGGATGATGGCCACTTACATTCCCGTTTTCATGTGTCTTTTCTTCACCTCTTTCCTGAGCTTCCTCTTTTTCACCGATCTGCCGACGCTGCTCCTGGTTCAGACCCTGCTGCGCAGCCTGGACAAATTCGCCCTGGTGGTGGTCCTCTTTTTCATCCTCTGCGGCAACATCATGACCGCCGGCTCCATCGTGGAAAAACTGATCAAGGTGGCCAACGCCCTGGTGAGCTGGCTGCCGGGCGGCCTGGGCATGGCCGGCGTTCTGGCCTGCGGGCTCTTCGGGGCCATCTCCGGTTCCACCGTGGCCACCGTTGTGGCCCTGGGCGGGTTCATGATCCCGGCTCTTCTGGACAACGGCTACGAAGAAAAGTTCACCCTGGGCCTGATGACCACGTCGCCCAACCTGGGGGTCATCATCCCCCCGTCCATCGGGATGATCCTCTACAGCATGATCTCCAACGTCTCCCTGGAGGGCCTGTTTCTGACCGGGTTCCTGCCAGGCGCGCTCATCATGGCCGGGGTCTGCGTCTACACCTATTTTTTCTACCGGAAAAAAACCGAGATCACCCGGATGCCCGTCCCCACCTTCATGGAGGTGCTCGCCGTGCTCAGGGAGGGGTTCTGGTCCCTGATGCTCATCGTCATCATCTTCGGAGGGATCTTCTCCGGCGCCTTCACCGCCAACGAGGCCGCCGTGGTGGCCTGCGTCTACGCCTTCATCGTGGAGCTGTTCATCCACAAATCCATGAAGCTCTCCGACGTCAAACGGATCACCGTCAACTCCGCGGTCACGTCGGCCACCCTGCTGATCATCGTCGCCGGGGCCACCTGTTTCGGCCGGTACCTGACCCTGGAGAGCATCCCCGGCCAGATCACCGAAGCGGTCCTTTCCAGCATCCGGTCGCCGGTGGTTTTCCTGCTGGCCATGAACATTCTGTTGCTGGGGGTGGGCATGTTCATGGACATCATCTCGGCCACCCTCATCCTGGGGCCGGTTTTCCTTCCCATGCTGAGCGCCTTCGGCATCGATCCGCTCCACTTCGGGCTGATCCTCACCGTCAACCTGGCCATCGGCTACTGCACGCCGCCCATGGGGGTGAGCCTCTACATCACCGGGTCCATCGCCAACCGGGACATCATCTACATTTCCAAGGCGGTGATGCCCTTCCTGATCATTCAACTCGCCGTGCTCATGATCATCACTTACTTGCCCAACGTGGTGCTGTGGCTGCCGAAGGTGATGGGATTCATCCCCTGATGGACCCTTATAACATTTACAAAACACATTGGAATGAATATTATAGCGAGATAATGGCATGAAACCCAGAAAGAATGATATACCGATAAAACGTAAAATATCCGGAAGACAGTTGAAAGAACTGCAAAAACACACATGGCGGATGTGTGAAGCGTTCGGTTTAGACAGAAAAATCGAAAAATACAAAGGAGTAAGACCTATTTCATTTTACAGGTGGGATTTGGATTGCATCCTGGACGTGTTGGATATGACACTGAACGACGAAAAGGAATATCCGGATAAAAACAATGAAGGCTATATCATTTTGCATGAATTGTATCTGGATTTAAAAAAGGCATACAAAGAAACGTATGAGAACGGTCCTCTCCGTTCATCAATACCGGAAATCGTCCCACCGCTTGAAATATTCAAGGAAGAAGATAAAAATTAGCACCGCAATATGAGGGGGAGACTGAAAACCCTTTTTCGGACAACAAAGAGACTCGGAAGGAGAGAATGGCGGACGACCTCATTGAAAAAACCAGGAAGACGGCGGCCCTCTATTTCAAGGATGTGGCGGACGAGCGGCCCTATGAACTGTGGCGATCTTTCGACAAAGGGATGGCGAAAGACCTGTCGCTCTTTATCACGGGTCAAATGTACGCCAGGGAAAAAATCCCCCACACGACCCGGCAACTCGTCACCGTGGCGGCCCTGACCGCCCTGTCCCGGCCGGAAGAGCTGCGGCTGCACATCCAGGCGGCCCTAAACGTCGGCTGCACGCCCGAGGAGATCGCGGAGGTCATCTTCCAGACCGCCGTCTATGCCGGGGTTCCGGCCGTCAACGTGGCGCTGAAGACCCTGCGGTCCGTGCTGGAGGAACGGGGGCAGTGGCCGGTTGGGAATGATAAGTGAAAAGAATAATGCTTGACAACCAAAAACACCGAATATGCGACTGTATGACTCGATTGGGGCATGGTCATCAGTGACAGGGGAGCCCAATGAGCAAGAAAGACTTTGAGCGGCTGCTTGACCCTAATGCGCGGCACGATCCACCCGACTGGGAGGAGATGCATCGCGAGTGGATATCCCATGTGAAGAAGCTGTACGAATTCGTAGAGGGGGCGCTGTATGAATACAAGGACCGCGCCAATTTTGAAGTAAAACGGAAAAAAATTGAAATCACCGAAGAATCTTTTGGAACTTATGAAACGGAATCTATTGAAATCAGCGTAGGCGGCAAGCAAGCCCGGCTTGTTCCCATTGGCTCTTCAATCATCGGCGCATCCGGTCGCGTGGATGTCATTGGTCCAGCGGGCAGAAGCACGCTGGTGTTGGTCCCTGGATCTCTGGATGGACCAAGAATCTACAGTTTCATCTCGGCAAGCCAGGAAGAACAGCGTACCAAGCGGGACAGTGCGTCGGAAGAGACCAAACAGGAAGCGCTTGAGTGGAAGGTTGCCACTGAACCACCCAATATTCGGTATCTAACGCTCAATGAGGATCTGTTTTTCGATGTCCTGGTAGAGGTGTTAGGTGGCTCGTCGTCTTTCTAGGTCCCATCAAGAGCAAGCCATTGATAGGATAGCCGTTCAACGTCAACTTGAACGTATAGCCCTTCATCGCTTCTTCGAAAAAAGAAATCCAGAACTCGAAGCGTTCTTTCCTGTTCACTCCATCGCCCAATTGCGGGATGAACTCACGAGGTTCCTTTGGGAAGTCGATCTTCAAGCCTCACTCTCTCTTCTTGCGGCTTTGGAAGCAAGTTTCCGCATCGATTACGCAATTCGGTGTGAAAAACGTCACAAAGATCCCTTATCCGTTCATTTTCGCGAGATATATAAGGGAAGAGGCAACCAAGCGCATTTGGAGGAAGACATTATTTCCGGATGGCAAACTTACACTCCGGGATCTAATCGACTTCTCTCGGAACTGCGGCAGGCGGTCAAGTTCCGTCACTGGCTCGCTCATGGCAGATACTGGATTCTCAAAGCGAACGTAGATCGTTTTACATTCGGCTACATCTATAGCCTGGCCCAAGCCACCTCCGAATCACTCGAACTCCATCTGAAATGAAGCGAAAAAACATGCAAGCATTTAAAAAGCAAAAAACCGAAAAGAAGGATTGAGAGATTTTTGGAATAGCCACTTTTTAACTTAATAGCGATTGGAGCATTGAATGAAACCCTATTTCGAAAAAATGCCGGTATTCGGCGCCGCCCTGAACGAAGGGCAGATCAAGAGCACCGAAGAAAACCTGGAACAGATCAAGAAGGTGGAAGCGGAAGTCAAGGAGGCCGTGGACAAAGTCAAAAAGGCCGGGTTTCCCGAAGAAAAGATCAACGCCCGGGGCCAGATGACGGTCTGGCAGCGGCTCAACTACCTCATCGACCCCGGCACGTGGCGCCCCTTGCACACCCTCTACAACCCGGAGGAAAACGAAGAAGGGACCACCAACGTCATCGACGGCCTGGCCAAAATTTCCGGCAAATGGGCGGTGGTCATCGGCTTCGACAACAAAGTCATGGCCGGGGCCTGGCTGCCGGGCCAGTCCGAAAATATCCTCAAGGTCACCAACATGGCCAAGCTGCTCAACATCCCCCTGGTGTGGCTGGTTCACTGCAGCGGCGTCAAGCTGACCGAGCAGGAGAAGTTCTACGCCGGACGCCGGGGCGGCGGGACGACCTTCTTCCGCCACGCCGAGCTGGAACAGATGGGCATCCCGATTCTGGCCGGCATCTACGGCACCAACCCGGCCGGCGGCGGCTACCAGGGGATCAGCCCTACGGTGCTGTTCGCCCACAAGAACTGCAACATCGCCGTGGGCGGCGGCGGCATCCTGTCGGGCATGTCGCCCAAGGGCCATTTCGACCTGGAGGGCGCCGAGCAGCTCATCAACGCCGCCAAGCAATTCAAGGCCACGCCGCCGGGAACGGTGGACATCCACTACGATGAAACCGGGTTTTTCCGGTACGTCTACGAAGAGGAGACCGGGGTGCTGGACGGCCTCAAGGAGTTCATGCGGGACATGCCGGCCTACAACCCCAAATTCTTCCGGGTCGCCGATCCCAAACCGCCCCGGTTTTCCGCCGACGACCTCTACCGCCTCATCCCCTGCAACCAGAAACGGATCTACGGGTTCGAGGAGGTCCTGGCCCGTTTGGTGGACGGCAGCGAGCACATGGAGTACCGCCCCGATTACGGCCCCGAAATCTACACCGGTTTGGTCAAGATCGACGGCTTCCCCGTGGGCGTCATCGGCAACCGACAGGGATACCTGGGCGATGATTATCCGGAATACGCCGACTATCCCGGCATCGGCGGCAAACTGTATCGCCAGGGGCTCATCAAGATGAACGAATTCGTGACCCACTGCGGCCGGGACCGGGTTCCGGTGATCTGGTTCCAGGACACCACCGGCATCGACGTGGGCAACATCGCCGAAAAGGCCGAGCTGCTGGGGCTGGGCATGTCCCTGATCTACTCCATCCAGCAAACCAACGTGCCCATGATGCTGTTGCTTCTCCGGAAAGGGACCGCGGCGGCCCACTACGTCATGGGCGGCCCCACGGCCAACCGGCACAACGCCTTCACCCTGGGCATCCCCACCACCGAGATCTATGTCATGCACGGCGAGACCGCCGCGGCCGCCACCTATTCCCGGCGCCTGGTCAAGGAAAAGGATGCCGGTCGTCCCCTGGAACCGGTGATCGAGGATATGAACGAGCTGGCCCAGAAATACCACGACACCTCCCGGCCCATTTACTGCGCCCGGCACGGACTGGTGGACGAGGTCGTCAAGATGACGGAGATTCGCGGCTACCTCGAAGCCTTTGCAGGCGCCGCGTATCAGAATCCCAATTCCATCTGCCCCCACCACCAGATGATGCTGCCCCGGATCATCAAGGGATGACGCCGTTTTAGCTGAAATCCCGCCTGCAACCCCGCGGAACCGATGGCGGAAGAGAGTCGCTTCCTTCCGCCATTTCTTTTCATGCTAAAGGCAATACCCGTGAATGAATGAGTTTCAGCCCATGCCCCCCATCGCATTTTTCATCTCCCCCCACGGATTCGGCCACGCGGCACGGGCCGCCGCGCTCATGGAGGCCCTTGGCGGAATGATGCCGGGGGCGACGTTTGACATATTTACCACGGTCCCCGAGTGGTTTTTCAACGATTCCCTCTCGGCCCGGTTTCGATACCACCCTTTGAAGACGGATGTCGGATTCGTCCAGACCTCGCCGCTCCTCGAAGACCTCGACGCCACCCTTTCGGCCCTGGATGAATTTCTGCCTTTCGAGGCGGGGAGGACATCGGATCTGGCCGGAAAGTTGTCGTCCCTGGGCTGCCGACTCGTCATCTGCGACATCGCGCCTTTGGGCATCGCGGTCGCGGAAAAGGCGGGGATTCCGTCAGTGCTTGTGGAGAATTTTACATGGGACCGGCTCTATGCGGGATATCCTCAATGGAATGGCCGGTTTCAACGCCACATCGATTACCTGGGGAAAATGTTCGCAAGCGCCGGTGTCCACATCCAGACCGATCCCATTTGCCGGAAAACCGAAGCGGACCTCGCCGTTCCGCCCATGAGCCGGAAACTGCGGGAATCCCGTGAAAACATCCGAAAGGCGCTCTCCATCGGCGACGATCAGCAAATGGTCGTCGTCACCATGGGCGGCATCGAAGAGCGATACGGCTTCCTGGAACGGCTCAAGGCCCGGCCGGATGTGCGGTTCGTTATCCCCGGCGGCGCGTCGGAAAAGCGGATCGAGGACAACCTCCTGCTGCTGCCCCAGCGATCCGGCGTTTACCACCCGGATCTCATCAACGCCTGCGACGCGCTGGTGGGAAAGGTCGGCTACAGCACCATCGCCGAAGCGTTCCAGGCGGGCGTCCCCTTCGGCTACATCCCCCGACCAGGGTTCCCCGAAATGCCGGGCCTGGTGGCCTTCATTGAAGGCTCGATGCCGTCCATGGCCATCTCCCCGGAGGATTTCGAGACCGGCGACTGGATCGCGGTCATGGACGACCTCCTGGCCCTGGACCGGATGGAAGGAACCCGGCCGAACGGCGCCGACATGGCCGCCCGGTTCATTATCGGCGCGGTCCTGGACCACAACGGACCGCCAGAGAACCATGAAACGCACTGATCGGACCGTCGGCGTTGCTCTCGGGGTCGCGGCCCTCCTTTTATCCGATCCGTCCACGGGCGCCGGGCCCTCGTCGAAGCGCCGGACGGCAAAGGCTATATCGTCCGGGAAGGCGCACCCATCGGGCGGAACAACGGCGTTGTGGTCGGCATATTGAAAGATCGGAACTCACCCCCCAAAATTCGGATTGATAAACTCCACCCGATCCCCTTTTTCAACCACGATCTCCCCATATTTTTGCGGATAGACAAACCGTCCATTCCGCTCAACGATCAGATCCACGTCGCCTTCTTCGAATTGTCTAATCAGGTCATCGATGGTCGATCCTTTGGGGACGGGTTCCTCGAAGCCGTTGATGATGATATTGACAGTCTTATTGTTCATGATGCAATTCCTTGCACACCGTACAATCCGGGTTCGGCTCTATGCGGATTTCGCGAAAGCTCATGTCGAGGCCCTGGATGCACAGCAGCCGCCCTTTAAGCATTTCGCCCGCGCCGGTGATGTATTTGATGGCCTCCAGGCTCTGGATCGAGGCGATGAGGCCGGCGGTGGGGCCCAGCACGCCCAGTGCTGGCTGCTCCTTGTATATCCGTTCCCTTTCGGTGAACATACACGCCAAACACCCGGTTTCCCCCGGAACAAAACTCGACACCATCCCGTCGAACCCGTCGATGCCGCCGTAGATGAAGGGGATGCCCCGCTCCATGGCGGCCCGGTTGAGATCCAGCCGGGTCGCCATGTTGTCCGTGGCATCCAGGACCAGGTCGGCGCCGGCGATTAGCGTGGCCGCGTTGTCGCCGGTTATTGTTGCCGAGACAGGGCTAATGCGGCAATCCGGATTAAACGCTGAGAGCTTTTTCCGGGCCGATTCCGTCTTGGGCCAGTCCAGGTCCGCCGTGCGGTGGAGGATCTGACGGTTCAGGTTGGACAGGGATACTCGGTCCCGGTCCACGATGATCAGTTCCCCCACGCCGGCGGCGGCCATATACTGAGCGGATATGGAGCCCAATCCCCCGAGACCGGCGATGAAGACTGTAGCGACCTTGAGCCGCTTCTGGCCCTCCTCGCCGATCCGGGGGATCATGATCTGACGGGCGTAGCGCTCCAAATCCAGACCTCCGAGGTTTCCAAAACCTCGGAGGTCTTTCCTGTCAGACGATTCCGTCATTACCCTTCCGCCGCCTTTTTCTCCTGGAGCTTCATGAAGACCCGCTCGCAGGTCAGGGGCAGTTCGTCGAACCGGATGCCGGTGGCGTCGTAGACCGCGTTTAAAATCGCCGGGATGGTGGGCATGATGGCGCCCTCCCCTACTTCTTTTGCGCCGAAGGGGCCGTTGGGCTCGTCGCTTTCCACGATGATGGGGTCGATCTTCGGCATGTCCAGGGCCGTGGGCATCTTGTACTCGGCGAAATCGGCGTTGATGACCCGGCCCCGGTCGTCGAACTTGACCTCCTCGAACAGGGCCTCGCCCAAACCCATGAAGACCGAGCCTTCCATCTGGCCTTCCACCGACAGCCGGTTAATGGCCCGGCCGCAGTCGTGGGCGTCCACCACCCGCTCCACGGTGATATGGCCGGTCTCCATGTCCACGCTCACCTCGGCCACCTGGGCCGAGCAGCCGTAGGCCGGCGAGGTGCCCACCGCGGCGCCCTTGAATTTGCCGCCCAGCACCGGCGGCTTGTACTTGCCGGTGCCCACGATGGAGCCCTTTGCCAGGTAGGCGATGCGGGCCGCTTCGTTGAAGGTGAGGTGCTCTCCGTCGGGATTGTCGGTCCAACCCCGGTGCTCCTTGATGTAGCGGGTGCGCAGGGCCGAAAAATCGACGCTGCCGGACTTGAAGTCGATCACGCCGTTTTTGATGTCCATGTCGCCGACGGGGACCGTGAGTTCGTCCGCCAGCACCGCCAGCACCTGGGATTTGACGCTCTCGGCCGCCTCCTTCACGGCATGGCCGGTCATAAGGGTCTGTCGGCTGGAGTAGGCCCCCAGATCGACGCCGAAGTCGGTGTCGCCGGACTGGAGGCGGACGCTTTCCAGGGGAACGCCCAGGGCCTCGGCGGCGATCATGGCGAATGTCGTGTCCGATCCCTGGCCGATCTCGGCGGACGCCGTGTAGACCAGGGCCGTGCCGCCGTCCTCGGTGAGCTTGATCACCACGGTGCCGTGGTAGGTGTCGGACCGGTAGATGGGGTAACCGGCGCCGGAGACGAAAAAGCCGCAGGCCATGCCGATCCCCTTGCCTTTGGGAAGTTTGCCCTTTTTCTCGTCCCAGCCGGAGCCGTCCCGGACCGCCTCGATGCACTCCTCCATCCCCAGGCTCGACATATTCAGCTCATTGCAGGTGACATCACCTGTCTTCATCATGTTCTTGAGCCGGAATTCCACCGGATCGATGCATAGTTCCTCGGCAATGGCGTCGAGCTGCTGTTCCCAGCAGGCCCGGGCCGCCACCCCGCCGTGGCCCCGCTGGGCCCCGCAGGCGGGCTTGTTGTTGTAGACCCGGTAGCCGTCGTATTTCATGTTGGGCAGCCTGTAGGGGCCGCCCAGGAGCGATCCGGCGTAGTAGACCGTGGCGATGCCGAAGGACGAATAGGCCCCGCCGTCCAGCCAGCACTCGTGCTTGAGGGCCATGAGCCGACCGTCCTTTTTCACGCCGGTGGTCATCTTATGGACGAACTGGTGCCGGGCCCGGCCGTACATGAAGACCTGCTCCCGGCTGTAATTCATCTTGACGGGCCGTCCGGTCTCTTTGGACAGGAGGCAGGCGGCCAGTTCCATGGGGTTGGCCGCGGCCTTGATGCCGAACCCGGCCCCCACGTAGGGCTTGACCACCCGGACCTTGCCCACCGGCAGCCCCAGGACCATGGCCACGGTCCGCTGAACGTAATGGGGCACCTGGGTGGAGGAATGGAGGGTCAGGTTGCCCGAAGCCCGGTCAAAGGACGCGAGGCACCCCTGGGTTTCGATGAAGGCGCCGTCCTGGCGCTTATTCCGGAAAGTGTCGGAGCGGATGAGGTCGCATTCCGCAAAGGCGGCTTCCACGTCCCCGAACTCCTGGTGGACCTCGGCGCAGAGGTTGCCCGGATATTCGTCGTGGAGCTGGGGCGCGCCCTCGGCCGCAGCCTCCTCGATGGTGAAAACCGCCGGCAGTTCCTCGTATTCCACGTCGATGGCGCAGACCGCCGCCATGGCCGTCTCCAGGTCCACGGCGGCCACCGCCGCGATTTCGTCGCCCACATACCGCACCTTGTCCACCGCAAAGAGCGTCTCGTCGTACCGGGCCGGG
>JAABTM010000515.1 GCA_011389855.1 Desulfobacteraceae bacterium
ATCATCAGGTGGACGTCCAACGGCAGGTCCGTGGCCCGCCGGGCCGCCTCCACCACCAGGGGGCCCATGGTGATATTGGGCACGAAATGGCCGTCCATGACGTCGATATGAATCCAGTCGGCGCCGGCCCGTTCAACGGCGCGGATCTCTTCTCCGAGCCGGGTGAAGTCCGCGGATAGAATCGAAGGGGCGATCAGTTTGTGTTGGGGCATCATAAAAAACTCCGTTTAGGAAAAAAGAGAAACAAAGTCACAGAGGCACAAAGTGAAAAAGCCGTCCACTCTTTCGGCTTGAGTTAAAGGCGTCATCGGCCATCCCTTTGAAAAGAGGCGGCGAAGAAGCCGTCCATTTCGGCGCGGTGGGGAAGGCTGCGGAAGCAGCCGGCCGAGTCGATCAGGGAACGGGCCGGTTCGGGAAAGTTATCGAAATCCGGAACAATCCGGAACTCCGGATGGGCTTTTAGAAAGGCCGCCGCCACCGCGTCGGTTTCTTCCGGCTCGAAGGAGCAGACGGCGTAGACCAGTCGTCCGGCGGGGTTTACCAGGGGGGCCAGATGATTCAGAAACCGGATCTGGCGTCCGTGATGGTTCGCCAGGTCTTCGGGCCGCGCGCGCCATTTGCCGTCGGGGTTGCGCCGGAGCACGCCCAGGCCGGAGCAGGGGGCGTCCACCAGGATGCGGTCGAAGGTTCCCAGAGCGACAACGTCGGGCGGATCATCCAGGTTCGCCCGGCGCGTGGCGATGATCCCGACGCCCAGCCGGTCCATTTCGGTTTTCAATCGCTCCAGCTTGGCTTCGTCCCGGTCCGCGGCGACGATTTCGCCCCGGTTGTCCATCAATTGCGCCAGATGGCCGGTCTTGCCCCCCAATCCCGCGCAGGCGTCGAGGATTCGTTCCCCGGCCCGGGGCGCCGCGAGATGGGCCACGAGCTGGGCCGCCTCGTCCTGCACCTGGAAATGGCCGTCGGCGTACCCGGGCAGGTCGAACACGGCGGAACGGAGGCCGTAAAGGGCGATGCCCCCGGGCGCGCGCGGCGTGGGGACCCGCTTTTCAGCGGCCTCGCTCAGCGCGTCCATCAATGTCGATCGATCAGTCCGAAGGGTGTTGGTCCGGAGGGTCACCGGCGGCAACGCGTTGACGGCGTCGCAAAGGTCCCGGGTTTCCTCGGCGCCGTAGCGCTTTATCCAGCGGTCCACGAGCCACCGGGGAAAGGCGGCTTCGGCCGATACGGCGGCCTCCGGGTCTTTTTGGTGGTCCGGAAACCGGACCGCCCGGCCCTGGCGGCCGACGGTCCGGAGCACGCCGTTGACAAACCGGACAGTCCACTTCGGCGCGACGGTTTTGGCCAGATTCACGGCGGTGTTGACCGCGGCCGAATCGGGAATCCGGTCGAGGTGGAGGATCTGGAACGTCCCCATCCGGAGAATGTTGAGAATGGGGGGATCGACCTTTGCGATGGGGGTCTTGGAAAAACGGGAGAGGATGTAATCCAGCCGGCCCCGCCACCGCAGAACCCCATAGACCAGCGCATAGGTCAGGGCGATCTCCCGGCGGGGGAGCGGGGAGGCCGTCAGGGCCATGTCCATCACCCCGTCCAGATGCCGCGGTTCCCGGTCGAGCCGGTTGAGGATGGACAGGGCAAGGGACCGGGCGTCGTGTTCGCTCTCGGCGGCCTCCGTCATGTCAACCGGCTTCCGACGAAGAGATCGTACCCCCTCAGAAACGATGCGATGTCCATGCGTTTGCCCGACGCCCCCTGGATCTCCAGGATCGACAGCGCGTCCGTGCCGGCGGCCACTCGCAGTTCGTCCGGGAAGCCGGGGACCACCGTTCCGGGCGGCGCGTCGGCATCCAGATCCGCCGTTTCGGCCCGGTAGATCTTGAGCCGCTGGTCGCCGTGAAACGTAAACGCGCCCGGCCAGGGCGTCACCCCCCGGATGAGGGCTTCGATCCTTCCGGCGCCCGCCGTCCAGTCGATGTGGCCGTCTTCCTTGGTCAGCATGGGCGCATAGGTGGCGGCGTCGGGATCCTGGGGCCGTGGTTTCACGGCGCCGCTCCGGAGTCCGTCGAGGGTCTCCAGCAGCAGATCGGCGCCCATTCCGGCCAGCCGGTCGTGGAGGGATCCGGCGGTTTCGTCCGGCGCGATGGGGGTTTCGCGCATCAGCAGGATGTCGCCGGTGTCCATGCCCTCGTCCAGCATCATGGTCGTGACGCCGGTCTCAGGCGCCCGGTCGATGATGGCCCGCTGGATCGGCCCCGGTCCCCGGTACCGGGGCAGAAGGGAGGCGTGGATGTTGACGGCGCCCATGCGGGGAATATTGAGCACGTCGGCCTTGAGGATCCGGCCATAGGCCACCACCACGAGGAGATCGGGGTCGGCCTCCGCGAGCCGGGCCTTGAACGCGTCGGACCGGGTCGATTCGGGCTGGGCCACCGGGTATCCCATCTCAAGCGCCGCCTTTTTGACCGGCGGCGGGGTCCGCTTCCGTCCCCGTCCGCTGGGCCGGTCGGGCTGGGTCGCCACAAGCCGGACGACATGGCGGCGCCCATGGAGGGCCTCCAGCGCCGGAACCGCGAAATCCGGCGTCCCCATAAAGACGATGTTCAGCCCGCCCTTATCGCC
>JAABTM010000516.1 GCA_011389855.1 Desulfobacteraceae bacterium
CCTCCTGGGCCACCACTGCGAACCCCTGTCCGGCCTCTCCGGCCCGGGCGGCTTCCACGGCGGCGTTGAGGGCGAGCAGGTTGGTCTGGAACGCGATTTCATCGATGTTTTTGATGATGGTTTCCGCGTCGGCGCTGTTTTTGGAAATCCGGGCCATGGACTGGACCAGACCTTCCATCAGCTCGTCGGCGCTTTTGACGATCCGAACCGCCGACAGGGTCAGCTCCCGGGCCTCTTTGGAATGACCCGCCGTCTGTTTAATCATGGTCGAGATGTGTTCCAGGGCGGCGGCGGTCTGACGGGTGGAACTCGATTGGGAGACGGCGCCCTCGGAGACCTGGTTCGCGGTCTTTCCGATTTTCCGGATGCTGTCCCCGACCTCGAGGCAGATTTGATTGACGGCGCGAACCAGCTGACCGGTCTCGTCTCCGGACGCGGCGGCCAGCCGGCCGGAAAAGTCTCCTCCCGCCACCTTTTCGGAAAAAACCACGGCGGACCGCATCTGCCCGGCGATGGCGCGAATGGTTTTGCTCGCGATGACCAGGGCGACGATGGAAAAAAGCAAAAAGACCCCGAAAAGGATTTTTTGGACCAGGGAAAGCGCCCACGCCGAAAGCGCCTGGACGCCCTCGGAGAAGCCCTGGGAAAGCCCGTCCACGGTTCGGTTGATCTCGTCCATGCGGGACAGCAGCGCGGATTTGTCGTCGGGGCTGTCCGAGGTCTTGTAGGCGGTGGACAGTTCCCGGTATTCCGCGGCGGCTTCATATGCCTTCCGGGCGGTCTCCACCAGGTTTTTCAGTATGGGATTTTCGGCAAACACCGTTGCCAGGATCACAAGATTCCTCGACTGCCGGGCGTCTACGGTGGGGAAATTGGCATCAAACTCCCTGGCGACCTCGGTAATCGATCGGCCGCGGACATCATCGATGAGGCCGCCGAACTTTTTGGACTCGCCCATGGCGATCCGGAGATTCGCTTCCATCTCCTCCAGCAGCCGTTCGTCTTGGGTCCGGACGTATTCTTCGAAATGGTTGACCCCTTGGTAAAAGTGGACGGTGTGATCCCGCTCCGCCCCCCTCAGCGCCAGAAGGGCGTCGATGGCTTCCAGCGCGGCAATGCCCATCAACAAAACGATGATGGTCGAAAAAACCAGCAATCCGACGATGCCGTAAATTTTCATGCCGATGGAATTGAAGCGTTTCAAGAATCCTGCCCCCCCAGTCTCCGGTGCGTCAATATTCAGCGTCACTCGCGGCGCCGCCATTGCCATTAGTTGAAAATAACATCAATGCGACTTAATTCAAGGGAGAAATGGCAGAGAAACTGAAATCGGATTCCAATAAAAGCGCAGGGACGGGGCAAACGCCGCCCGGTTCAAGCGGACACTATCCGACCGAAAGCGGGGTTGCGTCGCCCCTGCGAAAGGAAGGGGTTTGGCAGGTGATGGGGCTACGGGTCATCCAACAGGCGGGGAATCTCGCAACACGACTTCCCCTCGCACCCGCCGGCGCATCCACATCCCTTTCCCTTGAAACTTTTCACGGTTCGCCTTATCAGCCAGCCCGCCGCGACAACGACGATGACGGCGACCATAACATTTTGTATCATTTGGATTATCCTCCTATAATCGAGCCGACCTGATAGACCAGCACGGCCAGCGCAAAGGCCAGCAGGGTGTTGAAGGCCATGGAAAACAGGCCCCATTTCCACGAGCCCGCCTCTTTTGAGATGCAGACCACCGAGACGAAGCAGGGGGCGTAGAACATGATGAAGACGATGAGGCTCAGGGCCGTCAGCGGCGACCAGCCGGGGGCGTTGGCCAGTGTTTGGGACAGGGCCTCCCGCTCCTCGGGATCGGTTTCGCCCAGGGAATAGGCGGTACCCAGCGTCGAGACCACCACCTCCTTGGCGGCGAATCCGCCCACCAGGGCGATGTTGACCCGCCAGTTGAACCCGGCCCACTGGCTGACGCCCTCCAGGGCCGTGCCGATCCGGCCGGCGATGGAGTGGCGCAGCCGGGCTTCGGCCTCGGCGGCGTCCAGGGCCTTGAGGCGGCGGTGGACCCGTTCCGCCGGACCGGAAAGGGCGTCCGCGCCGCCGCTTTGGGCGGCCGCGACGACATCCGCCGGAGCGGCGTCCGTTATCGCGGCCCGGCGTGCCGTGAAATCGGCCTTTTCCGTTTCCGGCAGCCCCGGAAAGGTCATCATGGCCCACAGCAGCACCGAGATTCCCAGAATCACCGTCCCGGCCTTTTTCACATACTGCCAGACCCGCTCGAAGGTGTGGATGGCCAGCCCCTTGAAGGTGGGCAGCCGGTACGGCGGCAGCTCCATGACAAAGGGCGCGGGGTCTCCCCGGAGGATGGTGGTCCGCAGCAGCTTGGCGGCCAGGAGGGCCCCGGCCCAGGACAGAAGGGTAAACCCGAACATCACCCACGCC
Source organism: Desulfobacteraceae bacterium (assembly GCA_011389855.1). GTDB lineage: Bacteria > Desulfobacterota > Desulfobacteria > Desulfobacterales > JAABSP01 > JAABTD01. The sequence goes on from JAABTM010000516.1 coordinate 2,440, forward strand.
TCGTTGTGGGCGAAAAACGCGCCGATGAGCAGGGCCATCACCGGCAGTTTGGCCCCGCAGTTCATGAAGGGAACGGTCAACAGCGTGGCCAGACGTTCCCGGGGGGATTTGAGGGTCCGGGTCGCCATGATTCCCGGCACGGCGCATCCGCCGGCGATGCCGCCGGAGATGATAAACGGCAT
>JAABTM010000517.1 GCA_011389855.1 Desulfobacteraceae bacterium
CCGGCCCCCTTCGCCTCCTATTTCTGGGGCGTGGAGATCCACGCCGCGGCCATCGACAACCTGTTGACGGGCCAATACCTCCGCCGGCCGGAATGGCTCGGTTATGTCGATGCCGCCATCCTGCTCATCCTCGGTCTCGTCCTGGGGCTGACCCTGCCGCGGCTGCCCATCCACTGCTGTTTTCCCTTTGCCGCTTTTCTGATTTTCCTTTTTGTGATAGTCGGGCAATATCTGTTCAGCGTCCACCGTCTCTTATTGCTTTGGGTTTATCCCATCTCCGCGACCGCCCTTATCAGCATCGCGGTTTTCTGGATGCGGTACGCCACCGAGGGGCGGGAAAAGCGGCTGCTCAAGTCCGCCTTTCAGCAGTACATGAGCGCGCCGGTGGTGGAACGGGTCCTGCGCCATCCGGAGCAACTGGCCCTGGGCGGGGAAAAGAAGTCGCTGACGGTCCTGTTCGCCGACATCCGGGAGTTCACCCTCATGGCGGAGATGATGGACCCGGAGGTGCTGGTCAAGTTCATGAACCGGTACCTGACGGCCATGACCGATGTGATCCTGGACAACGGCGGCACCCTGGACAAATACATCGGCGACGCCATCATGGCGGTCTTCGGCGCCCCGGAGGATCAGCCGGACCACGCCCATCGCGCCTGCCGCGCGGCCCGACGGATGATCGACACCCTGTACCGGGAGCGACAGCTATGGAAGGTCGAAGGGTTCCCGGAGATCCGCATCGGCATCGGCGTCAACACGGGCCCCATGGCCGTGGGAAACATGGGCTCGACGCGCCGCTTCGACTACACGGTCATGGGCGACAACGTCAATCTCGGCTCCCGCCTGGAAGGGCTGAGCAAAATCTATGGGGTCAAGATCGTGGTCAGTGAATTCACCCGAACAGCGGTGGGCGACGCCTTCGCCTTCCGGGAACTGGATCTCGTCCGGGTCAAGGGCCGGGAAAAGCCGGTGCGGATTTTTGAGCTGTTGACCGGCGACGAGCAGGCGGCAGGCGGGTTCGCTTTCGCGGCGCCCTTTGAAAAAGGTCTCATCGCATATCGAAACCGGCAATGGGACGACGCCGTCCGCCATTTCGAAACAGTATGCGCCATGAAACCGGAGGATGCTCCATCGGATTATTTCATCGAAAGATGCCGGGAATTTAAAGCCGCCCCCCCGCCGGAACGGTGGGATGGAGTGTCGGTGGCGTTGAGGAAGTGAAGCGGGGTTTGACTTTTACCTGCGGATAAGTGTATACAAAAGCAGTATCCCGGAATGCTGGCGATACATCTGGAAAACAATCCGTTCAACCAAAAGGGGGCGCGTTATGACTGGAATGCAAAGGCGGTATGGGATGATCGGAACGGGGCTGTGCGTGTTGGCGGCGATGGCGCTGTTGAGTACGGGATGTTCTCCGTCCAAGTTCAGCAGACCCGGGCCCTCTTCCGCCAAAAGCCAGACTGAACGCCCGGTTTCCGTCTACCGGGAGTTTGGAGACGTCCTGATCCCCAGCGCCCTGACGCCGGACAACGACGCCTCCTATATCGTCGAAACGCCGGGCCTGGCCACGGGCGTTCTGGCCCTCACCGGCCGGGTCCAGCGCAATTCGCTCATCGATTTTTTCAACCATAATATGGCCAAGGACAACTGGCGACGGGTGACCATTTTCAAATCCCCCCAGACCAACACCATCCTCCTGTTCCGCAAGGAAAACCGCTGGTGCATCATCAGCATCCGGGAAAAAGGATTCAGAACCTACGTCCAGATCGGCGTGGCCCCCAGCATGAACACGCCCGCAAGCCCCGCATCCGCGCCATCCGAAGAGATATTGAAATAGATGAAGCTCAAAGTAACGGAAGAGATATGGAAAGAAGGGGGCATGTACGTCTCTTACTGCCCGGAGCTGGATGTGGCATCCTGTGGAGAGTCCGCCGAACAAGCAAAAAAAAATCTGCGCGAAGCGATTCTGATCACCATAGAAGAGACCCAGAAAATCGGCACATTTGACCAATTTATCCAGGAAGCCGGGTTCGAAGAGATGCAAAACGATGTCCCGCTCCCTCCACAATAAAGAAATCATCCTCGGCGTCTCCGGCGGCATCGCCGCCTACAAGGCTGTCGAGGTGCTCCGGCTCATCGCCAGGGCCGGCGGGGCCGTTCGGGTGATCATGACCCGCAACGCCCAGTGGTTCGTGGGGCCCATGACCTTCGAGGCCCTCTCCGGCCGTCCGGTCCTTTCCGACCTTTTCGAGCGCGGCGGCGGCGATGCGGCCATCCGCCATATCGACTGGGCCCAGGCGGCGGACGCCGTGGTGCTGGCCCCGGCCACGGGCAACCTCATCGGCAAGTTCGCCAACGGCATCGCCGACGACGCGCTGACCACCCTGCTCATGGCCGTGACCTGTCCGGTTCTGGTCTGCCCCGCCATGAACACCCACATGTACGAAAGCCGCCCGGTCCAGCGGAACATCGAGCGGCTTCGGTCCGACGGCCATCTGATCGTGGCCCCGGGGTCCGGGGAAATGGCCTGTGGAACCGTCGGCCCCGGCCGGCTGGCCGAGCCGCCGGACATCCTCGACGCCCTCCAAACCGCCCTGACCCCCAAGG
>JAABTM010000518.1 GCA_011389855.1 Desulfobacteraceae bacterium
GTGAGAAAGACAAGGGGAAGAATGAATTTGATGGTGAGTTTCCAGGCGGTTTCCAGGTGGTATTTGAAATCCATGGGGTCTCCTCTTCAAAAATTAAAAAAGTTGTTCGAAAGGAACTGTATCCAAACACCGGTTAAAATATGGAATGGAAGGATCGTTGTCAAGAAATCGAACCGTGCGATTGTATGCGCCAGGGCGTTGCGGATTCATTCCCTTTGTGGTATGCGCTCAGAGACAAAAGAGGAGGAACACGGGACCATGATCGACGACGAATTTCCGGAAGAGGGATGTTTTGGCCATCTGAAACTGCTGCTGGTGGAGGACAACTTCATCAACCAGGAGGTGACCATCGAGATGCTGGCCCGCACGGGGGCGCGCATAGATGTGGTGGACAACGGCCGGGAAGCCGTGGAGGCGGTGGGCCGGACCCGGTACGACGCCATCCTGATGGATGTGCGGATGCCCGAGATGAACGGCTACGACGCCACCCGGAGCATCCGGCGGATAGAACCCGCCGGAGACCCGATCCCCATCATCGCCATGACCGCCGGCGCCATGAAAGGGGATCGCCAAAAATGTCTGGATGCGGGCATGACCGATTTCATCGCCAAACCCATCCAGCTCCGGGCCCTCTTCTCCTGCCTGGAAAAATGGCTTTTGGATTCGGAAACCCAGGGCGTCAACGACAGGAAAAAGGCGGCGGACGGACCCGCGCCGTCGCCCGCCGTCCCCCAAACTTCTTATCCCGGGATCGATCTGGAGGCGGCCATGAAGCGGATGGTCGGCAACCAGGCTCTTCTGGAACGACTGCTGGGGGAGTTTTACCGAAACTACGGGGACGTGGGATCCGTGGGATCGCCCCTCTTCTCGGAAGGGGGCCGGGCCGCCATTTGCAACGGCGACGGGGAAGCGGCCCTCGAATACCTCCACACCCTGAAGGGGGTGGCCGGCAACCTGTCGGCATGCGACCTCCACGATGCCTGCCTGGACCTGGAATCGGCTGTCCGGGCGGGCGAAACCGACGGCGTAGACGGCCGGCTGTCCCGCCTGGAAAAGGCCCTGGCGGAGGTTCTCGATACCGCCCGGCCCTATCTGGACCAGCGAAAAGAAACCCGGCGGGATAAGAAGGGCGCCGCCGGCGACCCGGAGACCGCCGCGGGCGTCAAGGCGCTCCTGGAGAGTATGGCCGCCCACCTGGAGAAAAACAGCCTGAAAGCCGAGGAGTACCTGGACCGGCTCAAGAACCGGCTGGCGGACGGACCGGGCCTGGACCCGGATGCGTCCGCCGAGTTGCAAACCCTGTCGGAGCAGGTGGAGGAATTCGCGTTTCGGGAGGCCCGTGAGACCCTGGGGCGGTTGGCGGCGAAGCTCGAATCAGGACAACCGGGATGAGGTAAAAACGGGCCGGGCCTTTCTCCGTTCAGCGGATTCCCTGACCGCGCCGATAAACGCCTCGACCCTGGCGGCATCCTTGACGCCGGGCGCCGACTCCACCCCCGAACTCACATCCACGGCGTCGGGTTCGGCGTCGGCAATGGCTTGGGCCACGTTCTCCGGGGAGAGGCCGCCCGCCAGCACCAGGGGATACCGCCGGCCGAATTCCCGGGCGCCGGACCAGTTCCAGACCGCCGCATTCCCGCCGGGCAGCACGCCCTTGCCGCATTCCACCAGAAAGGCGGTGGGCGCGTAGTCGGGGGCGGCATCGAGGGGCGGTTCCCGGGAGGCGAAAAGACCCTTGAGCACGATCAACCCCTCCCCGCGCAACCGTCGGACGGTCTCCGGCGTCTCCCGCCCGTGGAGCTGGACCGCCGTCAGGCCGCGGCGTCGGGCCGCGGCCCGAACAAATGCTTCGCTTTCATCCACAAAGACCCCCACCTTCTGCACGCCGGCCGGCAGGGCGTCGCAGATGGATCGGGCCGCGCTGTCGCTCACATGTCGGGGACTTTTGGGGAAAAAGACGAGACCGATGGCGTCGGCGCCCATCTCCGCGCACCGGACCGCCATTTCCGGCGTGGTCAGCCCGCAGATCTTGATCCCGATCATTCCTGGCCGCCTCCGGTCAGGATCAGCGATTTCAGAAACCCGGCCGGGTCCCCGGCCACCTCTTCGTGTTTGGCGGCGACGATTTTTTTTAGAATGTTGGATGGCATGCGATCAATCCATAGGGGTTGAGTGTTTTTCGCTCCTTCTGCTTTTATACCAAACCTGCATCGATTTGGGAAAAACTTTCCGACGCGGCAGGGCAAGAATCCATTTGCGGCGGACGCGCAATCCGCTATAATGCAAACTAACAACCGGCGACTCCGCTGAATAAAGAGGGCGCCCCGCGGACCGGGCGATTGTCAAGACGGCGGCAAAAGGCCGAACGCCATGAAATTCCAAAGGAGACTGCCATGAAATTCCCTTACGGAGTCAGCGATTTTAAAGAAATCGTTACAAAAGGCTATTTCTACTGCGACCGAACCGAGAAGATACCTTTCCTGGAAAGAGGGAAATATTTGCTGTTCATCCGCCCCCGCCGGTTCGGCAAAAGCCTTCTGCTCTCCACGCTGTTCAATTATTACGACGCCGCCAAAGCCGATGAATTCGACGAACTGTTCGGCCATCTGGCCATTGGA
>JAABTM010000218.1 GCA_011389855.1 Desulfobacteraceae bacterium
GTCCAGCACGGCGGCGCCCTGCTTTGTGCGCGATTGTTTTCCGGCGGCGCCGGCAATCCATCGAAGGGCGTTCTGCGCGGCCTGGGTTCGGTTATCCCCGGTGATCAATACCGTGAAAAACGGATAATCCGGGGCCTGATTCTCAAAATGGGGCGACAGACAGATAGCGGCGATGGTATTGACCATATCCCGGAAATTGATGGTTTCGTGGGGTGAAATCCCGGAAAGGTCGCGGATGGATTTGCCCTTGGCCCACTCGGTCATGGACTTGGCCCGCCCCTGATAGATGACCTCGAAAGAGACAGCCATATTTTTTTGCAGCCACTGAACAAGCTTTCTGAGAAAGCCATTTGCCTTTGATTCGTAGGTGGCCTTGGCATGCCCCGATGAAGTGCCCGCGAGGTCCAGAGCAGCCGCGTAGCTCTTTAGAGCAGTCTGGAATTCTTCGTCGCTGCCTTTCAGGCGAAAGAAAACCTCGTCATTGGCTTTTTCATCTTTAAAGCGGGGCGGCTCATTCGGCTGGATGAAGTACAGGTAGAAGTCCCGCTGCGGTACGGCGGTGGAGCGTTCATTCGGGGCGCCGAAAAACAGATAGCCGGCGCGGGCGGCCTTGCGCTCCTGCCAAACCAGTTCGTGTTGCCAGATCTTGTAGCCGGTCACGTAAGTGGCGTCCTGGCATTCCATAACCCGTTTGAGCGCCTCGTAATAAAAGCGGTCAAGCTGGCCTTCATCCAGGCTTTCGGCCCGCTTGTCGATAAGAGCGTCGAAGTCGTCGGTTTTCTTCAGGTCCAGGTAGAACTGGCGGTTGTCCTTATTCTCCGAAATGAACTGGCCGCTCCATGAAGCCACTACGGTTCGATTTCTCGAAATGCCTTGCAACAGCCGCAAGGGGTCTTGCTTGAGGTCCTTGTCAAAAAGGATCTCGAGATTATCCAGCACCGTCGGCTCTTGAGATTTGTCCGCGATCTGATATAGGATGCCTGGTAATCGAAGTGACCGCTGCTTCTCTGTAAGCTCAAGCAATTCCCTGGAAAGCGCGAGATTGACATTGATGACGGATGTTCCCAACTCCTCGGCAATATCCCGAAGAACTTCGGTCTTGCCGGAACCGCTCCTGCCCACCAGCAACACCAGGCGATAGTACAAGCCTTCGGCGGACTCAAGGGATCGTTTTAGCTTTTCGCGTATCGGTTCGGCCATGGTCGCTTCTCGCTATATGAAGAAAATGATTGAAACTGGATCTGTAAAAACACCCTTATCATCGCCCCCTCGAATAGCTGTGGATAAGGAATTGATCTTGTTAAGTACACTCACATGGTTTCGTTGTCAAATAGTTCTTTATATTCATACGGATAAGGTATGATCTCCTCAAACCCATGAAAGGAGGAATCAACCTGTTTTTTTGACTTTCGATCCTGTATAATAACGCTGATCGGATACTTTTAAGAATCCGATCAGCGTTCCATGAACCCCCGCAAAAAAAGGCGAAAGCCCGGCGAACAAGGAGGATTCGGCCATGTCTTCAAGTCCTTCAGACCCTTCGGATGCACCGGAATCTTCAGCATTTTTTGTTGAACCGCCGGACATCGGTCACATCGTTACGGAGGACGATGAAGCCATGGACAACTGGTTTTCCGAAAAACAAAAGCGGCTGCTGGCGGAATCTTTGAACCTTTCATGGCGTCCCGGACGCCCGTTCATTGCCGCGGCCAATGTCGGCATATTCTACGGTCTTCATATCCCGCCGGTGGTTCCGGATGTGTTTGTCGCCCTCGAAGTCCAGTTGCCAGAAGACATCTGGGAAAAACGGAACAGAAGCTATTTCGCGTGGGAATATGGAAAAGTGCCGGAAGCGGTGGTGGAGATCGCGTCCAATACCGAGGGCGGCGAAAGGGATCGGAAATATAAAATATATCAAAAAATCCGCACGTTGTACTACGTGATCTACGATCCCATGAAATTCATTCAGAATGAACCGTTGCGCATTTTTGAACTGAATGCCGGACAATACGTGCCCCGGAGCGACAAAGCCCTGCCTCAGATCGGCCTGAAACTGACGCTCTGGAACGGGGTTTATGAAGGCAGAGACGATTGCTGGCTGCGATGGTGCGACGCCGAGGGCAACCTTCTGCTCAACGGCGCCGAGCGCTCTGAAATCGCCGAACAGCGTGCGGATACCGCCGAACAGCGGGCGGAAACCGCTGAGCAACGGGCGGAACAATTGGCTCAAAAACTCAAGGAATTGGGAATAGAACCGGATTGATGGCCGCCGCGAAATCGAAGTGAACCAAAGCGGCGGTGATCGCACCGGCGCCGGCGGTGGTCAGGGCGGCCGGCTCTCCGACGTAAGGCGCTTATACCAGATATTCATGCTCTCGATCCGCCCAGATATATTGGTGTTGTTGATCAGGACGCCCGAAAAGGTGTAACCGGCCCGGAAAAAGGTGATGTTCATGCCGAAGGAGCGGGCCCGGGAGTTCCAGCAGGGCTTCGGCGGCTTCCTGGGGCAGATGGTCGGCCAGGGTGAGCAGGCCGTCTTTGGTCTTTTGCAGCGGCCGCATGTCTTCCTGTTTGAAAACTTCTTTGGTTCAACGGACCAGGGGTTTCAATTTGGCGATCACCTCTCTTGGATGACGGATCAAAATCAATCCAGACGAAATGGCCTCTGTCGGGAACGTATCGGTAGACGCACCGCGAGGCTGTTTCCCCATTTTTTAATGCTCGATCGCATGGTTTCCACCTGATGGTTCATTTTATTGCTGTTGGCGTTGCCGGTGTTTGCGCGGCGGCGTTCAGCGATTCGAACCAGATTTTGGGTTCGTCCTTGCGGGGTTTGCATTCCCCTTTGGCGATTTTAAGGGTTCGTTCTTTGATCGGTGATAGATTTCTATCGTCAACTATTATCGCTTGGTGATCTTCGGGCCGACATAAACGATATAAAGAGTTTCATTTGCTCGAACCGGCCATGAAAAATGGACGCGCAATGGCGGCGTCTGAACTTTTCCATGCCACGGGCAGAATAAAGCGGCATTTGGATTTTCTGGGTGTGGAAAAGTCAGGTCGCTTTCAAAATCGTTTTTTTCTTGGTCGGAAGAATCAGAAAAAAGGGCGCCCCGGCCGCCGCCGCCACTTCTTCCTGTAAAAAAATTCCGATAAATTTCATGGCCTTCAGGCGTTCTACCGCCATGTTCGTCGAAGCACTGTGCCAATTGACCCAGGGTATTGAAAAGAAATAGAAATCGTTGCGCGGCAGCGCGAGAAAAAGCATGGCCTTCCAAGTAAGAAAAGGCGTTTTCCGAGAAAAAAACGCTTCTAAATCGTGTTCTGGCGACATTTTCCAATTGTTGCCAACTTCTTATTATCGGCGGCTGCGCCTCCAGAAATCGTTCGAGGTCATCCAAAGTCCAGAAATTTTGGACATCGACGGTTTCCCGACGTTGATCGTCAATTATATGGCTGGCAATAACTGGCGAAAATTCCCAATTTGATGGACCAAAGCTTGACAGACCCCGTTCAATTCCATTTAGACAACAGAAAGCAGCTTCACCGACCGCGGTGTCCGTTACAACACTTGCATTGCACTCGAAATATTCATTTGAGCCGTGATGTTGATCGTCATCCCAAAACGGTCCATGACTCGTCAACCATGGCATTATAGCCCGTCGTCTATTGATTCCCAACATTTGAACAACATCGTGCATTGTCATAGTGGGCGAAACTTTAGCTTGCAAGAGGTTTCTATGACAAAACAAATTGCAGCCAAAACGACGGGTCAAATTACGAATTTTCATCATTTGGCTGATAGCCTGTTCAAAATCATAAATGCCAGAATATTGTTCCTCTATAGAAAGATCGTTTACTATAAAATCCACGCTAATCCCCCCAACCGGCGAAATAATTCAAATCCTTGTCAAATTGATCAAAAAATCCGTCTGGCCAAAAATCAATGTTGCCGGCTCGGTCTACTTGCAGGCTTTCAACTTGGGCGGCCTCTTTCGAGTGCGGTTTAAAAAAATGAATCGCCACTTTATCCGGTTCGATGATTTCTTGTTTGACGGCTCTTCGGATTCCGTTTAGGACGTGGTCGCTGTGGGTCTCCATAATTACCTGAATCCCACTGTTCGCGACTTCAGCGAGAAACCGGCCCATCATTACCTGTCCCATTGGATGAAGATGAACTGCGGGGTTTTCTATTAATAGGATATCCTTTTCAGCAGCCGACAGGGCCGCGACCACGATTGGAAAAATTTGAGTTAAACCAAAGCCCACGTTCGCCGGCCGATGGAATTCAGTGTCCGCTGATGTTCGCATTCCAAGCGTAATGGCATTGGTATGGGGTATTTGGTGAAGGACTAATGTAAACCCAGGAAAAAAAATACGCATCCTTTCCTGGATTTGATGCAATCTGGTTTTTGGAACGCCGGATATTTCCAAGCCCGGAAGAACAGGCTCATCTTTTCCCCAATTCAAAACACTTACAGCATGTTCACCTGCCGGACCGACCCCTTTTGATGTCTGACGGTCTTCAAATGCATAGATTTCACGAGGGCCTATCCTCTCTGCTGTTAGATATGTAAGTTTCACCAATCTATTCGCAAAATCAATGTTTTCAGAAGCGGCTGTCGTAGGCATGAGAAACCTCAATGATTTAGGTTCTTCAAAGATCTCACCCCCAACGATTACCCTGTCGATCGAAAAAGAAATATCCGTCCGGTCCCCTGTAAAAATCCATTGATAAGTTCGATCGGCGTCTACAATTCCAATCTCGAAGGAGTGCCTGCCGTGGACTTGATCCACGACGTCGGAAACAGCCCCTAATTTTATGGATTCACCATTTAACATCAGGCGCATCGACCATTCATGCTCCCTCATGGTTTGCTGAAGCAATACGAGCGCCTGCAGAATGGAAGATTTTCCAGATGAATTTGTTCCAGAAAGAAGGGTTAGCGGTTGGAGCGGCAATCGTAAAAATTTGAAACATTTAAAGTATTTTAAATCAAGATGCTTTAGCATCTATCACCTCCTCTAACATTTCCCTCACGGCAGAAAATCGATACCTGATTTTTTTTACTTCATTTGTGCCGGTAGTGATGGATTTAGAAAAATCTTCTTCTGTCATCAATTTTGAAAAGGATTGTTTCAATACTTCCGCATAAGTATCTACCACTACGGGAGGATAATGCGATAGGCCGGTAGACGTTACATCCCAAATAGAAGCATTGATGACGCTGCGGTTTCCGTCCGGGTTTAGGATACTTTTTCGAAAGGCGTGGTGACCGAAAACACAATAATTATTTTTCATGCTGATGCGGAATTGGGCCGAAAGATCTATCAGATCCTTCTCATCTTGATCGTTCATAAGTTTTAGAACTTGAGCTAAAAAATCGTCCATATCCCCCTTATACTCTTCCAAAGGAAGAAGTTGAAATGCGCAAAACCTGTTAACGAATTCGCGGTCTCTCATCGTTTTCTGAGAAAGGCTTTCACCCGTTGCCTTTAAAAATTCCGGCGCTTTCGCTTCGTTTTTCAGAAAACGTGTTGCAGGCCCCATATAGAGACAGTTGCGCATTTGTTGTCGGGGAAGAGGGACACCTCCATTCACTCGCTCGAAAATATCCAATTTTGCACGCTCAGGCACCTTTGCATCGATTACGTACAGAATTAAATTGCAGTCTTCGATCCGGTTTTGCAATTTAGGGGAAAGGTCTTTAAATCGTTTCTTATTCAACTCTTCATTATGAGGAAGCTTTAAAAGCAATTTGTTATCAACATACCGTTTAAAAGTCGAAAGGCGCTGCAAACCATCAACTACAACCAAATGTCCTTCCTCGTCTTCAGCCAGATAAAAAACCGGTAATGGTATCCGAAGCAACACGGATTCGATTAGCTTGCTTTGCCTCTCATCATCCCAGAGGAATTCTCGCTGGAAATCCGGATTCATGATAAAAGAACCTTTGTCGATCCTTCTGAGAACATCATGTACAGTTCGAGTTTCATTCCGAATTAGAAGCGTATCGATAGGGTAATCTTTCCAGGATGAATCCTCTTCTTCATTGCCAACGCCTTCAATTTCTTCGGTTTCGATACTCATATTGATCTCCCTTAAAACAAGAGGTAAAAAGACAAGGCGCTTTCCAGACTGTCTCCGAAAAACAAAAGTGGTTGCTGGCGGAATCTTTGAACCTTTCATGGCGTCCCGGACGCCCGTTCATTGCCGCGGCCAATGTCGGCATATTCTACGGTCTTCACAAACTCATTGAATTGGGGATAGAACCGGATTGATGGCCGCCGCGAAATCGAAATGAACCAAAGCGGCGGTGATCTTTGTAAACCATTGCTATACTGCCGTCAGATCTCCTAAAAACTCCGACGCCGGATCGACGCCGGTCGCCAGCAGGTGGTCCCGGGCCCGGGTGCAGGCGACATATAAAAGGTGGCGCTCGGTGTTGTAAACCTCTTCGAGGTCGGATTCGTCGGATACGGTTTCGATGCGGTCCTGGGAAGGGATGATCTCGTCGTCGCAGGCCATGGCGGCCACGGCGCGGAACTCCAGGCCTTTGGCCAGGTGCATTGTGCTGACGGCGACCTGGTCCGGGGGCGGTTCCGAGGCTTCGTCCACCACGGCGAAATCGAAGGGGGCGGCGTCGGTTTCCCGCAGGTGATCGGTCATCCGGCCGAACACGCCGGCCCAGGTGGTCGCGCCCTGTTTGTCCAGCGTTTCCCGGACCGTTTTGAAGATCGACCAGAGGGATTCCCGCTGTTTGCCGCCGATCCGGGTTTTTCGGCCCAGGCGGGGCGCGTCCCGGTAGGCCGCCCAGGTCTTGAGTTGCCGGGCGTCCACGATCTCCGACCATTCGTTGAACAGGAAGGAGTCGGAAAACCGCTGTTCGCCCGCGGCGTCGGCGGCGTCCTTGAGGAGTGACCGGATGATTTCCGGGGACGCCAGTCGCGGGTCGCCGAAGGTCCGGGCGTACAGTTCGGCCCCGATGCCGGTGATGGACCGGACGTGGATGCGGTCGGAGACGGCGGGTTCGTTGCCCGCGAGGCGGGTCAGTTTGGTCCGGAGGGCGTTGGCCAGGGCCTTGGAAAAGGTGGTCAGCAGGATGCGGGCGCCGGGATGCCGGCGGGCCAGATGGACCGCCCGGTGCAGGGCCACGATGGTCTTGCCGGTGCCGGCGGACCCGGAGATTCGGGCCGGGCCGTTGTAGGCGCGCTCCGCCAGGTGGCGTTGGGCGGGGTGGAGAAACACGGTCCATTTCTCCCAGGGAAAGGCCAGGGCGCGTTCGAGTTCGGCGGCGTCGGTGAGGATGCGGAACCGGCGCTGGGCGTCGGGGTGCTGGAAGGGGTCCGCGCCCCCGGCGGCTGCGGCCATTGGTTGGGGCGCGCCGCCGGTGGCCAGTTCCAGCAGGGCTTCGGCGGCTTCCTGGGGCAGATGGTCGGCCAGGGTGAGCAGGCCGTCTTCGTCCACTTGCCGGACATCGGCCATCCATTCCTCGGGCACGCCGTAGCCCAGCAGGTCGTCGTCCGGGAGATCGGCGAAGAGCGGCGCGGATGCCGGGGGAGGTTCCGGGGCGGCGACGGGCAGGTGAACGACGATCTCTTGGACCCGTTCCCGGATTTCAACGAGCTGGGCGGCCCCGGTCCGGGGATGACGCTCGATCTTCCGGCGCTCGGCCCAGGCGTAGGCGTCGTCGTGGTGGCCCACGTAGCAGAGCAGCAGGCCGGTCCGGGTCCGGTGGATGATGAACCGGATGTCCCGGTTGACGCTGACGGACCAGAAATGGGGATCCTTGGCCCGGTCGAGCTTGTGGAACCGGTGGCCGGGGTTGGCGGGGTTGAGCTGGAGGTCGAAGGCCGTGGTCTTGACCGCCTTTTGCTCCTGGCCGGTCAACCTGGCGAGGCTGTCGGTGAAGGTGTCCGCGATTCGGAATTCCATGTCATCCTTTCGAATGGGGCCGCGTCATTCCTCCTCGGTCGGATTTTTGGCGGCTTTGGTTTTTTTCAGCGGCCGCATGTCTTCCTGGTTGAGGACTTTTTTGGTTCAGCGGACCAAGGGTTTTAATTTGGCGATCACATCCTGGATGACGGAACGGGGGGCTGAACGGATAAAGTCGGCGTTTCTCGCTTTCCAGTCCAGGGATTTGATTTGATCGGATAAAACGACGCCCGTCACGCCCGACCCTTGAGGGATGGAGACCTCGAAAGGGTATCCTTTTGCCTGGTTGGTGACGGGGCACAGGATGCACAGCCCGGTTCGTCCGTTATAGATCGCCGGCGATACGACCAATGCGGGGCGTCTGCCGGCCTGTTCGTGGCCTGACTGGGGATCAAAATCAATCCAGACGAAATGGCCTCTGTCGGGAACGTATTGGGTTACCATATTTCATTTCCGACCGGCTTTCCTGTATCGATCTCGGCGTGCAGGTTTTCGTCCGTGATCTTCTCCACAAGCGAGGCCAGATCATATTCATCCGGTTCGTTGACGGGTTGGATGATGATGTTTTGCCCGGACATGGAAATTTCCACGGCGGTCCCCTCTTGCAGGTCGGTGCTTTTCAAAAGCGGCATCGGGAGGCGCACCGCAAGGCTGTTTCCCCATTTTTTAATGCTCGTTCGCATGTTTTCCACCTGATGGTTCATTTGGTTGCTGTTGGCGTTGCTGGTGTTTGGGCGGCGTTGCGTTTTGCTGAATATTGTATCTACATTGTATCATTTCGGCGGAAAAGTCAAGTGGGAAGATGATTGGATTCTTTGCTGCCGCTGCATCAGTAGCCGCATCTCCTCTTCATCGAGAGTTTGCGCGGCGGCATTCAGCGATTCGAACCAGCTTTTGGGTTCGTCCTCGCCGGGTTTGTATTCCCCCTTGGCGATTTTAAGGGTTCGTTCTTTGAATTGGTCATAGGGCATGACGCCGTATTTTGTGGTTTTATCTGACATATGATCTCCATGTCCGCCAATATTTCTTTGGCCCTTGCTTCAGCGCGGGCCAGGATTTCCGGCGGCA
>JAABTM010000519.1 GCA_011389855.1 Desulfobacteraceae bacterium
TTTGACATCCAGGGGATAAAACGTCTGACAGATGACCGACAGAACCCGGCCCAGATCGGTTTTATCCCACCCCTTGATCACGGACCGGGGAATCCGCTTTTCCTTGCCGGACCGGATCACTCGAATGCGGCGTTCCAGTTCGGCCTTGAGACGGCGGCGGGATGGATCGGCTTCGCACCACGATTGTTCCCGGGCCTGGGCGGCCCAGCGGCGGACAGACAGGTTCGCCGCCTCTCGGTGGAGCCTGTCCAGCTCTTTTGAAAAAGCGGCATGCCAAACCGACGGGCAGGTTCTCCGCGCCAGGACCCGAAGGCTTTCCACCCCCGAGACCATCGCGGCGCGCAGGACGAATGGGTCGGACTCTTTAGCGAGAATCCGGACCAGGAGCCGTCTGAGAAACAACTCGTTCCCGATCCGGTCGATGAGATCCGGGATCCGAAGGGCGGCCGCGGCCCGCACCTGATGGTCCGGATCGGTCGCCGCAAGCCGATAGAGGCACCGCCGGGCGGCGGTCTCGGGCATCTGGTGGAGAACCCGGGCCAGGGTCTGCCGGACATGGGGGGACGGATCGCGGACCACTTCGCAAAACAGGCCCAGAAGGTCCGGCAGCCGGCCGATGTTGTCCCCCAGTATCCGCGCCGCCCTTGCCCTCACGAAAAAATCGTCCCGGTCGGGGTTGGACCGGGCCCGGGGGCCGTCCGGTCCCGCCGCTTCCGAATCGGATCCTCCGGAGAGACGACCGGTCAGGGCCCGGGACAGCGACTCGGGGGACAGATGGGCCAGCAGTTCCAGGGCTTCGCACTGGATCCAGATGTTTTGCCGACTGTCCATGGCGGATCGGAAAACGTAGATCAGGGTGGTCTCCTCCAGGCCGGTCTCCTTTGCCGGCTCGGGCAAACGCCTGAGGGCGGTCGCCAGGCAGCGAAACGCCGCGATCCGCAGTCGGTGGTCGCCGTCGTAGGCCAGGAACGGTTTGACCGTCGGTTCCAGGTTCAGCCGCCGCCACGCCCGGCCGCCCACCGTAGAGACGCAATGCATTGCGTCTCTACGTCGCCCCGCCGGCATTGCGTCTATACGTCCCGCCGCCGGCATTGCGTCTATACGTTCCGCCGCCGGCATTGTGTCTCTATGTCCCGCCGCCAGGCCGCCCGCCGTAGAGACGCAATGCATTGCGTCTCTACCTCCCGCCGCCGGCATTGTGTCTATACGTTCCGCCGCCGGGCCGCCCACCGTAGAGACGCAATGCATTGCGTCTCTACGTCGCCCCGCCGCCGGCATTGCGTCTATACGTCCCGCCGCCAGCGCGCCGGCCCGGTCGAGGCACAGGGCCGTTTTTCTTTCCAATGCGGCCGTTCTTTTCAGATACCGGTCCGTGACGGCGTCCGCGCCGAACCAGCGGGAAAAGGCCCGGGCGTCGCCTTTCAACCGCCGACGGCCGGCGCCCAGTTGTCTGGCGAAGGCCAGGATGTGGGCCCGTCGCTCCGCTTCCGAGACGGCGCCGGCGATCCGTTGGTTGAATGCCGCATATCGGGATTGAAGAACGCGGATCCGCTCGTGGGCCGATTCGATCTCGGCCAGTAAGAAGCGCAACAAATCCGTTTCCAGATCGACGGCGGCCGCCCTTCCGCGCGACTCCTCCGACCGCCGCCGGAGAAAACCGGCCGACAGGTCCCGGAGCATCCGGTCTTCCAACTTCAGCCGGATGGGCGTGAGGCCGGCCCGGAGCAACGCCTCGACCGTCGCCGCCTTCTCCCGCGGTCGCGTTCCGCTCCTCATGGCCCCGGCCACCGGTGACGTTTCCGGGACCGGAGGTCCTTGAAACCGACCTCGGCGTCCCGAAAATCCCGGTATCCCCTGCCCCGGTCGAAGTGCCAGGCGAACCGGAAGGCGCCCAGGGTTTCGTCTGACGGAAACTCGTGGCTCAGGTCGAGGCCGATTTCGAGTCGATGGGTCCGCCCGATCCGTTTTTCCCAGACGATCTCTCCGCCGATCCGGTGTTCGTCCGCCGAATCATCGCGGTCGCCGTCCGCGAAATAATGGGTGAACCGGTAGCGGCCCTGGAGAAAGATATCCCCCAGCGCCTGCCGCCATTCGGCCGTCAGGCGGATGTGATCGGGTTCGAGGGGGTTCAGGTTCTCGTTCAGGGCGACCCGGCCGCCGATCCGCCACAGGGTGTCCAGCCAGGGCCGGTGGCTCAGGGCGTCCGACAGCCGGAGACCGAACCGATGATCCTGTTTGTAATCCGTATGGATGTCCCGGTCGACCCGACCCGGGCCATAGCCCCCGTCGTCTTCCATGGAGAGATATCGACCGAATACGGAGAAGGTGGGGACATGGTGGGTTTTGGGTCCGATCCGTCGGAAATGGGAAGCGGTCAGGGCGGTTCGCACCGATGTCTCCAGGTCTCCTTTTCCGAGCCCGGCCGGTTGCTGCCAGTAAGCGTCCCCTTCGGCTTGGAGAAGGAAGGGAAGCCAATCCGGGAAGAGGCGAAAGCTCGAGGACGCCCCCAGGGTGGGGCCGCCGGCATTCCGGACCCGGACGAGTCCCCGGCCGTGGAAATGGGAGCGGCCGTCATCGTTTAAAAAGCGGTAATCGACCGCCGCCTCGAAAAAGT
>JAABTM010000219.1 GCA_011389855.1 Desulfobacteraceae bacterium
GGGGATGATCAAGGCCGCGTTGTCGTAAGTTTTGACCACCGTGGACCGGACGTTGATCCGGGTCACCTCCCCCCAGACTCCGTTGACCTCCACGGCGTCCCCCACCTGGATGGGCCGTTCGAAGAGGAGGATGATCCCCGAGATGAAGTTGGAAAAGATGTTCTGGAGGCCGAAGCCGAGGCCGATGGAGAGGGCGCCGAAGGCCACCGCCAGGGAGGTGGTGCTGACCCCCATGGCGTTGAGGGCGACGATGATCCCCACCCCCCAGATGAGGTAAATGGTAATGATGGTGATGGAGTGCCTCAGCCCCATCTCCAGGCCGCTGTCGGCCAGCACCTGATATAGCAGGAAACTGCGCCAGATCCGGGTCAGGGCATGGATCACCAGCAGAATCAGCACCACGTTTAAGATCCCCGCCAGGCTGATGTCGAGACCGCCGATGGTGAAGGAGTGGCGGGCCACATTGAAAAGCCCCACCACCACCTGCCGGTCCGCCCCCCAGGCGACGATCAGGGCGAGCACCAGCCCGATCCCCCACCCGATCCAGCACAGCTTCTGCAGCAGCCACCGCAGGGGAACCGAGGCCTTGACCGCGACCGACGGCTCGGCGGCCAGGGGCTTCGGCGCCGCCTTGGCGGTCCGCCCCCATTCCCGCAGCATTTTATAGGCCAGGATGACCCAGAGACCGAACACCGCCGTGAGCCCCCAGGATACCAGCCAGAAAGCCGCCAGTGACCCGTAACCGGCCACTTCCAACAGGAGGGCGCCGATCCATATCACGTCCCCCGCGCCGATGAGCGCGGTTTTGATGGCCCGGCCGATGCGGGAGCTTTCCGACTCGACCGACGCATCCGTCGGCGCCCGCCGGAAAAAAGAGGTCAGTCGGCCGATCCGGGCCGCATCCGGGTCCACATCCCGGAACACCCGCCAGAAGAAAGCCCCCCAGACCAGCACCGTCAACAGAAACAGGATGCGGGCAAAAGATAGGATGACGTTGAATTCGCCCAGCAACCACGAGAGAGCCGTGTATCCCACGGCGAAGAACCCCAGGATAAAGATCAGCAGGCGCAGTTGTCGCACCAGCCGTTCGGGAATCTTGTTGTCCCGCCGTTCGTTCCACAGATGGATGAAATCGTACCCCCAGCGGCAGCATAGAACAATGAACAGGATATGGACCACCGCATGGCTTAAGGGCACGTTGTCGTAAAACCCCCGGATTTTGGCGTGGGCGTAAACGAAAGCCGTAAATCCGGTCTGAAGAAGGGATCGCTGAAAAAGGTACAGCGTAAAATGGCGCCACGGATAGCGCCGGGACAAATCGTAGGCGGCGTCCAGATGGCGGCAGTACCGGCGCAGCCGCAGCAGCAGGTACTCCACCACCGCCAGCACCAGCAGGAAGGAGAGGGTCAGCCAGATATGGAAATCCTGAATCCCCCGGAACTGGTCGACCCAGTAAGCGCGGGTGAACAGCTCCCCCGCGCTCGACCGGATTTCCGCCAGGGCCGATTGGATCCGCTCCCCGGTCAACTCCAGGAGAGGCAGCCCCTTCCGCTCGAACAGCACCTCTTTCCGCTTTTGCTGGAGGGTCTCCTCGAATTTGGGAACCAGCCGGCCAAAGGAGGTCTGCAATTCTTCCAGGGAGACGATGGCTTCGGTGTAAACGCCGTCGATGGTTTCCAGCAGGTTGATCTTGCGGGCCAGGAGCCGGATCAGGGCCTGGAGCTGCTCCACCATCGCCTGGGTCCGGGCCGGATCGGCGGTTTGGGCGTTGATCTCGGTCAGTTGCTTCTGGTTCAGGCTGTACTGGTTCTCGGCCGCTTCCAGGCGCTGCCGGACGGCCGCCCGGCGCTGGACGAGGTCCGCCAGCCGGGTTTCGATCCGGTTCAGGGCCGTCCCGTGGGCCGCCCGGGCCTTCTCGATCACTCCGATGCCGGCCGCGGGCGAAGCCAGAAGATTGGCGTGGGCCGTCAGCTGAAGATGGTGGCCGTTGATCTCGGTGGCCATGCTTTTTTGGAAGGCCCGGACGCTTTCCAGTTGCGCCTGTAGCCGGTCCAGGTTCTCCTTTTCCGCCGCGATGACGTCGGCCGCCGATTTCTCCAGCCGGTCGACCTCCGACGCGGTCTTGATCTGGGGAACCATCAGCGGAAAGGGGGCGTTGGGGCCGGCCGCCGGCGTCGCGGCGGGTTGGGCGGCGGCCCGATCAGGGATGCCGGGTCCGCCGATCCAGAGAACGGCCAGGGTCAGCGCCCACGGGAGAACCGACCGGCGAATGAAATTAGGGAGTTGGGCCAAGGAAAAGGCTCCTCTTACTTGCGGTTAAAGCATATTGACGGGATCCACATCCACCGTCACCCGGACCGGGCCCCGGGCGAAAAGGGCCGGATCCCGGGACTGAAGCCCCCCGACGAACCGGTGGAGGGACGTCGCGGACGTTCCTTTAAGCAGCATCTGCCACCGGAATCGCTCCGCCACCCGGTGCGGCGATCCCTCGATGGGACCCATGACCGCCACCGCGGACCGGCTCGACGGGTCCGCCGCCAGCAGGGAGCGGCACAGATCCCCCAGTCGTTCGGCGGCGTTTCGGGTCTTTGCCGGATCTTTACCACTGATCCGGATCTGGATCAATCGGGAGAATGGGGGATAGCCCAGGGCTTTTCGGAAATCGATCTCCCGCTGGTAAAAGGCCCGGAAATCCTGCTGCCGTGCCGTGGTGATGCTGAAATGGCTGGGGTTGTAGGTCTGGAGGATCACCCGGCCCGGCGCGTCCCCCCGCCCGGCCCGGCCCGCCACCTGGGCCAGGAGCTGGAAGGTCCGCTCCCCGGCCCGGAAATCGGGGAAGCTCAGGGAGAGATCGGCGCAGACGATCCCCACCAGGGTGATGTTGGGGAAATCGTGGCCCTTGGTCACCATCTGGGTCCCCACCAGGATGTCGATGGCCCCGTTTCTCAGATCCTTCAGGATTTTGAGGACCGATCCCTTCCGGGCCGTCGTGTCCCGGTCCATCCGGGCCGTCCGGGCCCCGGGGAAAAGGGCCTGGACCCCGGCCTCCACCTTTTCGGTGCCGAACCCCAGCAGCTTGACGGCGGCGGACCCGCAGACCGGACACCCGGCCGCCGAAGGCCGGGTGAACCCGCAGTAGTGACATTTGTAAGCGTTGGCCGCCTTGTGGAGGGTCAGGGTGATGTCGCAGTGCTTGCACCGCACCGCCTCCCCGCACCCGCCGCAGACCGGGTAGGTGGCGAACCCCCGGCGGTTGAGAAAAATCAGGGTCTGCTCCCCCCGGTCGAGGGTCTCTTTCATGGCCGCCTGGAGCGGCGGCGTGAAAAACCGCCGGGCGCCGAACCGGTCGGTGATCCGCCGGAGATCGACGATCTCGATCTCCGGCAGGGGGCGATCCGAGACCCGACGGTTCAGCACGTGCTCGACAGACCGGCCGGAGACGGCGTTGTGATAGGACTGGATCGACGGGGTGGCCGATCCCAGGAGAACCACGCAACCGGAGAGTTTGGCCCGGACCACGGCCATGTCCCGCCCGTTGTAGAGCAGGTCCCGCTCCTGCTTGTAGGAGGGATCGTGCTCCTCGTCCACCACGATGAGGCCCGGGTTCCTCAAGGGGGCGAAGACCGCCGACCGGGCCCCGATGACGATCTTTGCGTCTCCGGTCAGAATCCGCCGCCACTGATCGTACCGCTCCCCTCCGCCGAGGCTGCTGTGGAGCACCGCCACGCATTCCCCGAACCGGGCCCGGAACCGGTGCTCCATCTGGGAGGTGAGGGCGATCTCCGGCACCAGCACCAGCACCTCCCGGCCCTGCCGGACGGCCACATCTGCCAGTTGAAGGTAGACCTCGGTCTTGCCCGACCCGGTCACCCCCGCCAGCAGATGGGCCGAAAACCCCTCCGCCATGGCCGCCCCTACCCGGGAAACGGTCCGGGCCTGGGCCCGGTTCAGGTCCAGCGGCGCGTCAGGTAGAATGGGATCGCCGAACGGGTCCCGATAGACCGCCTTTTCAAACAGGACCGCATGGCCGGATTCGGCCAGGGCCTTGACGAGCGTGGAGGCGCTTGGCTCGTCTTTCCGAAGGGTTCGGAGGGGCATGTCCCCCTCCCGGAGCAGCCGGTCGAACACCCGCCGCCGGGCCGGGGTCAGGTTCCCGGAGGGGGGCGGCGGGTCGGCGGATCCCACCCACCGCTCCCGCCGTTCCCGGGTTTGGGGGGACTTGAGTTGGCGGGATCGCGTCAGCCATCCTTTTTTTTCCAGGGTGTAGACGACCGACAGGGAAACGTCGGTCTCCAGCCGCCGCCGGATCTCCTTGAGGGTCAGGGGCCCGTCGGCGAGGGCGTGGAGCACGGCGGACTGGAGGGGGGGCGGGTCGGTATCGGACAAGGCGTCCCGGCCCGCGTCGGTGAGGGTCTCCACCGCATAATCGTATAGGTTGAGGCCCGCCGGCAGGGCGTTGTGGATCACCTCCCCCAGGGGGTGGCGGTAATATTGAGAAACCCACCGGAAGAAAGGAATCATCTCCGGTGGGAACAACGGCGCTTCGTCCAGAATGTCCAGGACATGGCGGATCTCGTAACCGCCCCCGTCCCCGGCCGGAGGCCGGCCCTCGCCGAGGATGTAGCCCGTGACCCGGCGGCTGCCGAAGGGCGCCAGCACCCGCTTTCCCACCGCCGCGAACGGGCGCAGGGCGTCGGTCAGACTGAAGGTGAAGGCGCCGTCCACGGGCAGGGCGACGGCCACTTCGATGTAGGGCGACCCCAGGGTCATAACGCTTCCTTTTCGCTTGACAGGTACATCGGCTTTAATTACTTAGAAGATGACGGGCCGCCTGTCAATCGGGCGGATGCCGCCGACTTGTTCCCATCACCACAACAGGGTTGCCGGGCCGACCGCGTGTCCCGGCCATCCCGAAGGAGGGACAGATGAAACCCATCGCCGCCAAGGCCCTGATCCTCACGCTCGTACTGGCCCTAACCGGCCTCATGTGCCATCCGGCCGCCGTCCTGTGCGCCGAAGAGGAGATGACCACCGAGGAACAAACGCGCCTGGAAGAGATCAGCGCCGAAGAAATGATGGTCGACTTTTTCCTGCTCCGGCCCGCCGGGTTAATGGCCACGGTGGTCGGATCCGCGTTTTTCGTGGTGTCGTTTCCCCTGAACTACGTCACCGGCGCCACGGAGCCCGCCTATGAGAAACTGATCATCAATCCCGTGAATTACACCTTCCTGAGGACTCTGGGCGATTTCTGAGGGCGACCGTACGCCCGCCGGTCCGCGACGACCTTCGCCCCTCCAAACCGACAACACCGAACCTTCAGAAGGAGACCGCCGTGCCTGTACATGTCGTTAAGCACCCGCTCATCCGGCACAAACTTGGGCTCATGCGCAAGAACACCATCACCACCAAAGACTTCCGGGAACTCGCCTCCGAAGTCGGCCGCCTCCTGACCTACGAGGCCACGGCGGATCTGGAAACCGAAACCCGCACGGTGGAAGGCTGGGCCGGCCCCGTGACCGTCGAACGGATCAAGGGGAAAAAGATCACGGTGGTTCCCATCCTCCGGGCCGGGCTGGGCATGATGGACGGTGTGCTCGACATGATCCCCTCGGCCCGGGTGAGCGTCGTGGGACTCTACCGGAACGAAGAGACCCTGGCGCCGGTCCAGTACTACGTCAAGATGACCAGCAAAATGGACGAGCGCATGGCCCTGATCCTCGATCCCATGCTGGCCACGGGCGGCACTCTCATCGCGACCATCGATCTGATCAAGGAGGCCGGGTGCCCTCACATCCGGGGCATTTTCCTCGTGGCCGCGCCCGAAGGCATCGAACGGCTGGAAAAAGCCCACCCGGACGTCGACGTCTATGTGGCGGCGATCGATGAAAAACTCAACGAGGTCGGCTATATCCTGCCGGGGCTCGGAGACGCCGGCGACAAAATCTTCGGCACCAAATAAAGGAGAATCCCATGTCCGACGCCGCCGTCCATTCCACCGAATACCGATTCCGGATCCAAGACAGCCTCCTGGGGGGCCAGATGCTCTTCGTGGCCTTCGGCGCCCTGGTGCTCGTCCCGCTCCTGACGGGGCTGGACCCCAACGTCGCCCTCTTCACGGCGGGGGCCGGCACCCTCATTTTCCAGGGGATCACCAAACGGATGATCCCCATTTTTTTGGCCTCGTCCTTTGCTTTCATCGCCCCCATCATCTACGGGGTCCAGAACTGGGGGATCCCCGCCACCATGTGCGGTCTGGCGGCGGCCGGCGTCGTCTACATCGTGCTGAGCCTGCTGATCCTCTGGCGGGGGACCGACATGGTGCTGCGGATACTGCCGCCGGTGGTCACCGGCCCGGTGATCATGGTCATCGGTCTCGTCCTGGCGCCCGTGGCCGTCAACATGGCCATGGGAAAAACCGGGGACGGATCGGCGGTCCTGGTTCCCGAGGGACTGGCGCTGTTCATCTCCATGATTTCTCTGGCCGTGACCATCCTGGTGTCTTTGCGGGGAAAGGGGATGTTGCGGCTGATCCCCATCCTCTGCGGCATCGGCGCGGGGTATGTGCTGTCGCTGATTTTCGGCATCGTCGATTTCTCGCCGGTGGCCGACGCCGCCTGGATCGCCGTCCCCAATTTCGTCTTTCCCGCCTGGAGCTGGGAGGCCATCTTTTTCATCGTGCCCGTGGCCATCGCCCCGGCCATCGAGCATTTCGGGGATGTTCTGGCCATCTCCTCCATCACCGGGAAGAATTATCTGGATGATCCGGGGGTCCACCGGACCATGATGGGCGACGGCATCGCCACCTCATTCGCGTCGTTTCTGGGCGGGCCGCCCAATACGACCTACTCCGAGGTCACGGGCGCCGTGGCCCTGACCAAGGTCTTCAACCCGGCCGTCATGACCTGGGCGGCGCTGTTCGCCATCGCCCTGGCCTTCATCGGGAAGGTGGGGGCGCTGCTCCAGACCATCCCCGCGCCGGTCATGGGCGGGATCATGCTGCTTTTGTTCGGCGCCATCATGGTGGTGGGGCTGAACAGCCTGGTGCGGGCCGGGGAGGATCTGACGGAGCCGCGGAATCTGGCGATCGTGGCCTTGATCCTGGTCTTCGGAATCGGGGGGATGTCCTTTTCGGCCGGGAAGTTTACCTTGCAGGGTATTGGGCTGGCGGGGATTTTTGGGGTGTTTTTGAATTTGGTGTTGCCGTATTCGAGGGAGAGTTCCTGACTCTGCCAGCAAAGGGAAAAAAGCCCGGCCGTTTGGCCGGGCTTTTTTTTCGCGATTGCTTTTTTCAATATGGAAATCTGGCTTCCAACAGTTCATAAAAGTATTGCACCCGTTCTGTAAATCCGATAGATTACCCCCATTGGGAGGTGAGTCCATGAACATTTATACCAGTCTTATCATCTTGGGGTCCGTCGCCGTCGGGTTGTCGGCGTATCTGCCGTTTCAGATCCCCAACAAAAGCGTCTCGTTTATCTCCACCATCTTCTCCTCGATTTTCTCCTTGCTCATTACCTATATCATCACCCGGCGGTATATGGAGCAGGAACACGAGGCGGCGATCAAGACGCTCAAGGAGCGATACGAGCGGAAAATCCGGCGGCTTAAAAAGGAACACGACACCACCACGCTGGAAAAAACCATCCGGGACGGCACCCAGACCCTCATCAAAAACGCCCTGGACTATTTCAAGCTGGAAAACATCAAAAACGAAATCGGCGCGTCGGCGGCCATCCAGAATCTCCAGTTGGATAAATACGGCCAGATCATCGAACTCCTGGCCGATTTTTCGCTGATCCTCCCCGATTTCCAGGAAAACCAGCTCATCGTCCAACGGGAGATCGATCATCAGATCTCCATCTACGAAACCGATGAAAGACCCTTCGCTATTTTCATGGAACGGATACTGGAAAAATACCAGACCACCGTGGACAAGAAGATCCGGGAGAAGATCGAACAGCGCTCCATCGAGAGCATGAAGACCTGTCCCCGCTGCGCCGAACGGGTCCTTTTCAAGGCGAGGATCTGCAAACACTGCAACTACGAATTCAAAACGATCCCCAAAACCCCCACCCATTCCACCGTGGCCATGGACCGGGTTGAAAAAGGCAAATCGCTCTACAACGACGGCCGTTTCGATGAGGCCCTGGAGGTCTTCAACAGCGCTATCGAGTTGAAACCCAACTACGCCCTGGCCTATTACAACCGGGCCATTGTCTTCAACAAGCTCGGGGACAACAAGCGGGCCGAAGACGACCTGAAAGAAGCTTGCTATCTGGGCAACAAAAAGGCCCAGGAACTGCTCAACCAGCAGCAGAAGCGGGCCGTGGCCAATTAGCCGTCGCGCTTACCGCGCCGGAAACAGCGAAGGCCGGGGTTTCGCCCCGGCCTTTTTTCATGCCTGGATCTTTGTTTCGTCCTGCTTTCAGCGCCCCTTTTCCGTCGATGGTTTGCCGCCACCCGAAAGACGCCGGATAAGATCCTCGGGGCCGAAGGGCAACCGCCGAAAGATCTTCCGTTCCAGGGACCGGGTCTCCTCCCAGAGGTCCCTCAGCCGCGCCCGGTGATCGGCGGTTATGCAGTAGCGATCCTTGATGTAGGCCATCCGGTCGTCCAAGGCGGCCACCCGGTCGTGAAGGACCCGCTTGTCGGCGTAGTTGACGATCTCGGCCTCGGTACACGGCCCGCCCGGATTGAATTGTTCAAGACAAACATGCTGCCCCACGATCTCGCCCACTTCGGGATACCCCTTCTCCCGCAGATACGACTCGCCGGTCTGGGCGTGGTTCTCCCGGGTGTCGAAGCTCCGGGTCTTGGTAATGTCGTGGAGCAGGGCCGAGGCCCGCACCAGTTCCCGATTGAGATCCGACCGCCGGGCCAGGAGCTGATCCGTCAGCAGCAGCGCCACCCGGCACACCAGCCGGGAGTGGGAGACGATGTGCTCCATCATGGCCATCTCCCGGATGAGGCGGTCGCATTCTTCTCGGGTGGGAATC
>JAABTM010000520.1 GCA_011389855.1 Desulfobacteraceae bacterium
ATCTCCCTCACCTTCCCCTCCACCATCTCCCGCATCTCCGCCAGCCGTTCTTCACTCATGGCTTCGAACCGGAGCACGAGCACCGGCTGGGTGTTGGAGGCCCGGACCAGGCCCCAGCCGTCGTAGAACAGGATGCGGACGCCGTCGATGTCGATGATGTCGTAGCGCTCGCGGAAGTATTCGGTGGCGCGTTTCACCACCTCGAATTTCTGGTCGTCGGGGCAGTCCACCCGGATTTCCGGCGTCGAGACGGTTTCGGGCACGTCGGACAGAAGCTCCGAGATGGTTTTCCCCGACTCCGACAGCAGTTCCACCAGCCGGCACGCCGCATAGGTGGCGTCGTCGTACCCCAGATACCGGTCGGAGAAGAACAGGTGGCCGCTCATCTCGCCGGCCAGGGCCGCCCCTTCCTCCTTCATCTTCTTTTTGATGAGGGAATGGCCGGTCTTCCACATGATGGCCCGGCCGCCGTTGCGCTCGATGTCGTCGTACATCACCTTGGAGCATTTCACCTCGGAGATGAACGTGGCCCCCGGCTTCCGGGAGAGGATCTCCCTGGAAAAAAGGATCATCAACTGGTCGCCGTAGATGCTGTTCCCCTTTTCGTCGATGACCCCGATCCGGTCCCCGTCGCCGTCGAACCCGATGCCAAGGTCCAGCTCATTGGCTTTGACCAGTCCGATGAGATCTTCCATGTTCGCCCGGACCGTGGGATCGGCCTCATGATTGGGAAAGGTCCCGTCCATGTCGCAGTAAAGATCGGCCACCTCGCACCCCAGATCCCGCAGGATGGGAACCGCCGTCGGGCCGGCCGTGCCGTTGCCGGCATCCACCCCTATCCTCAGGCCGGAGACCGCCCGGATGTTCTCCACCAGGTAACGCCGGTAAGCCGGGATCACGCCCTCGTCGGCCTCGAAGCCGCCGTCCCCTTTTCGGAAGGCGCCGGTTTCGATGATCTTCCGGATGGCCTGGATCTGTTCCCCGTGGATGGAGTCGAGCCCGCGGCACAATTTGAACCCGTTGTACTCCTTGGGATTGTGGCTGGCCGTCACCATCACGCCGCCGTCGGTTTTCAGATGGTGGATGGAAAAATAAAAGATCGGCGTGGTGCAGACGCCGATGTCGATCACGTCGCACCCGGCGGACCGCAGCCCCCGGGCCACCCGGTCGGCGTAGTCGTCCGACGTGGTCCGACAATCCCGCCCCACCGACGCCGTCGAACCGCCCTGTTCCAGCAGATAGGTTCCCACGGCCTTCCCAATGGCCTCCACATCATCGGCGTCCATATCGACGCCGGCCACGCCCCGGATGTCGTATTCTCTGAATATTTGTGGATTCATAGGTCTTCTCCCCCGTTAGGTTTCATTCAATTCCATTCACGTCCCCAGAATCAACGCCCCCGCCCCCACCAGCCAGCAATACGGCGCGAACATGTGGAGCCGCCCCTTCCGGATCACGAACAGCAGAAACACCAGGGCGCAATAGCCGGTGATGGCCGCGGTCACGGCGCCCGCGAGGGTCGTCAGGTTCACCCCCGCGGTTTCGGATGTCAAATCCTTCAGGGCCAGCATCTCCGCCCCCAGGATGGCCGGGATGGAGAGGAGAAAAGAATACCGGGCCGCCGTCTCCCGGTTCAACCCTAAAAAAAGTCCCGCCGCGATGGTGGCGCCGGACCGCGAGATGCCGGGCAGGATGGCCAAACCCTGGACCGTGCCGATGATGAGCCCGTTGCGGGGGGTCAATCCCTCCATCCCTTCGCCTTCTTTGCCGACCCATCGGGTGATCCACAAAAAAGTCCCGGTGACGAGGAGCATCCAGCCGACAATGGCCACGGAGGAAAACAGCAGATCCGCCGCCTCGTTGAACAACAGCCCGATGATCGCGGTGGGAACCGATCCCAGGACGATCAGCAGTCCCATCCGGACATCGTCTTCAGCCGCCACCTCGCGGAAGCCGGCCTGTTTCCGGGCGATCCGTGACGCCCCCCCGACAAAGGCGCTGATGATGTCCCTCAATTCTTTCCGGAAAAAAAGAATCACCGCCGAAAGGGTCCCCACATGGACGCTGACGTTGAAAAAGAGCGCCGGTTCCGTTATGCCGAAAAGTCGCTGAAAGAGCACCAGGTGGCCCGAACTGCTGATGGGCAGAAATTCCGTCAACCCCTGGATGATGCCGAGCATCACCGCCTGCATTGTATCCAATATCGCTTTCCTTTCACCACCGCCATAGGCCCCGGCCGGGCCGCCTTCCGGCCCGACGCCCGCATGTTGCCGCTCCGGGTCAGCTCGTAACAGTATTCACCGATTCGGTTGAGGTCCGACATTTCCGTCCTCTGCCCTCCGTCCTCTGTCCTCTGTCCTCTGTCCTCCGTCCTTCCTCAGTGCAACTGCCGATCGGTCCAGGCCATGGAGAGCCTTTCAAAATAATCGTCCAGCGAATCGAAAACCACGAACTCCTCGATCTGGTCCCAGGCCACGTAGGTGGTCAAACCGGACAGCCAGTTGTTGGAGGACCCGCCGTCCGGGACATTGCCCACCAGGAAATACCGGTCGTTGAGCATCACCGTCCGGGGGTTTTCCAGGGCGATATCGTTGTCGCTGTTGGCT
>JAABTM010000220.1 GCA_011389855.1 Desulfobacteraceae bacterium
GAAGCCGTCTGGGACGATAAAAACAAGCAGCACGTGGAAAAACAATGCTATCAGGCGGATCGGGCCACCGGAGCGCGGTGATGGCCTCGATTCCGACCCTCACCCTCAATCCCACCATCGACAAGAGCGCCGAGGTCGATCATGTGACCTCGGAGAAATAACTCCGCTGCCGATCCCCCCGGTATGAACCGGGCGGCGGCGGCCTCAACGTCTCCCGGGCCATTCAAAAGATGGGGGACGGGTCCACCGTCCCGTCCCCATCGAGAGCAAGGTCGGGGCCGGCGACAGCATGGCAATACCCTGAACGAATTCTCCGTAAAACAGCCTTCCAGGCTGTTCAAACAGCCTGGAAGGCTGTTTTACGGGTAAAAAACCCGACTGAATCTCATTCATTCACGGGTATTGGGTTTAAAGGTATTTTTATTGAAGAATCGTTCCAGGAGGGGTAGATTGAACGCCATGAAGACCGACGACGACATCGGCGCGCGACCCCAAGGCCGCCCCTCCGCGTCTCTTTCCCCCGGCGATTACGAGGCCCTGCGGGACCGGCTGGCGGCCCTGCTCGAATCCGTCCTTTCCCTGGAAATGGTCGACGAGACCGACCGGCGGACCCTCGCGGCCGTGATTAAAAAGGTGCTGGAGGACCAGTTCCGCTTTGTGCTGGCCGGCGAATTCCAGTGCGGCAAATCGACCACCTTCAACGCCCTGTGCGACGGACGGGAATTGAGCCCCAGGGGCATGGGGATGAAGACCAGCGGCTGCGTCGTATCGGCCGCCCACCTGTCGGACCCCAAAGCCGATGAATATGCACAGGTAACGTGGCGCGCCGCCGCGGAGTTGAGCGGCGGCATCCTCGATCTTCTCTACTCCCGGATGAAACGGTTGTCGCCGCGACGCTTTGCCGCCGGCGGTTCGGCGGGGGGCCAAACCGCCCCCGATCTGGACCATCCGGCCGACCGCGACCTTCTCATGGCCGCCGCCTTGGCGGAATGGGAGGCCTGGCGGCGGGATCGGGGCGGGTATGATCCCGACCGGCGGGGACGGCTCGACGTTCTGCGGTGCGCCACCCTCATCGCCCGGTACTGGGCGGAAGACGGACTGACCCGCCTCCGGCGCCGGGAGACCTTTTCCCTGTCGGAGGCGAGGGGGTTCATGACCTTCCCCGTCGACTGGGAGGAACGGTGGCTGGCGGGTGATCCGGAATCCTTTTCGGCCGAAGAGGCGACCTTTCTTTTCGTCCGGGCGGTCCGGCTCCACATCCACTCCCCCCACCTGAGCCGGCTGGGGTGCGTGGTCGTGGACTGCCCCGGACTTTTCGCCAGCCGATGGGACACCCAGACGGCCCGGGCCGCCATGGCCGACGCCGACGCCATTTTGTACCTTTTCGACGGGTCGCGGCCCCTGAAACGGTCGGACTTAAAGGCCCTCGCATTTATCCGCGGCAACGACATGGTCCACAAACTGTTTTACGGGTGCAACCTCCGGGGCTTGTCCATCGCCGACAGCGACCGGGTTCTGGAGGCCAGCCTGGCCTCCCTCCGGGGGCAGGGCTTTTCCGCGCCGCCGGACCGGGTGGCGGCCTTCCACGCCCGGCTCGGGCTAACGGCCGCCCGGGCGAACCGCGCGCGCCCGGACCGGGATCAGGGCCGGGAGGGGATGGCGGAAAGCGACTGCGCCGCGCTGCTAACGGACATCCGGAAAACCCTGTCGGTGCTCGGGATCGATGCGAAAGATGGGGAAAACGGCGCCCTCGACGCCGAATCCATCGTCCAAGCCCGCCGGTTCAGCGGGCTGGACGGGTTGATGGGAATGGCCGAGACCGCCGTCATTCGCCGGAAGGCCCGCTCGGTCCTCGTGGACAACGGCGCGCGGATCGGGCTGGACATCCTGCGGGAGGCGGCGGGAACCCTTCTGAACCGGGAGAACGCCGCCCGGCTGGCCACCCGGGCGTTCAGGGATCAGGCGGCCGAGGCCGAAACGGCCCTGCGTCGTTTCGAAGGCGGATGCCGTCTGGCCATCGACCGGCTGGACGACCCCGAACCCGACGCCGCCATGGCGGCGGACCTCTGGGGTCGTCTGGCCGCCGCCCGGGAGGAACTCTGCGACGGGTGCGCCGAGCGGATCAGGAAAGAAGTGCTGACCCGCCGGAATCTGGCGGCCCTGGCGCTGCGGCGGAAGGTCGTCGAAGACGAGATCATCCGCATCCTCGAATCCGAAATGACGGAACGGTTCGAGGCCGTTATCCACGGGTGGCTGTCGGAGATCCGGGAGGGGCGCAACCCGGTGTACAATCTCCGGATCGCCCGCCCGGTCGGGACCGTCAGCGGCGAATTGAAACGGATCTGGACGGAATCGGGCCTGGGGGAGATGGAGATGCTGTCCGGGGTGGCACTGCCCGCTTTCACCGGGGTCCCGGCGGTGGAGCGGGAGCGCCTTTTCAGGGAAATGGCGGACCGGGAGATCCTGAACGATCTGCGAAACCACGCCCTGACCGCCGCCAGCCTGGCCGGCGTCTTCACGGCCGCCTCCGGGCTCCTGGCCGGCGTGGTGGGCGCCCTGTCCCGGGTCTTCTGGGCGGCCGTCGCATCGGCGGCGGTCCTGGTGGTCAACGGCCTCATCCTGCTGCTGACCAAAGGGATGGTCAAGGAGACCCTCCAATCGGAAATCCGGTCCCGCCTCTCCCCTGTCTTTATCCAGATCTTCGACGACATCGAACCGGAAATCGCCGCCGCCTTCACCGACTTTTCCGCCGGCATCCGAACCCTCTACCGAAACGCCTTCCTGTCCGCCGTTGAAAAGCCCCGGGCCCTGTTCGAAGAACGCCGCCGGCGGGCCGAAGCCGATTTCGAACAGCACCGGGAAGGGCGGGACGCCGTCGCCCGGGAGGCGCGCCGCCTGCGCAAAGAAATGATCGAGCCATTGGTGGGCCGGCTGGAGGGGTTTGTCGGGGAGGTGAAGGCATACGTTGACTGAACGCGCTTGCCGTGAAACTAAAATAAAGATGTCCCTTATTTTAGAAAAAGAGGTTATCCTAAAATAAGAGTTGAGGTGATTTTCGAAAATGAAGGTCCCAATAATAGTCCAACGCCTTGGCCGCGCCGCCTTGGGTTGAAACCCAAGGCTCAATCATCCAAAACCGGCTAAAAGCCGGTTCAAATTGCAAACCACCATCGATCCCAAGGCGGCCATAACCGGCTTCCAGCCGGTTTTATGGATTCAGCCTGGGGTTTCAACCCAAGGCGGCGCGGACGCTCGACTTGAATTAGAATTAGAATTAAACCGATGATGCATTGGAATCAGAGGGATATTTATTCCAGCATTTCGCCTGAGACAAGCGGAAATGCCTGGAGGAAATCCCTTTCCCTTGTCATGCGGTGTCGGGACCCGAAAACGACTTTGACAGCGGCGCGATATCCCCCATGTGAAACGAAAAAGCGCCCCGTTCCCGGTCCCGAAAATAGCGGGTCAGGGTCTCCCGCATGACGGTGAAGGCCAGGTCGTCCCAGGGGATGTCGTCTTCGGTGAAAAGGCGGACGGTGAGGCTTTCGTCGCCGGCGCCGACGTTCGGGCTGGTCATGGGGCCCCGGAACATGAAGTAGATCTGATTGACGAAAGCGAGGTTGAACAGGGCGTAGGGTTCCATAACCGCCATCCGGACCCGGGCCTCTTCAAAAGCTTCGCGCCGGGCGCCGTCCGCCACGGTCTCGCCGTTTTCAAGATATCCCGCGGGCAGGGTCCAGTAGCCGTACCGGGGCTCGATGGACCGGCGGCAGAGCAGGATCTTTTCCTCCCATTCGGGGATGCATCCCACCACCATTTTCGGGTTCTGGTAATGGATCATGCCGCAATGGTCGCACAGATACCGGTTCCGATCGTCTCCGGCCGGAACCCCTATATGTACGGGGTGGCCGCAGTTGCTGCAATAGTTCATTGTAAGTTCCACTTTGTTTTTTTTTACCGCCGCGGCATGTCATCAGAAAAACGGCGCATCGAAAAGGTCATCCGTTCCGAGAAGTTTGATGTTTTTTTCGAGAAGGCTTTCCAGGTCCCTGGGGCCGTCCAAAAAGATCCAGTCGTCAATAGATCCTCTGAAACAGTATCGTTCCGCGTTGAATATTCGTTTTTCTCCGTTGTTCAGGCGAAATCTCATAACGGGGGTATAAGTGCGATCAAGGGTGTTGAAACAACGCGATTTTTTGTCGTCGGCCCCTTGGCCGGAGAAAAGGCCGCTGGCTGTCATTAATTCCTCTAATATGCTTTTTGACCCTTCAAAATTGACATCGGATTCCCAGATGGTAATCAACTCGTCTTTGCAATCGGATCGATACCGCCTCGGTCGTTTCAATTCGCTTAAATGTTTTTGTACGAGCTGTTCCTCCGCCTCCGTTATGAGGCGCGGACGCGCCTTTCTCAAAAACACCTGGGCGTTTTGAGGGTGTTCGTAGATTTCATAGCCTTCGGGAATTCGATCCACCGGTTTTCCTTTGCCCTCCGGCTTGGACGAGAAAAAATACCGGGGTTTTCCCGTCTTTGTTTTTCCTTCCCGAAGATAATAGGTCTTTCCGTTGCGATTGGTGTGTTGTACAGACATTTCCACTGTTCTTCCTTTGGGTTGTAGGGTTCAAAAAATGCGTCTTTTTCCTTCCTTCCGGCGTTTTCTCTTTTCCCGAATCCGGGCTTTAAGGTTCTCGAACCCCTCGTACTCCACCGGGATGATCAGCAAAGCCAGAATCGTGGCGCTGGAAAGACCCGCCACAAAGGCGGTGGCCATGGGGGCCCAGGAGATGGATTTCCGGGGGATGCCGATGGCCATGGGCAGCAGCCCCAGCATGGTGGTGACGGTGGTGATGAGCACCGGCCGCATCCGGGCGGCGCAGGATTCGATCACCGCGTCCCGCAGGGGTCGGCCCCGCTTGAACCGCACGTTCATGAAGTCGATGAGCAGCAGGGAATCGTTCACCGCCACCCCGGCCAGCCCCACGATGGCCAGAAAGGAGCCGATGGTGAAGGTGGTCCGGGTCAGAAAGAGGCCGATGACCACGCCGATGAGGGCGAAGGGGACGGCGGTGATGATGATCAGGGGCTGGAAATAGTCGTTGAACTGGGAGGCCAGAACGGTATAGATCCCCAGAACGGCGATGAAAAAGGCGAAGGTCAGGGACGTGTAGGAGCGGCTGGTGGACTCGAACTCGCCGCCGAAGGAGATGGACGCCCCGGAAAAGAGACGTCGGTTTTCCTGGAAATACCGGCTGACCAGCACCTGGACCCGTGCCGACGAAAGCTGGGAACCGGGGGCGATGTCGGCGGTGATGGTGATGGTGGGCCGTCCCTTGTACCGGTTCCGGACATTGGGTTCCGCGGCATAGGCGGCCTTGACCAGGTCCCGGAGCAGAACCGGGGCGGCGGCGTGTTCGATCACCGGCACGTCCAGGATGTCCAGGGGTTCGACGAGGCCGGTTCCCCGGGGGTTGACGACGTCGGATTCCCGGGCCAGGCGGACCATCAAATCCACTTCTTCGTCCACGGTCCTGAAATTCCCCGCCCGCCGGCCGTTCAGTGCGCCGGCCACCATGCCGGTCACGTCCCCGGGCATCAGTCCGTATTCGAACACCGCCTCGGGTATGGGCTCGAACCGCACGATCCGGTGCTGTTCCGGCCGGTCGTCCCCCAGGCCCACCAGTCCGTCCAGCTCCGGCGTCGTTTTCAAAAACGTCAGGATGTCGTCGGAGACCGCCACGGCCACGTCCATGTCCGCGGCGGTCACCCGGATGTTCACCGGCTTGCCGGTGGGCGGCCCGTCGCTCTCCTCGAAGATCCGCACCTCCGGCCGCCGGTCCCCCTCCGGGTACCGTTCGACGACGTATCGGTCGAGTCGTTCCCGCATGTAGGTCAGGTGCCGGATGGGGTCGTCTTCCGGGTTGTCCGGAAAATTCCGGTTCCGCTCCTCGGGCAGGGTGACCACGATCTGGGCGAACTGGTTGCCGGTGTGGCGCTGGTAGTCTTCGTCCTCGTAGAATCCGGCCGCCGCCGAGGCCGACTGGGCCTGCGCTTCCCCAAGGGACATGATGAACCGCGACAAGTCGCGGATCACGGCGTCGGTCTCTTCTATGGGCGTGCCGATGGGCATGGCCGCGGTCACGTGGTACCGGAAATAGTTGCCCGGAAAAAACTTCACCTTGATCAGGGGCATGATGCCGGTAATGGACAGGATCAGAATCCCCAGGCAGGCCGCGAACAGCCCGCCGATGCCCAGGAAGGTGAGGACTTTGTGGTTGAGCAGCCGTTGAAGTATCCAGCGATAGATCTTCCAGAAGGGGAAAAACAGGCCGGACTTGAGATGGTGGAAGGGGTCCGTCTCTTCATCCACTACATGAAGGGCGGCCCGTTTCGGTCCCCAGTCCAGCACGTGGATAGGCAGGATGAAAAGGGCCTCCAGCAGCGAGGCGACCAGGGCGTAGGTCACGGTTTTGGGGATCTGGGCGAAGAACTCCCCGGTGGAGCCGGTCATGATGAGCATGGGCAGAAAGGCCAGAACGGTGGTCAGGGCCGAACTGATCACCGGCAGCATGACCTCGGCCGTGCCGTCCACCACGGCTTCTTTTCGTCCCTTGCCCATCTGGAGGTGGCGGAAAATGTTCTCCACGAGGATGACCGCGTCGTCCACCATGATGCCGGTCACCAGCACGAAGGCGAAGAGGCTGATGGTGTTGAGGGAGACCCCGGCCGTCTTCATGATGATGATGGAGCATAGAAAGGCGAAGGGGATGCCCACCGCGGTGATGAGCGCGTTGCGAAATCCCAGGGTGGCCCAGAGCACCAGAGTGACCAGGGTCAGCCCCAGGATGAGGTTGCCCCCCAGGGTTTTGACGGAGTCGTTGATCTCGATGGTGGAATCGTTGGTGAAGACCACCCCGATCCCCTCGTCCGCATGGGTCTCCTGAAAGGTTCGGGCGATCTCTTTGACCTGGGTGGAGATGGTCACCGCGTTGCCCGATTCCGTCTTGACGACCCGGAGCCGCAGCGTGTCCCTGCCGTTGACCGAGGGGATGGTCGTCGGGTCCCGGTGGCTGATCCGTGCGCTGGTGACCAGGTCCCGCACCCGGACGAAATTGCCGTCCCCGTCCCGCCGCACGATGACGTCGAGCACCGCCTCCTGCTCGGAAAAGACGCGGCCGGCCTCGAGCATGTACTCCATGTCTTTCTGCCGGAACCGGCCCGTGGGGATCTTGGTGTTGGCCGAGGCGATGGCCCGGGCCGCCTGGTCGAAGGTGATGCCGTACCGCCGCAGCCTGGCGGGGTCCACCGACACATGAAACTCCTTCTCGTACTCGCCGGTGATCTCCACGTTCTGGATCCCGGATACATCCATCAGCTGGGTCTTGAGTTCGTCGGCCAGGAGCTTGAGGCTCCGCTGGGGGATGTCGCCGGTGAGGTTGACCACCACCACCGGCAGCCAGACATGGGTGTCGGCGTAAAAAAAGGTCGGTTCGTCGGCGCCCGCGGGCAACTGGTCCTGGATGTTGAGGGTCCGGAACCGGAGTTCGTCGTAGAGGTCTTCGTAGTCGGCGTCGTCGTTGAATTTGACCTCGACCGAGGAAAAATTCCGGTAGGATTCGGACTGGACGTATTCCACGTCCTCCAGCCCGTCCAGGGCTTCCTCCATCTCCACGGTCACCAGCCGCTCCACGTCGTCCGCCGAGGCGCCGATGTAGAAGGTGTTGATGAAGACCTTGCCGATGTCCACGTTGGGCATGTTCTCCACCGGAATGGTGAAGAGGCTGAACAGCCCGGCGATCACCAGCATGACGAAAACCACGTTGATGAAGACCGTCTGGCCGATGGAGTAGCGGACGACGGATCTCACGGATGCGTTCCTAAGTTTGGATAGCCTGAAATACGCAAGTATTCTTCTATCAGGTCCCAGTCAAGGCCCAATTCATTGGCGATGATGGAACGGACCATGCCCGCGTGTTCGTTTTCCTGCTTCCCCATCTCATATATTTTTTTAATGAGCATGGGTTCGTCGTCCCGGTTGGCGAGGACCAGCATTTCCTTCAGCAGCCCAAAAACCAGTTGCGCCTTTTCTCTCCGTTTTCTGAACAAAGACAAGCGGTCCAGTCCGCACACCGCAACCGTGGCGCGGCCCTTGTCCGTCTTGCCCCTGATCTGGCCGAATTCGGAAAATTCGAAATGCAAAACGGGGGCGTCCTCAAAGGGATTCAATAACAGTCGGGTCTCCGTGACGGCGGGGTCGGGCGGGATTTGCCGGGGGGACTCGCGAACCGGAAACAGGCTCAATTTCCACGCCGTATTGCACAGTTTACATGAAAAGATGTAATTGTTCCAGTCATACGCCAGCCACCAGTAGCCTCTGTCGCTGACAATGGCGCAGCTTCGTCCGACCACTTTGGACATGTGGTCCGCTTCCCGGCCGGGCGCATTCAGTTCATGCACTTCGCCTTTTGGGGCAAAATGGTCGATATCGCCGAAATCCGTCGCTAAAACGATGCTTTCACAATAACCGCATTTGTAATGTTGATTTCTCGCAAAGACATGTTTGCACTTTTTCCAGAGATTTCGAAAAATGGGTTTTTGACCCGCTTGGATGGCGTCCTCGACACGCCGTCTGGCCTGTTGGACAGGGCTGTCGGAACGGGGTAGAAAATCCGGCTGGACCGGGGGACGGATACATTGAATCATCTTTGCTCCACCTGATGCTGCCGCATCCTGTTCAACACTTTTTCCCTGATATGGTCTTTTTCTTCAACCGACAAGGGCTTTTTTTGATCAATCAGTTCCGCGACGACGCCGAGCGCCATTCGTTCAAGCGATGTATCAGCGTATCGACCCAAGCGATTTCTGAGTTCCGCCTCAAGCTGTTCGCGTTGTTTTCGTTCTTCCTGGGACAATCCGCTTTTCCTGAGCAGTCCGCGGTGTCGCTCCA
>JAABTM010000521.1 GCA_011389855.1 Desulfobacteraceae bacterium
GGATCCCAGATCCGGACGGTAGTGAAGCAGCTCCGGGGCGAGGCCGGCGAAATCCAGGTGAAGGACCCGGAAATCGGGCTCGTCCACAACATCGGCGGCGTGGGCATTTACGGCAACGTCACCATACTGGGGAGGTAACCATGGGCGGCAAGAAAAAAGAGATGGATGAACGGTTGAAGCGTTTCGGCACGGTCAGCTTCACCGCCACCACCAAGGTCAACGATTTCATCGACCACCTGGAAAACGGCGCCGTCGCCGGCACACGGTGCAAGGGATGCGGGGAGCGGTTCTTTCCGCCCCGGGCCGATTGTGCGACATGCCTCGACAGCGAGATGGAATGGTTCCCCGTGGACGGCAAGGGCAAACTGCTCAGTTTCAGTCAGCTCCAGTACGCGCCGGTGGGTTTTACCGAGGACGTGCCCTACTGGATCGCCGTGCTCGATTACGGCGATTACAAGGTTTTCGGCCGCATCGCCGACGGCGTGGCCGCGGAAGAGATCAAGGTCGGCATGCCCATGATCACCCGGGTCAACCCCCTGGCCAACGGCCAGATCAACTACGTCTTTGAAAAGGCGTGAAAGGACGGCATCCCATGGCCGATTATCATTTCATCAAGGTCGACACGGCGGACGGGATTAAACGCATCACCTTCAACCGTCCCAAGCACAACGTCTTCGACATCGCCATGATGAAGGAACTGAACGTCGAACTCTCCGCCTCCATGCGGGAGGCCGATCTCAAGTGCATCGTCTTCCTGGGCGAGGGGCCGAGCTGGTGCGCCGGCGTCGAGGTGGGCGACCACAAGCCGGAGATGGTCGGCGATATGATCGCCGAATTCAACGGCATCTTTGAACGGACCGAAAAACTCGAGATCCCGCTGATCGCCGGGGTCCACGGCAACTGCCTGGGCGGCGGCATGGAAATGGCCATCGCCTGCGACATCATCGTGGCCTCGGAAAAAGCATCCTTCGGCCAGCTGGAAATCAAACTCGGCTTCTTCCCGCCCTACGCCGCCATCCGCCTGCCCGAACTTATCGGACCGGCCAAGGCCATCGAGGTCTGCGCCACCGGCCGCATCTACCCGGCCGCCGACGCCAAGACCATGGGGTTCGTCAGCCATGTGCTGGCCGAAGACGACTACGAAAAAGTCTTGGATAAAATCGTCGGCGACATCACCAAGTGCAGCCCGCTGATCCTCCGGCTCAACAAACGGGCCGTCAAACAGCATATGGGCATGGGCTTCGAAGCCGCCATCCGCGGCGTCGGCGACATGTTCCTCAACGAGCTGATGAAGACCGAGGACACGCTGGAAGGCATCGCGAGCTTCGAGGAGAAGCGGAAGCCGGTGTGGAAAAACAAATAGCCTGCGCCCCTCCAGGGCGCGACGGTTGAGTTGAATTCATCCGACCTGGGGTTGAAACCCCAGGCTGTATGCCGTTGCCGCTCCGCGGCATTCAATGGTTGAAACGATGACACGGATCAACAGAACAAAACCCGGACAAAACACACAGCCTCCTTTGTCCCTCTGTGCCTTTGTCCCTTTGTCCCTATACAAGGAGCACTTATGACTCAAATCAACAAAGTCGGCGTCATCGGCGCCGGAAACATGGGCGGCGGCATCGCCCAGAAGCTGGCCCAGGAGGGGCTGCCCGTCGTCATGATCGACATCGAGGACCGGTTCGTTCAGCGGGGGATGGAGACCATCCGGAAAACCCTGGACGAAGGGGTGAAGCGGAAGATATTCACCGAAGCGAAGGTGGAGGAGATCCTCTCCCGGCTCACGGGGACCACCGATTTCAATGCCGTCAAGGACGCCGATCTCGTCATCGAGGCGGTCTTCGAGGACAAGAAGGTCAAGACCGACCTGTTCAAGAAGCTGGACGAGATCTGCGACCCCAAGACGGTGCTGGCCACCAACACCTCCAGCTTCTACGTCCGCGACTTCGCCCAAACCGTTTCCCGTCCCGACCGGTTTGTCGGTCTCCACTATTTTTACCATCCAGCCAAGAACCGGCTCCTGGAGGTCATCCCCCACGACGGGACCAGCGACAGCACCGTCGAGTTGTCCATGCTGGCCGCCAAGCTCCACGGCAAGACCGCCATCCTGGTCAAGGACGCGCCGGGGTTCGCCGTCAACCGGTTTTTCGTCCCCTTTTTAAACGAGGCGGCCCGGATGCTCGAAGAGGGCGTCGCCAACATCCCCACCATCGAGGCGGGGGCCAAAAAAGCCTTCAAGATCGGCATGGGCCCCTTCGAGCTGATGAACGTCACCGGCGTGCCCATCGCCTTCCATGCCGCCACCACCCTGGGCGAGGAACTGGGGCCGTTCTACGCCCCCGCCGCCATCCTCAAGGCCCAGGTGGACAAGGGCGAGCCCTGGCCACTGGAAGGCGACGTGGAGGAACTCAAGGTCCAGGGCGTCATGGACCGGCTCTACGGCGTCTGCCTGGGGGTGGCCGCGGCCCTGGTGGACGAGAACGTGGCCACCATCGAGGACACCGACCGGGGCGCCAAGATCGGTCTGCGCTGGCTCATGGGTCCCTTCGAAATCATGAACCGGATCGGCATCGACAAGACCTGCGACCTC
>JAABTM010000221.1 GCA_011389855.1 Desulfobacteraceae bacterium
GCTGGTGGCCCTGATCCCCTCGGAGAATCCCGAATACGCCCAGTTGATCCACGACTACCGGGAAGAGAAGGAAGAGGACACCTATATCAACAGCCTCTCCAGCCCCACCTGGTACACCCAGGTGGCGGGCATCCCCGGCGACCTCAAGATCGATCCCAAGCTGATCGCCGTGACCAGCGATCTGTTCCGGATCCAGGCCGCGGCGACCTTAAACGACATGGAGACGGTCGTCACGGCGGTGGTCCGCCGGGAAAAACACAAGGAGACCAACAAATGGCAGTGCCGCGTGGTCTCCTGGCAAACGGGATGACCGCCATCCCGCCAAATTTGGACGCATTATGAGCAGACAGATTCTCGGACTCGACGTCCGACGCCATACCGTGACCGCCGTACTGGTCAAGACCGGCATCAAGGGCAACTGGATCGACGCCGTCTATAGGACGCCCATCGCCGTTCCCGAAGGGGAATGCTTGGAAGAAAGCGCCGCCCTGGACGAAGCCCTGGCCGGGATCAGATCCCAGATGGGCAAGACCGACGCGGAAACCGCTGCGGCCTTGCCGGCCGGCGGGTTCTCTTTCCGCAACGTCCACATCCCCTTCAGGGACAAGCGGAAGATCCGCCAGGTTCTCCCCTTCGAGCTGGAGCCCACCCTGCCCCAGGCCGTGGACGACGTGGTCATCGACTTCCGCGTCATCCATCTGCCCAGCCAGGAGGAAGGCGCCAACATCATCGCGGCGGCCCTGGACAAGGGGCGGATGACCCCGTTCCTGGCATCCCTCGCCTCCCATAAGCTGGCGCCGGAGACCGTCTCCCTGTCCGGCTACGCCGCGGCCCTCTGCCTGGCCAAATGGGGCGACATCGCCGAACACTGCCTCTTCATGGACATCGACCGGGATCACTGCACCCTCTACATCCTTATCTCCGGCCAGGTCTATCTCATCCGGCCCATTCAGATCCGGCCCGGCGGAGGCGATCCGGTGGACAAGACCAAGGCCCTCTGCGGCCACATCCGGCGCACCCTGGCGGCCTTCGAAGCCCTCTTCCACCTGGAATTCGAGCTGGAGGAGGTCCACGTCACCGGGTGGGGTCTGGAGGATCTCAACTTCGAGGGGGAGGCGCCCGCCATACTCAACGTGACGGTGAAGCGGGTGGACCTCATGGCCGACGCCGGCCTGCCCCGGAAGATGGCCGCCAGGGGAGAGATGCCCCCGGCCATCCAGACCGACGCCGCCCTGGCCCTGGCCCTGGCGGAGATCGAAGGGTTCGAGACCTTCAACTTCCGCAAAGGGGATTTCGCGGTCCGGAAGCGGTGGGCCGAACACCGGGGCAGTCTCATCCGCACCGGCATCCTGGCGCTGGCGATGCTGATCGTCCTTTTCGCCAATATGATGATGGACGTCAACGCCACGGAGGGCCGGGTGGCCGACATCGACCGGGAGATCCGGGACATCTTCCAGTCCACCTTTCCGGAGATCACCCGCATCGTCGATCCGCTCCACCAGATGCAAGTGGCCATGACCGAGGCGAAACAAAACGCCCTCGCTCCGGGAGAGGGGCAGGCGGACGTTCGGTCCATCGACATCCTCAATGAAATCAGCCGTCTTGTCCCCGACAACATCGATGTGATCATCACCCGGATGGTCATCGGCGAAGAGAGCGTTCTGCTCTCCGGGGACACCGACACCTTCAATGCCGTGGACGAGATTCAGAACCGGCTGGACGGGTCGGACCTGTTCGGGAAAGTCACCATCTCCTCCACCAACCGGGAGCGGACCGGCAACCGGATCCAATTCAAGATGAGGATCGCGCTGTGATCGGGAAATTGAACAAACGGGAACGGATCGCCGTATCCGCGGCCATCGCCGTGGTCCTGGTCTTCGTCGTCTTCCAGTTTATCGTGACCCCTTACCGGGAAAAGCAGGACCGGCTGGCCCGGGCCTTCCAGGCCAAAACCGAGGCCCTGAGGGAGATGAAGACCCTCAAGGCCGAATACGAGGCCCTCACCGAAAAGGCCCGGATGTCCGAGGTCAAATTCGCCCGGAGAGATCAGGGGTTCACCCTTTTCTCCTTTCTCGACCGGCTGGCCAGCGAGGCCGGCGTCAAGGATCACATCACCTATATGAAGCCCTCCAAGGTCGACGACAAGGACACCCCCTACCGGATCTCCCTGGTGGAGATGAAGCTCCAGGACATCACCATGAAACAACTGACCCCATACCTGCACAAGGTGGAGACCTCGCCAAACGTCGTCTTCATCCGCCGGATGTCCATCACCCGGAACGGTCGGGACGACGCCTCCGGCGGTCTCATCGACGCCGTGCTGCAGGTGGAGACCTACGAGATCTGATGAACGCCGCCAAGAAAATCGCCCTCTACGCGCTCTATACCCTGGTGGTTACCGGGGTTTTTCTATACTACCTCTTTCCGTCGGAAAGCGTCCGCGCCTTTGTCGGATACCAGGTCAACCGGGCCGATCCGTCCCTGGAACTGACCATCGAATCGGTGACCCCGACCCTGCCGCCGGGTCTGACCTTCCGGTCGGCCCTCCTCTTCCAGAGGTCCGAGCCGGTGGCGGCCGCCAGCCGGCTCAAGGTGACGCCGGCCCTGACGACCCTTTTCGGACCGGAGATCGCC
Organism: Desulfobacteraceae bacterium; assembly: GCA_011389855.1. Lineage (GTDB taxonomy): Bacteria > Desulfobacterota > Desulfobacteria > Desulfobacterales > JAABSP01 > JAABTD01. The sequence continues at coordinate 2,635 of JAABTM010000221.1, forward strand.
CTCGGCTTCAAAGGCGAGGTCTACGGCGGCGCCCTGACGGGCAACATGGTTCTGGACCGAACGAAACAACGGTCGGAACCGCCGGTGCGGGCCCTGACAGCCAACATCGTCGGCCTCCAGGTGGGCCGGCTCCACGCCCTCCGGAGAGTTCCGGGGTACGACGTCTCCGGAACTTTGAACGGCGCGGTCTCATACAGGAGGACCGACGACGGCGAGAACGGGGATATCCGGCTCGCCCTGACGGATCTCACCGTCCGGCCCGAGACGCCCCTGTTCAACATCACCGATGTGACCTTCAACCAGGTCCAGGCCGAAGCGGTCCTGGAACCGGGGCGGCGTCTGGAGATCCGCCAATGCACCCTGGCCGGCCCCCAGGTCAACGGCACGCTTTCGGGCGCCATCCGGGTGGCCGACGACCCCGGCCAAAGCGCCCTGGATCTGACCGGGACCTTCAAGCCCCATCCCGGCTTTCTGGCCGAGATCGGCCAGGGATTTCCCGCGTCCCTGCTGCTCAAGAACCGATCCGGCGGCGCCGGCGGCATCTCGTTCCGGATCCGGGGCACCATCCAAAACCCGGCATTTTCACTCTTGTAACCCATCGGCGATTAGGATTATGAAGCGTTATTTTACCCTCATCAACCTGGCGATTCTCGCCGCCATCAGTTATTTCGGCGTGAACGCTTTTTATAAGACCGCGACCTCGCGGCTCGATGCAGCCCCGACGGCGACGGTCGCGCGGCCCCGGGCCGCTGAATCCCAAGAGGAGACGGCCCGGCCCCTGGCTTATTACAATCCGATCATCGAACGGAACCTCTTCAAAACCCTGGCGGAAGCCCAGCCGGTGGTGGAAGAAGAAACAGAGACCGTCGATATCGACAATCTGAAGCAGACGGAACTCAGCCTCAAACTGTGGGGGACCGTCTCCGGCGACCGCCCCTCGGCCTACGCCGTGATCGAAGACACCAAGGCCCGGAAGCAGAACCTCTACCGGGAAGGCGACGCCATCCAGGACGCCGCCGTCAAGATGATCCTCCGGGAAAAGGTAATCCTCACCCGAAACGGCGAGGACGAGGTGCTGGAAATGGAGAAACGACTGGCCGGCGCCGGCGGCAGGCCCGCCCCCCGACCGTCGCCATCCCGCTCCGGCCGGAGCGGATCCGACGGCGACCAGCAGATCCGGCTGGAGCGCGGTCAGATCGAGTCGGCCGTGAACAACGTCAACAACCTGATGCGGCAGGCCAAGATCCGGCCCCATTTCAAGGACGGCAAGCCCGACGGACTTACCCTCACCCGGGTGCGGCCCAACTCCATCTTCACCAAACTGGGGCTCAGAAGCGGCGACATCATCACCGGCGTGGACGGTCAAAACATCCAGTCGGTGGACGACGCCCTTCGGTTCTACCAGAGCCTCAAGTCCGGCTCCAACGTCAATGTCGAGATCCGGCGCCGGGGGCAGCAGCAGAACATCGAATACCAGATCGACTAACCGAGGCCGCGCGGGAGTGAACTCCCACGCTACTATGTGTCGTCCCTACGGGACTGAAATTGCAAAAAGATGGAAAATACAATCCAAATCACAGAAGAAGATAAAAAATGGTTGAGCAAAGGCGTCATAATGGAACTTATTGAAAAGCATAAGTACAAAAAGGACGATGCTGAAAATCTATTCAAAAAGTCGCCGTTATACGACATTCTCTATGATGATCCGGAAGATATTTTTCATCATGGCACCGCTTATTGGGCTAACTTTTTGGCAACAATAGAAAATTGGGAGCCTTTTGAAAATCATTGTTGCGGCGATTATGATTCTTTTTTACAAACGCATGAACCCTTTTGAATCGAACACAGGAAACGGACCTCCGGCATGAAACACCTCACTGTTGTTTTGACACCCGCTTTTTCAATCCGACTCGCCGCCATCGCCATCCTGATCGTGGGCGTCATGGGCGCCGTCGCGCCATGGCGGGTCCCGCCCGCCGCGGCCCAGGAAGCGGCCGAAGACTCGCGGCGCTACGTCTCCATCGACTTCAACGACGTGGACATCACCGTCTTCATCAAATTCATCGCCGAACTGACCGGCAAAAACTTCATCGTGGACAACCGGGTCAAGGGAAAGGTCACCATCATCTCCCCGGCCAAGATATCGGTGGACGAAGCCTACCTGGTCTTTGAATCGGTTCTGGAGGTCCACGGGTTCACCACCGTGGACTCCGGAAACGTCATCAAGATCGTCTCCGCCCCCGAAGCCCGGACCAAAAGCATCGAGACCCATACCGAATACCGGTCCATGAACCCGGAGGACAAGCTGGTGACCCAGCTCGTGCCCCTGCGCTACGCCGATCCCAACACCATCACCCGGCTGTTTCGCCCCCTGATCTCCAAAAGCAGCGTGATTCTGCCGTACCAGCCCACCAACATGCTCATCATCACCGATTTCTACTCCAACATCAAACGGCTGATGCGGATTCTCAAGACCATCGACGTCCCCGGCGTCGGTCAGGAACTGACGGTGATCCCCCTCCAGTACGCCGACGCCCAGACCCTGGTCCGGACCCTGTCCACGGTCTTCCAGCAGCGCCGGGCCGCTAAAAAAGGCGCCAGCCCCGACGAGGTCAGCAAATTCGTGGCGGATGAGCGGACCAACTCCCTGGTGGTGCTGGCCAGCGAGGACGACACCGCCCGTGTTCAGGAACTCATATCGCGGCTGGACCGCGAAATGCCCCGGGGCAAGGAGAAGATTCACGTCTACTACCTGGAAAACGCCGTGGCCGAAGAACTGGCCAAGGTGCTCCAGTCCCTTTCCTCCAAGGCCAAGCCGACCCAGACCAAGGGCAAGAAAGAAGCCCCCATCGTCTCGGAGAAAACCAACATCACCGCGGACAAAGCCACCAACAGCCTCATCATCATGGCGGAAAAAGACGATTACCTGGTGCTGGAGAGCATCATCCAGAAACTGGACATCCCCCGGGCCATGGTCTACATCGAATCCCTTATCATGGAGGTCAACGTCGACAACGGCTTTTCCCTGGGCACGGAGTGGATCGCCATGGGAAAGACGGACATCGACAGCGAAAGCGCAGCCTTCGGCGGCGGGTTTACCGGCGGCGAGAGCGGATACGAAAACCTCGCCGGGCTCCTCGCCCCCGCCGCGGGGATCGGACTGCTGCCGACCGGCTTTTCCCTGGGCGTTTTCGCCGAGCCGATCCAAATCGGCAATCTGACGTTTCCCAATCTGGGGGCCATCATTCAGGCCTTCAAAAAAGACAAGGATGTCCACATCCTCTCCACCCCCCAGATCATGACCACGGACAACGAAGAGGCCAGCATCACGGTGGGAAAAAACGTCCCTTATCTGACCAAATCAGGCTCTTCCACGGTGGAAAGTTACAACACCTACGAGTATAAAGACGTGGGCATCACCCTGAAGATCACCCCGCAAATCAGCAAAGACAAGCGGATTCGTCTCAAGATCGCCCAGGAAATCACCAAGCTGGACACCACTTTGACCACCGGCGACCGACCCACCACCCTCAAGCGGACCGTGGACACCACCGTCATCGTCAACGACAAGAACACCGTGGTGATCGGCGGGCTGATCGACGACAGCCTCTCCACCACCGAATACAAAGTCCCCTGTCTCGGATCCATCCCCGGGCTTGGCTGGGCGTTCAAATCACTGTCCAATTCCCGGGAAAAGACCAACCTGTTCGTCTTCCTCACCCCCCATGTGGTCAAAAGTCCCCTGGACGCCAAAGAGATGTTCGACAAGAAAAAGGAAGAGATCGAACGGATCGAACGGGAGGGGATCAAAATGTATCGCCAACGATTCGGCGATTCGGATGAACGGTCGGACATCCTTGAAATGTCCGAATTCCTTGAGGAAGCCGCCTCGGGCATGCCGCCGCCGATCACCGTGGACGGCGCCATATCCGAAGAGCCGGGGCCGGAAGTCGGGTATGAAACGCCCGCCGAATCGGACATGACCGGCGGCGGGACAGAGTAAAGACCGATATGAAACGACAATTCGCTCAGTTATTAAAATCGACCGCAGGCGTCAGCGACGCCGACATCGAAGAGGCTCAACGAATCCAGGCGGAAAAAGGCGGGAGAATCGGCGAGATCCTCGTCAAAAAAGAGGTCATCACCGAAGCCCAGCTCCTGGAGGCCCTGAGCCTGGAATACGACATCCCGTTCTGGGCCTCGCTGCCCATGGACCCCATCGGCGGCGAGGCGACCCAGCACTTGCCGATCCATTTCCTGAAAAAGCACCTCATGGCGCCCCTGGCGTCCAAGGGGAATCCCGCATCCGGCGGGGCCGACGGCCAGCCGGCGGTCCCCGCCGACCAGGAACTTTCCGGGTTCATCATCGCCATCAACGATCCGTCGGCGTTCCAGGCCCTGGACGATCTCATCCGGATCATCGGCGTGGAAAACTACCAGGTGGTCCTTTCCACCAAGGAGGCCATCCTCTCGGCCATCAACCTCTCCTACGACCTGAACCGCGACTCGGCCGAGCAGCTCGTCCAGGACATGGAGGAAAACGGGGCCACCATCATCAGCGAGATCGAGGACACCGCCGATCTCCTGGACGACACCTCCGACGCCCCCATCATCAAACTCGTCAACCACATCATCTCCCAGTCGGTCAAGGCCCGGGCCAGCGACATCCACATCGAACCCTACCAGGACAGCTTCAAGGTCCGGTACCGGGTGGACGGCATCCTCTACGATCTCCTGACGCCGCCCAAGTGGATCCAGCCGGCCCTGACCTCCCGCATCAAGGTCATGTCCAAGATGAACATCGCGGAAAAGCGGCTGCCCCAGGACGGCCGCCTGGAGGTGAAGCTGGGGGACCAGGACATCGACGTCCGGATATCGACGATTCCCACCACATTCGGCGAGCGGGTGGTGCTCCGTCTCCTGAACAAAAGCACCTCGCTTTTGAGTCTCGGCGAGCTGGGGATGACCGCCGAGCAATTGGAGTTGCTCCGGCAACTGGTCGCCACCCCCAACGGGATCATCCTCGTGACAGGCCCCACCGGTTCGGGAAAAACGACGACCCTTTACGCCATCCTGTCGAAGATCAACACGCCGGACATCAACATCATCACCATCGAGGACCCGGTCGAATACCAGCTCCGGGGCATCAGCCAGATCCAGGTCAACCCCAAGATCGAACTCACCTTCGCCCGGGGTCTCCGGTCCATCGTCCGGCAGGATCCCGACGTGGTGTTGGTGGGCGAGATCCGGGACCGGGAAACCGCCGAGATCGCCGTTCAGTCGGCCCTGACCGGCCATCTGGTCTTCTCCACCCTTCACACCAACGACTCGGCGTCCGCCATCACCCGGCTGGTGGACATCGGCGTCGAACCGTTCCTCATCTCCTCGGCCGTACTGGCCGTGGCGGCCCAGCGGCTGGTGCGGGTTCTGTGCAACGACTGCAAGGAACCCTATCTGCCCGACGACGTGGCCCTTGAAACCATCGGCATCACGGGTGAAGCCGCCGCCGCCGGGGCCATCCACCAGGCGGTGGGCTGCCCCAACTGCCTCCACACCGGTTATAAAGGCCGGTGCGTCATCATTGAAGTCATGGTCATGAACCCCAAGATCAAAAGCCTGATTTTACAAACCTACGACTCCAACCGCATCAAAAAGGCCGCCGACATGGTCTCGTTGCGCCAGGACGGCATCGACAAAATTTTGCAAGGGCTGACGACGATCGAGGAGGTGTTGCGGGTGACGCAGAGATGAAAAGCAGAGGGCAGAGGACAGAGGACAGAGGGCTTGGGACAGAAGGCAGGGGACCGGCGGCCGAAACGACGCTTCTTATCCTTTTTTTCCTGCTGTCATCCGTTTTTTATCACCCGTCTTCCGCCCATTGCACGGAGACGCTGGTGCTGGATGCGGAAGACCAGTTCACTTTTGCACAGGCTTATTTTGAATCCGGCGAATACGATAAGGCGATTATCGAATTTGAACGTTTCCTCCATTTTTTCCCGGATGCCTTAAAGGTCGATTCGGCTCTTAACCTCATGGGGAAAGCCCTTTTCCAGCTTGGGAAGCACGCCGAGGCCATTGACGCCTTTGGACGGCACATCCGGCGAAATACGGATGAAACCGGCATCGCCATCTCACCGGAAATCGCCGACGCCATCTGGCTGGCAAGTAAATCCTACGAAAAACTTGGCCAGTCGGATCGGTCTCTGGCCATCCTCCACCGCCTCCTGGCAGAAACCGATGATCCGGCCATTGAAGACGAAACCCATT
>JAABTM010000222.1 GCA_011389855.1 Desulfobacteraceae bacterium
TTTCCATAATTCGCCTTCGCGGCATCAACTCAGAGTTTGACACCTTGAACCGGTTTTTAATATAATTATCTTTTATCGCGTTTGGACATTCCCCCTTTGCCGGGGGCCTTTTATTGGCATTAATCCGCAACCGAAGAGACGCAATCCCATGAACCCAAGACACCCCCTGACGGCCATCACCCATATTATCAAATCCTGCGCCCGAACCCCTTTGTCCCTTTGCGCCTTTGTCCCTCTGTCCCTTTGTACCTTTATCCCTTTTTCCCTTTTTCCACCCCCCGCAGCCGCCCAAACGGCGCCCTTCCAGATCGCCCCCTCCGGCCTTTCCACAACGAAAACCATCGGCCCCGGGGGAGGCGCCATGGAAACCGATTCCGGCCTCCGGATCACCCTGCCCGCCGGGGCCCTGGACCGGGCGGTCGCCGTGGAACTGATCGGTTACGCCGACGCCCTCGCGGAACCCCACGCCGCCGACGGCGCCGTCGCCGGGGCGGTGGGGATCGTCATGCCGGACATCGAGGCGCCGGCGGACGTGGTCTGCCCCCTCGTCGCCCCCCTGGCGCCGGGCGCCAGCCTCGTCCTGGCGCGGCCCAACGCCACCGGCAGCGCATGGGCCGACACGGGCCGGACCGCCGTCGTCGATGCGTCGGGCTTTTCCGCAGCCTTCCAGGCGCCGGGTCCGGGACTGTACGGCCTGCTCGATCCCAAAGGAAAAGACGATCCGACATGGCCGCCGACGGCTTCCCGATCCGCCCGCCGTGCAGCTCCCCGGGCGGACGGCGAATGGGGGCTGATCCCTGAAAACGACCCCGATCCCGGCAAAACGCTGCTGGTTCTGGTCCACGGGGACAATTCCTCCCGGGCCAAACAGGACCGCTGGGATTTTTTTCTCGACTGGGTCGAAGACAACGGCGATGTGGACGCCCGGTACGAGATCTGGCGGTTCCGCCACGACACCTCGCAGGTGATCGGCTATGACGGCGATTCGGGCAATGCAAAAGAGCTGGGGGACGCCATCGCCGCCCGGTTCGGCCCGGACCGGCCCCTCCTGCTCCTGGCCCACAGCCGGGGCGGACTGGTCAGCCGGGCCTATATGTGCGGCTACGGCGACGGCCGGGAGGGGGACCGGGTCCTGGGCCTGGTGACCCTGGCCACGCCCCACCACGGCTCCCCCGGCGCAGTGCCCGACTGGGGTCTGGAGACCATCAGGGGCAAGTTCCGGGATACGGACCTGGCGGAGGTGTTCTACGACTTCACCTACGACGCCGTGGTCAACGTGGCGGACATGGGGACCATGGGGCTGGCCTGGGACAATTTCGACGGGCCGGAGCACGGCATCGGCTACAGCGCCTTCAGCCTGGAGAGTCCCCTGGGAGAGGATCACGTGCTGTCGGTCCTGGACGCCAACCTCCCCGATCCTTCGCCGGAAGGCCCCGACGAGACGATCTACCTGCCGGACCGGCGGACGGGCACCCTGGCCGAACTCAACGCCGACGCGCGGTACGACGCTAAAATCATCGCCTACGGCGGCTACGACACCGATCTGGGGCTGACGGGCGCCAGTCCCTTCAACTGGCTCAACCTCTCCTTTTCCGACCACGCCGGCCTGGAAATGGCCATCCACGTCATGGCCAACATGGAGGCCAGGGACATGGGAGGCGGCGGCGACGCCCTGCTTTACATGGCCAACGACGGCATGGTGCCCCTCCAGAGCGCCCTGCTCCTCGAAAAGGCCCCGGCGGCCGAACCCATCTACGACGTCATCGAAGACACGGACTGGGTCTCCTTCGACCACTACAAGATCGACCTCAAGGATCTGACGCCCCGGATGCGGGTCCGGAAGGCGGTGCTCTGCCCCGACTACGACCACCTCCACATGGTGGAAGGCAAGGGCGGGCTCCTCAACGACCGGCAGGATTTCTGGATCTCGGTCGAAAACAGCCTGAGCGAACTGGCTGCCGAGGGCCCCGGCCCCGCCGATCCGGTGGAACCCGAAGTCGTCGAATTTTCCGACTCGCTCCCCTCTTTCCGATCCGTTTCGTCGGGGGACAACTGCTTTATCCGATCCGTGAATCCTATCCATGGAGACGCGAAATGAAAAGCCTTGGCATCTGCATCGGCGCATCCACCATATCCCTTGTTCAACTGGCCGCCTCCGGAGGCGACCCCAAAGAGCGGCCCCGGGTGACGGACCACGCCCTCTATCCCCATGACGGCGATCCCCGGCGCACCCTTTCCAAAGCGCTCTCGGAACTCAATCTCGACGACATCGACCGGATCGCCGCCACCGGCCGCCGGTTCCGGCAGTACGTCAACCTCTCCCAGATCTCCGAAACCGAAGCGGTGGAACACGCTTATCGCTTCGTGAAACCCGACGGCGTCGACTGCCCGGCCATCGTGTCCGCCGGCGGCGAAACCTTCATGGCCTACACCCTCGACGGCAACGGCCAGGTCTCCAACGTGGTCACCGGCAACAAATGCGCCTCGGGAACCGGGGAGTTCTTCCTCCAGCAGCTCCGGCGGATGGACGTGGACATCCGGCGCGTCTCCGAACTGGCCGAAGGGGCGACGCCCTATCGGCTGTCGGGGCGGTGTTCGGTCTTCTGCAAGTCCGACTGCACCCACGCCACCAATAAGGGGATCCCCGTTGGGCGGGTCACGGCCGGGCTTTGCCGGATGATGGCCGCCAAGGTGCTGGAGCTGCTCAAATCCGTGGAGAAAAAAAACGTCATGGTGGTCGGCGGCTCGGTGCGGAACCGGGTGATGGTGGGATACCTGGCCGAAGAGATCCCGGGGCTCGTCGTCCCGGAGGAAGCGCCGTATTTCGAGGCCCTGGGCGCGGCCCTGTGGGGATTGACCCGGAAGACGGTCCCCTTTCCGGGGAAAGCCGAACTGTTCCACAAGGACGCCGCCGCCTTCGACACCCTGCCCCCCCTGAGCCGGTTCGAGGACCGGGTGGCGTTCAAGACCCTGAAGCGGGGCCAAATCCGGCCCGGCGACAAATGCGTGCTGGGGCTGGATGTGGGCTCCACCACCACCAAGGCGGTCCTCCTGCGGTGGTCGGACAACGCGCTGCTGGGGTCCATCTATCTCCGGACCAACGGCCAGCCCGTGGAGGCCTCCCGGTCCTGCTACCGTCACATCCGGGATGGAATCGCCGAACAGGTGGACCCCGCCGGCATCGAGATCGCGGGCCTCGGCGTCTGCGGCTCGGGCCGGCAGATCGCCGGGCTCCACGCCATGACCGACGGGGTCGTCAACGAAATCATCGCCCATGCCGAGGCGGCGGTCTATTTCGACCCCGGGGTGGACACCCTCTTCGAGATCGGGGGCCAGGACGCCAAATACACCTACATCACCAACGGCGTCCCCTCGGACTACGCCATGAACGAGGCCTGCTCCGCCGGCACCGGCTCGTTCCTGGAGGAATCGGCCCGGGAGACCCTCTCCATCCCCATGACCGACATCGCCGACATCGCCCTGCGGGGGGAGCGGCCTCCCAACTTCAACGACCAGTGCGCCGCTTTCATCTCGTCGGACATCAAGACCGCAGTCCACGACGGCGTGGCCCAGGCCGACATCGTGGCCGGCCTGGTCTACTCCATCTGCATGAACTACAGCAACCGGGTCAAGGGGAACCGGCCCGTGGGTGAAAAAGTCTTCATGCAGGGCGGGGTCTGCTACAACCACGCCGTGCCCCTGGCCATGGCCTCCATCACCGGAAAAGAGATCATCGTGCCCCCCGAACCCGGCCTCATGGGGGCCTTCGGGGTGGCCCTCGAAATCAAGAAGCGGATCGAGGCAGGCCTCTTACCGGCGGCCCGATTCAGCCTGGACGCGTTGATCGACCGGGAGGTGAGCTACGGCAAATCGTTTATCTGCAAGGGCGGAAAGGAAAAATGCGACCGCCGCTGCGAAGTGGCGGTGATCCGCACCGAGGGGAAGACCTACCCCTTCGGCGGGGCCTGCAACCGGTATTACAACCTGCGACGAAAAATCCAATACGACACACGGGCCCTGGACCTGGTGGCCCGGCGGCAGGAGATGGTCTTCCATCGCGATGCGCCGGAACCGGAGACTGATCCGGCGCCGGCAAAAGGCGTCGTCGGCCTCAACCGGAGCTTTCTGGTCAACACCTACTACCCCCTCTACGAGACCTTTTTCAGGGAACTGGGGTTCGATACGACCCTGCCCGACGCGCCGTCGCCCGAGGGGATCGATCACCGGGACGCTCCTCTCTGCTATCCGGCGGAGCTGGCCCACGGGTTTTTTCATCGGCTTTTGACAGGGACAAAGGGACAAAGGGACAGAGGGACAAAGGGACAGAGGGACAAAGGGACAGAGCGGCCGGCCTATCTGTTCCTGCCCCATTTCAAGGCGGTGCCGGACATGAACGGCGGCAGCCACGCCCAGGTCTGCCCCATCGTACAGGGAGAGGTCTATTACCTGCGCACCGCGTTCGGGAAGAGGATCGACGCGCTCCAGAAACGCGGGACCCAGCTCATCTCGCCGGTCATGGACCTGACGGCCGGGTTGAAGACCGCCAAAAAGCCGCTCCTGGAAACGGCCCGACGGATGGGCATCGATCGCCGGACCGCCGCGGCCGCCGCGGAAAAGGCCGTCGGCCGGCAGGAGGATGTGTTCGGCCGGATGAAGAAACTGGGGCGGGACGCCCTGGCCGACCTGGAAAACACCCCCGACGAGAGCGCCGTGGTGGTGTTCGGCCGGCCCTACAACGGGTTCGCGGACGAGGCCCACATGGGAATCCCCCGCAAGCTGGCATCCCGGGGCATTCGGGTCATCCCCATGGATTTCCTGCCACTCGACGACGAGGCGGTGGGGTACAACATGTACTGGGGGCTGGGCCAGATGATCCTCAAGGCCACCCGGTTCGTCGAACGTCATCCCCAGCTCTTCGGCCTCTACATCACCAATTTTTCCTGTGGTCCCGACTCCTTCGTCATCGGGTATTTCCGGAGCCTCATGGGCCGGAAGCCGGCCCTGATCCTGGAGCTGGACAGCCACACGGCCGACGCCGGCCTGGAAACCCGCATCGAAGCCTTCCTGGACGTGGTGGCCGCCTACCGGCGGCAAAGGGCGGTGGATAGTGGACAGTGGATAGTGGATAGTGATCAGAGATTCGAACCACAAGCCACAAGCCACAAGCCACTACCCACTACCCACTACCCACTAACCACTACCCACTACCCACTAACCACTACCCACTCCTCCTTCACCCCCGCCCGCACCACCCTCCGGAACGGCCGGCCGGCGGTGATCACCTCCGCGGGGGAGGCGATCCCCTTGGCCGATTCACGGGTCCGGGTGCTGATCCCCTCCATGGGCCGGTACTCCTCGGAGGCGTTCGCCGCCGTCTTCCGCTCCGAGGGCATCGACGCCCGCGCCCTGCCGCCGGCGGATGAAGCCGCCCTCAAACTGGGCCGGGCCAACACCACCTGCAAGGAGTGCCTCCCCCTCCAGTTGACCACCGGCGGCCTGCTCCACTACCTCCAAAACGAAGCGCCGCCGGACCGGGTGATCGTCTATTTCATGGCCACGGCGTCGGGTCCCTGCCGGTTCGGCCAGTACCGGACCTTCATGGAAGAACTGGTCAAAAACCGGGAGATCCCGGACGTGGCCCTCTTCTCCCTTTCCGGCGAGAACGCCTACAGCGGCATGCGGAGCGATTTCAGCACCCGGGGCTGGTGGGCCGTTATCGTCTCCGACGTGATCGAAGACATCCGGTCCATGATTCTGGCCAACGCCCGGGACCCCCGGGGCGGGCTGGACATTCTGGAAAAGGTCTGGAACGACCTCCTCTTCGAACTGGAATACGGATATTACCCGGATCTGGAAGCGGCCCTCGAACGCTCGGCGGCCCGGCTGGCGGAGATTCCCCAGAAGCTCCCGCCCGAGGAGGTCCCCGTGATCGCCCTCACCGGGGAGATCTTCGTCCGGCGGGACAGCCTCTCCCGCCGCTTTCTCACCGAGGAACTGGCCGATAAGGGGTTCGCCGTCGCGTGCGCCCCGGTGGCGGAGTGGCTCCACTATTGCGATTTTCTCTACCAGCACGGGTACTGCCCCTCCCGGGCCTCGATTCCGGAGCTGCCGGGCTTTCTGCTCAAAAAAATGTTCATGGCCCGGTACGAACGGCGCATCAAATCGATCCTGGCGACCTCCGGCCTTGTCCACGCCGCGCCCCTGGACGTGGAAGCGATTCTGGACAACGCCAAGCCCTACATCCAGCCCCACCTCACCTGCGAGACCATCCTGACGGTGGGGAGCGCACTGACGGAGATCGTCTCCCACGTCTGCGGGGTCATCGCCATCGGCCCCTTCGGCTGCATGCCCAACCGGCTCGCCGAAGCGCTCCTGACCAAAACCATGGTCAAGGAGGCCAAGCTCCGGACCGATCCCAAAAACGATCAACTCCGCGCGACCCTGTCGGGTATCGAGGACCTCCCCTTTCTGGCCATCGAAACCGACGGGTCGCCCTTTCCCCAACTGATCAACGCCAAACTGGAAACTTTCTGCCTGCGGGCCGACCGCCTCCACCAGGAGATGCGCATGGCGCGGTTCAACTGAGGCGCCCGCCATGTTTATCAAAACATCCGACCAGCCGGCGCTTTCACCGGGGTTCGGCGTAGGCGCTTCACATTATTCCAGCTCTTCCAGTTCGGTAAGTTTTTTATCGAACTGGACCCGCCGGGCGTCCAGCCGTTCGGTCTGGGCCTCCAGGTCGCCGAAGAGGCGGTCGATCGCTTCCTGGCAGGCGTGGATGGACCGGCCCAGGGCGGCGATCCGGTCCCCGCCCCCATCCTGGGTGGCCGACTGCATCTCGTGGTTGAGCCGATCCAGCTCCTTTTCTTGGGCTTCGATCCGGTTTTCGGTCTTTTCGATCTCTTTTTCGATGGGCTTCAGGGCCTTGGACCGGTCGGCGACGATCTCGGACCGGCGCCGCCGGAGATCCTTCCGGCTCAGCTTCGGGCCGGCGTCCGGTGCGGGCTTCCGGGGTTCCGACCCCGCCGGGCCTTCCTCTTCCCATCCCCGCTTTTCCAGAAAGTCCTCGTAGGTCCCCTCGAACACATCGACCCCGTCCTGCTGGAACACGATGAGCCGTTGGGCCAGGGCGTGGAGAAACGTCTCGTTATGGGTCACCATGATCACCACGCCGCTGAAATCGTCCAGGGCCGCCAGGAGTTCGTCCGAGGCGTCCATGTCCAGATGGTTGGTGGGTTCGTCCAGGAGGAGGACGTTGACGGGCGTGACCAGCAGCTTGCACAGCATCACCCGGCTTTTTTCGCCGCCGGAAAGGACGCTGATCTTCTTGAGGGCCGAATCCCCCTCGAACATCATGGCGCCGCAGATGTTGCGGGCCTTCTGGCGCTCCACATCGGGATGGGAGAGGCGGATCTCCTCCTCCACGGTCCGCTCGTCCACCAGGTGCTGGATGTTGGTCTGCTCGAAAACGCCGGTGGCGACGTTGGGATTCCAGCGGATCCCGCCCGCCTGGGACGGCAACGCGCCGGCCAGCACCTTGAGAAGGGTGGTCTTGCCCTTGCCGTTCTTGCCCACCACGCCGATCCGCTCTCCGGGTCCCACGGAGACGCCGAAATCCGAAAAGAGGGGACGGTCCGGGTCGTAGCCGAACCGGAGCCCCTCCGCCGTCATGACGTGGCGGCCGGGGAAGGGCTTTTCCCGGAAGACGAAATCCAGGGACCGGACCCCCTCCAGCTTCTCTTTTTTCTCCATCTTTTCCAGGGTCTTGACCCGGGACTGGACGAGGTTGGCCAGCCGGGCCTTGGCGCGGAACCGGTTGATAAACTGTTCGATCTCCTTCCGCTTACGCTCGTCGTTGAGGCGGGTCTTTTCGTGGATCTCCTCTTCCTGGGCGATCTGGGCGTAGAGCTTTTCCGTGCCGCCGGCCACCTTCCGCGTCTTTTTCCGGTGGATGGCCAGGGAATGGGTGACCACCTTGTCCATGAATCCCCGGTCGTGGGTGATTAGCAGCAGTTCCCGGGGCCAGGCCCAAAGGAACCGCTCGATCCACCGGATGGAGGTGATGTCCAGGTAGTTGGTGGGTTCGTCCAGGAGCAGGAGGTCGGGTTCCGAGACCAGGACCTTGGCCAGGTTGAGCCGCACCTGGTACCCGCCGGAAAAGACCTCCGGCGGCCGGGCCATGTCCGCCTCGGAAAATCCGAGGCCGGCCAGGACCTTTTCCACCTTCCAGTGGTGGTCCGCCTCGTCTTCGGGCAGGCCCTGCATCCCCTCCTTGAGGACGGTCTCTTCCGAGAACCGGATCCTCTGCGCCACATGGCCGATCCGGTAGTTCCGGGGAAGGTTGAGAGACCCTTCGTCGGGCAGTTCCTCGCCGATGATCATCCGGAACAGGGTGGTCTTGCCGTGGCCGTTCCGGCCCACCAGCCCCACCCGCTCCCGGCTGTTGATCTGAAAGGAGACCCCGTCAAAGAGGACTTGGCCGCCGTAGCTTTTGGACAGATTTTCCGCACTGATCATAAAGGATATTCCATTCGGTTGCTCGATTCGTCGTTGGGCCCGGTTATAGGCAAACTGGAGGGAACTGTCAATCTTGACAGGCCGCGGGGATAAGGTTACCCTTACGTCCAAACGGTGCAACGCCGCCCCGGAAGGAAAAGGAAAGGGCAAACGGAATGACGACAGGGGATCGACTGGAAGACGCCCAAATCGAAAAACAGGTCCGGGACCTCACCTCTCTTGAGATGGACCGATACTACTTCGAGGTTCTCAAACGGACCATGGAATGCACCTACGACACCTACGTGGCCGCGTTCCGGGTCTGGGACCACGAGATCATCTGGCACGACCGCCGGGCCCCCCGGATCGGA